>CANJMO010000046.1 GCA_947475845.1 Caulobacteraceae bacterium | reverse complement strand
TCAGGCCGGCGCGGGCGTTGGGCGCGCCGCAGACGATCTCCTTGCGGCCGTCGACGGTGTCGACTTGGCAGACCCGCAGGCGGTCGGCGTTGGGGTGCTGCACGGCCTCAACGATCTTGGCCACGCTGAACGGGGCCAAGGCCTCGGCGGGATCGTGGACGTCCTCGACCTCGAGCCCGGCCATGGTCATGGCGTCGACGATCTGCTGGACCGAGGCGGTGGTGTCGAGGTGGTCCTTGAGCCAGGACAGGGTGAATTTCATTTGGACACAGCCTTCCGGGCGGCACGAACGACCACTTTGGCGCAGTCAGCTAACGCCTGCTCGGAGCAGCGGACGTCGCCATCGGCGAGGATCATTCCCGCGCGGGAAATTTCGTATGAGAAGAAGACGAGGGGGCGTGAGCCTTCGCGGTCGAACGTGACGTTTGTGACTGGCGCCGACACTATGAAATCGCCCTGCGCGCCTACCGTAAATACCGGGTCCCTTTTGAAGGTTGTCTCGATCGAAGCCGAAACCTTCAGGCTCAGCCCGTCATCTCCAACATGCCAGAGTTGGGTGGGGACGGCTGTGACAGCCGCCGCAGCGATAATATTGCTCAGCATCACGACAGACCGGAAGCGGGATTGGGAGCGACGAAGGGCGAGAAGCCGTAGTGGGCCAGCCAGCGGGTGTCGGACGCGAACATGTCGCGCAGGTCCGGCACGCCGTACTTGAGCATGGCCAGGCGGTCGACGCCGAGGCCGAAGGCGAAGCCCTGGTACTCGTCCGGATCGACGCCGCAGGCCCGCAGCACATTGGGGTGGACCATGCCGCAGCCGAGGATCTCCAGCCAGTCGGAGCCCTGGCCGATCTTCAGCTCGCCGCCGGAGCGGTCGCACTGGATGTCCATCTCCGCCGAGGGCTCGGTGAAGGGGAAGTGGTGCGGGCGGAAGCGGCTGGTGACGGCGTCGGTCTCGAAGAAGCGGCCGATCAGGGTCTCCAAGGTCCACTTGAGGTGGCCCATGTGGATGTCGCGGTCGATCACCAGCCCCTCGATCTGATGGAACATCGGGGTGTGGGTCTGGTCGGAGTCTTTGCGATAGGTGCGGCCCGGCGCGACGATGCGGATCGGCGGCTTTTGGCTGAGTATGGTGCGCACCTGCACGGGGCTGGTGTGGGTGCGCAGGAGCATCCGCTCGCCGGTTTCGGCGTCAGGATTGAAGAAGAAGGTGTCGTGCATCTCCCGCGCCGGGTGCTTGGGCGGGAAGTTCAGCGCGGTGAAGTTGTGGAAGTCGTCCTCGATGTCGGGGCCCTCGGCCACGGCGAAGCCCATCTCGGCGAAGATCGCGGTCAGCTCGTCGAACACCTGCATGGTCGGGTGCACCGAGCCCTTGCGGCGCGGGGCGGCGGGCAGGGTGAGGTCGAGGCGCTCGGCGGCCAGCTGGCCTTCCAGGGCGCTGGCTTCGAGGGCGGCCTTGCGGTCGGCGATCAGGGCGCCGACGCGGTCGCGCAGGCCGTTGATGGCCGGGCCGGCGGTCTTGCGCTCGTCGGGGGACATGGAGCCCAGGGACTTGAGCATGTTGGAGATCGAGCCGGTCTTGCCGAGCGCGCCCACCCGCACCGCGTCGAGCGCGGGGAGGTCGGCGGCCGAGGCGACGGCGCCGGTCAGTTCGGCTTCCAGGGATGTCAGGTCGGTCATGTCAGTCTTGGGAATCCAGGAATCAGCAAAAAGCCCCCCAGCACCGGGCTGGAGGGCTCTTTTAAGCAGGTTGGGCCTGAGCCCAAAGCCTTAAGCCAGCGCGGAGCGAACCTTGTCGGCGATGACCTTGAAGGCGGCCGGGTCGGCGCCCGCGACATCGGCCAGGACCTTGCGGTCCATATCGATGCCGGCCAGGTCCAGACCGTGGATGAACTGCGAGTAGGTGAAGCCTTCGACGCGGGCCGCCGCGTTGATCCGTTGGATCCACAGCGAGCGGAACATGCGCTTACGGATCTTGCGATCGCGATAGGCGTATTGCCCGGCCTTATCCACCGCGGCCTTGGCCGTGCGGATGGTGTTCTTGCGGCGCCCGTAGAAGCCCTTGGCTTGCTCGAGAACCTTCTTGTGCTTGGCGTGGGCGGTAACGCCCCGTTTGACGCGTGCCATTTCAGTATGCCTTCAAGATGCTGGGGTCAGAGGCCGTAGGGAAGAAAGTTCTTCTTCACCTTCGTGGCGTCCTGGGGCTGCAGCACCTTGGTGCCGCGCTGCTGACGGATGTACTTGCCGTTGTGGCTGATCAAACGGTGGCGTTTGCCCGCCACGCCGGCCTTCACGAGGCCCGACGCAGTGATCTTGAAGCGCTTTTTGGCGCCTGACTTAGTCTTCAACTTCGGCATTTCGCTGCGGTCCCGAAGGACCGTCCTCTAAGTAGTGCATGACGAACCGCCATGGCATGCCATTGGCCAGGCGGTTCCGAGAGGGGGCGTCAATACGGGAAAGCTGGCCGCAAGGCAAGCCGAAGTCAGGCGCCGAGCCTGCGCCCAACGAGCTCGCCAACCTGCTTGAAGACGGCGTCCTGCTGCGCCGGGGTCGGCTTGCCGCCCTGGACGTAACAGGCGATCAGAATCGGCTCGCCCAGAGCGCGCCAGGCGACCGCGATGTCGCCGCAGGCGTCGGCGCCGTTGTTGCCGGTCTTGTCGCCGATCATCCAGGCCTTGGGCAGGCCGGCGCGCAGGCGGTTGGCGCCGGTCTGACAGGCGATCATCCAGTCGGTGATGCGTTCTCGGGAGGCGGGCGCGAGGACCCTACCGAGAGTCAGGGCCTGGATGGTCTTGGCCATGGCCTTGGGGGTGGTGGTGTCCTCAGGATTGCCCGGCCTGGATCGGTTGAGCAGGGGCTCGTTGTGGTCCAGGCGCGAGACATCGTCGCCGGTGACGCGCCAGAAGGCGGTCAGGGCTGCGGGGCCGCCGATGGCTTCCAGCAGCAGATTGGCGCAGGTGTTGTCGCTGAGCTCGACGGCGGCCTTGCACATCTGGGCCACTGTCAGCTCGCCCTTGTCGAGCGCGGCCTTTGCTGTGGGAGCGTAGGGCTGAATGTCCTTGGGGCCGAAGCGGATGACGCGGTCCAGGCGCTCGGCGCCGCTGTCGACGCGGTGGAGGACGGCGCCCGCCAGCGACGCCTTGAAGGTGGAGCACATGACGAAGCGCTCGTCGGGGCGCCAGGCAAGCGTCTTGCCGGCAGCGAGGTTCTCGGCATAGAGGCCGATGCGGCCGCCGGTGGCGGTCTCGTAGGCCTTGAGCGGGGCGTCGTCTTGAGCGAAGGCGGGCCAGGCGGCGGCCAGGGGCGCGGCGGCGATCAGGGTGCGGCGGTCGATCATCTAGCGCGCCTCATCCTTGATGTAGCGGCGCTTGGCGGCGCCTTCGGCCTGCCAAGCTAGAAGCACAGCGGGCGCCAAAACCAAGGCGGAAACGAACAGAGGCGCGTCGGGACCGACGATGGAGAACAGGGCGCCGCCGGCGATGGGCCCGATCGCCCGCGCCAGGGCGCCGACCGACATGTTCATGCCGAGCATGGCACCCTGGCGGTCGTGGGCGGTGGTGCGCGAGATCAGGGCCGAGATGTTGGGCAGAGCCAGGGCCTGGCCGAACACGGCGACGGCCATCAGGGCGATGGTGCGCACGATGCCCTGACCGAGCGGCAGGATGGCGAGGGCGAAGCCGATGATGGCCAGACCCGCCGCCAGCATGACCGCCTCGCCGTAGCGGCGGGTCAAGCGGCCGGTGACGAAGGCCTGGGCCAGGGCGGCGGTAATGGCCACGCTGGCGAAGCACAGGGACAGCTTGAACGGGCCCCAGCCGTAGCGGTGCTGGGCCCACAGGCCGAAGGTCGACTCCACGGCCGAGAAGGCGGCGGTGAGCAGCAGGGTGACCACCAGGGCGCGGCCGAGCACCGGATGGCGGCGGGCTTCGATCCAGACCGCCAGACGCGGGCCCTCGACGGTCGAGACGCCCTGGCCCCTGGCATGGCTCTCGCGCACGAACAGGACCACGCCGATGGCGGCGGCGAAGGACAGGGCACCGGCGACGAACAGGGGCAGGTGGAAGCCGGCGCTGCCCAGCTGCGGCCGGGCCAGCAGGCCGCCCATGGCCGGTCCGGCGACGAACCCTAGCGCGAAGGCGGCGCCCAGCATGCCGATGCGGCCGGAACGATAGCGCGGCGGGGTGATGTCGGCGATGTAGCCCTGGATGGTCGACAGGTTGCCGGTGGTCAGGCCGGTGAACAGGCGGATCACCAGGACGGCCCAGATATTGGGGGCGAAGGCGAGGGCGACGAAACCCACGCCGCTAGCGGCGATGGTGCCGATCAGGATCGGGCGGCGGCCGATGCGGTCCGAAAGCCGGCCCCAGATCGGCTCGGCGAAGAAGTTACCGATGGAGAAGGCGGCGAAGGCCCAGGTCACCTGCCAGGCGGGGGCGTGGAACGACTGGGCGTAGAACGGCAGGATCGGCATCAGGATGCCGAAGCCCACCAGGTTGACGAACACCACGGCCAACAGGACGAGCACGGCGGCCCTGCCGGGCGGGGCCTGCTGCTCAGGTGGCGACGTGGTCATGCGAACAGTCTCTAGACCGACTGCAGGCAAAGAAAAACGCCCCGGGATGGCCCGAGGCGTTTTTTGATTTCGATGCTCCCGGCTCGGCCCACGCAGCTTCGCTGCTCCGTTGGCCGGGATGACGGACTTTTATCGAGGGGCCAGGATCATGATCATCTGGCGGCCTTCCATGCGCGGCTCGTACTCGACCTTGGCCACCGGATCGAAGTCGCTCTTGACCTGCATCAGCAGCTTCATGCCCAGCTCCGGGTGGGCCATTTCACGGCCGCGGAAACGGAGGGTCACCTTGACCTTGTCGCCCTCCTCGAAGAAGCGGTGCATCGCCTTGGCCTTCACCTCGTAGTCGTGGGTGTCGATATTGGGCCGCAGCTTGATCTCTTTGATTTCGACGGTCTTCTGACGCTTGCGCGCCTCGTTCTTCTTCTTCTGCTCCTGGAACTTGAACTTGCCGTAGTCCAGGATCTTGCAGACCGGGGGATCGGAGTTGGGGGAAATCTCGACCAGGTCCAGACCAACCTCTTCCGCGGCTTCGATAGCCGACGTGATCGGCATGATCCCCTGCTTTTCGCCGTTTTGGTCGATCAGCAGCACCTTTTGGGCGCGGATTTCATCATTGATGCGGGGACCGTCTTTGGACGGGGCGGCGGGCATAGGACGGCGAATAGGCGTATACTCCGGGAGCTATCTACACAAAGCGAGGTGCGGGTCGCGAGAGCGCGAACCGTTCACACACGCCACACGATATATGAACAAGCGCCGTCGCGCTATCAAGCGGCGCCGCGCAACAGTGCGACGGCTTTCGTCACCTCGTCGACAGAAAGATCGGCAAGGTCGCCCCTTTGCAGCACGGTGACGCCCGGCGAGCGCGGCGCGCACAGGGCCGGGTCGGAGTCGGCGGAGAACAGAACCAGGGTCGGGGCGCCGGCGAAGGCGGCCAGATAGGTCGGGCCGGTGTCGTTGCCGATGGCGACCTCCGCGCCGGCGCCGAGCGCGGCCAGCTCCACAAGCTTGGTGCGGCCGGTCAGGGCCAGGGCCGAGGGCGCCTCACGCACGATGGCTTCGGCCAGGGCGATCTCCTGACCGCCGCCGATCACCACCGGCGTCACGCCCATGGCCTCCAGCGCCTTGGCCAGTTCGATGAAGTGGCGCAGGGGCCAGCGCTTGCGGGGACGGCCCGGCGAGGCTCCGGGGGCGATCAGGGCGTAAGGGGCCTTGATCGAGAAACGTTCGGACAGGGGCGGGATTTCGCGGCCGGCGGCGGCGGCGGCCCAACTGAGGTCCGGCCCCGGGGCGAGGCCTTCGGCCAGGGGATGGACCAAGCCGGCCTCTGCCAGCTGATCCCACTGGCGGTCGAGAGTCTGCATCAGGTCGCGGCGCGGATTGACGTGGCGGTGCGAGGCGCCGGGCGAGATGCCCGACCACTCGGGGAAATTGGGCGCGAACAGGTAGTAGTAGTTGCGGCTGCGCGAGGAGGTCTGCAAGTCGTAGACCCGCTCGAACCGGCCGCCGCGCAGGCGCAGGGCCATGCCGAGGAGGCCGAGCACGCCCTTCGGCCGCCCGCCGGAATCGATGGCGTCGAACCAGCCGCTGGCCTGGGCCAGGTCCGCATAGGTGGGGGTGGTCAGCAGCGTGATGCGGGCCTTGGGGTGGGCGCGGCGAATCTGGGCCATGGCGGCCATGGACTGGACGAAGTCGCCCAGGGCTCCGAGCTTGATCACCAGGATGCGCTGGTAGGCGCTCAGCGGGCGGGCCACGGCCTCTCTCATAGGCGGCGGTCCATGACTCGGGCGTAGACGTCGAGGGTGGCGGCGCTCATCGCCTGCACCGAATAGAGGTCGCGGGCGCGGCGCATGGCGGCCTGGCCCATGATGGCGCGGGTCTTGGGGCCGGCGGCGATGGCCTGGCCGAGGGCGTGGGTCCAGGCGTCGGCGTCGCCGGGTTTGGCCAGCCAGCCGGTCTCGCCGGGGGCCACGGTTTCGCGGGTGGCGCCATGGTCGGCGGCGATCACCGGACGGCCCATGGCCTGGGGCTCCACGGCGGTGCGGCCGAAGGCTTCCGGATCGAGCGAGGGGGCGATGGCGATGTCGCAGACGGCGTAGGCGGCGGGCATGTCCGCGCAGTGGCCGACGATGCGCACATTGTCCTGCAGCCCCTTGTTGCGGATGCTGTCCTCCAGCTCGGACAGGTAGCTGATGCGGCCCTGGCTATCGCCGGCGAAGATCAGCAGGAAATCGTCGATGCCCTGCGCCTTCAGACGGGCGGCGGCCGAGATGGCCAGGGTCTGGCCTTTCCAGCGGGTCAGGCGGCCGGCCAGCAGCACCTTCACGCGGGCATCCGCGGGATCGAGGCCCCAGGCTTGGCTGAGGGCGTGGATGCGCTCGGGCGAGACGGCGGCGGGGTCGAAGCGTTCGATATGGACGCCGCGCGGGATGGCCACGACCTTGGCCGGATCGATGCCATGCTGGGCGACGACGTGGCCGCGGGTGAACTCGGAGTTGGCGATCACCACCCGGCCGCGGGTCATGATCCCGTTGTACCAGCGCTTGATCGCCGACTTGGCGTTGTAGACCCCGTGGTAGGTGGCGATCAGGGGAACGCGCGCCGCCTTGGCCGCCAGCCAGGCGCTGAAGGCGGGGGCGCGTGAGCGGACATGGACCAGGGACACCTTGCGCTCGCGGATCAGGCGGGCCAGGCGCACGGCGTTGCCGATCATCACCAGGGGGTTCTTGGAGTGGACCGGCAGGCGGATCAGAGTCGCGCCGGACGCGGCCAGGGCCAAATCCATGCGTCCGCCCATCGAGGCGACCAACGCCTGCCCGCCGGCGGCCTGGACGGCGGCGGCGATGTCGACGGAGGTCTGCTCGGCGCCGCCGGTGTCGAGCCGTGGGACGATCTGCAGAAGTGTGAAATCGGGGGGCAGGGCGCTCAAGCCGTTTTCGCCAGGGCCTTGGGAGGGTTAAGGCAGATAAGGTCTAGTTAGCCGAAGGAGGGCCCGCGCGCCATGAGTGAAACCAACGGCAGGCTTCGGCGCCTGGATGGCGAGCAGTTGGCGTGGCGGCGGACAGCCGGCGCCGGGCCGACGGTGGTGTGGCTGGGCGGGTTCCGCTCGGACATGACGGGGACGAAGGCGCAGGCGCTGGCGGAGTGGGCGCAAGGCGCTGGGCGCGACTACCTGCGCTTCGATTACTTCGGCCACGGCGAGTCCTCGGGCGCGTTCGAGCAGGGCTCGATCAGCCGCTGGCGGGCCGACGTTCTGGCCGTGATCGACGAGATGACCGATGGGCCGCTGGTGCTGGTGGGCTCGTCGATGGGCGGCTGGCTGTCGCTGCTGGTGGCGGCGGCGCGGGCTGAACGAATCCATGGGCTGGTGCTGATCGCGCCCGCCGCCGATTTCACCGAGGCCCTGATGAAGCCGCGCTTCAGCAAGGACGCGCTGGCGGCTTTGGAACGTGACGGGGTGTGGATGGAGCCGTCGGACCATGATCCCGCCGGCTATCCGATCACGCGGTTGCTGATCGAAGACGGCGCGCGCTGGTCGGTGATGCCGGGGCCGCTGGGCATCCAGGCGCCGGTGCGCATCCTGCAGGGGGCGATGGACGACGCCGTGCCGTGGACCCACGCCCAGGAACTGGTCAAGGCGATCGAGGGCGACGACGTGACCTTCACCCTGATCAAGGACGGCGACCACCGGCTGTCGCGGCCGCAGGACCTGGCGCGGCTGATCGCGGCGGTCGAGGACGTCAGCTTTTAGTTAGAGCCTGCCCGGGCCGCGAACCGCATACACTTCGCCTGACAGGCTCTAGCCGGGCTTGGGAACCTTGACCTGGGCGATCTCGCAGGACGAGACCTTGCCCTGGGCGGTGCAGCGGTTGACCACCTTGCCGTCCACGTCGTGCACGAGGATGCTCCAGCTCTCCTTGCCCGTCCGCTCCATGGTCATGAAGCCGAAGCCGTCGATCCACGAGCTGAAGGCCGAAGGCCGGGCGCCGGGCGCGGGCGCGGTGGTGTCCGGCAGCTTTTCCGGGAGGGGCACGATGTCCTCCTGGGTGCCTGAGAAGCCGGCCACGAATTGCGACGGATGGGTGGTTGAGAAGCTCAGCTGCTCAAACAGGTGAACGTGGCCGGCCAGCAGCAGCTTGGTGGAGTTCGGCACATACCACGGGTTGCCGATGCCGAAGATCGACAGCAGGCTCAGATTGCCGGGATTGAGGGTGATGGCGCCGGCCTTCTCGGTGGCGGCGAAGGCCAGGATCGGATGGTGCTGGACCATGATCGAGTAGGGGGTCTTGGCCGCCAGGGCCGAGTACTTGGCGTACATGTCGCGGTATTTGAGGCCCATCGGGCTGGCGGGGTCGATCTCGTTGTTCAGGGCGTTGGAGGAGTCGAGCAGGATCAACTGAGCGCCGTTGCCGAGCGGGACGGCGTAGGGGTCGGTGTAGTCGCCGACGCCGTCGTTGGCCGGGTCGATGCAATCCTGACCGGCCTTCAGGGCGCGCGCATCCATGATCCGCCACCAGGCCTGGCCGCCCCGGTTGCAGCTCTCGTGATTGCCGCGCGCGGCGGCCCAGGGGGCGGCGGCCAGCAGAGGGGCGCCGGGGGCGAAGAAGTCGGCGTTCCAGCTATCCCAGCCATAGCCCCAGACGCTGCCGGCGCAACCGGCGTTGCCCGCCGGGCAGGGGTTCTCGCGGTAGAGATAATCGCCGACGTGGATGACGAGGTCGGGCTTGAAGGCGGCGGCCGAGGCGGCGACCTTGGCGAAGGGATAGAGGTTGGCGTCGTTGCAGGCCTGGAAGGCGCTGTCCGAGGTCTTGATGCGGCAGCCGGTGTCGCCGATCACGACGATGCGCTTGGGGTCGGAAACCGGCAGCGGCAGGGGGCGGCCGCCGACGCTGGCGGTCTTGCCGCGAGGCAGGGGGGCCTCGCAGACGGTGACGGCAAACTCGGAGGCTTTGCTGAGCTCCGGGGTCGAGCGGGTCGTGCGCAGGGGCAGGGTCCCCGGCGCAGCACGCACGGTCATGGCGATGGCGCGCCCGTCGATCTGAACCGAGGGGCAGGCGCCGTCGGTGGTGACCACGCGGGCCTGAGCGGCGCCGTTGTCGCCGAGCACCACGAAGGCCGATTGGATGGGGCCGTCGGCCGCCTGGGCCAGGCCGGCCGCCAGGGACACGACCATTGCGCCGGTTACGAGCAGATTGGTTTTCATCGCCGGTTCCCCGCCAAAGCCTCGGCGCACAGTTATCCTTCCGCAAGGACGGCGCAACATGACCGTCAAGCTTGTCAGATCAGTGACGGTCGCCGGCGAGGATCGCGGCCAGCCCTTCGCGATAGGTGGGATAGGCGGGCAACCAGCCGAGCTCGGCCTTGGCGCGGGCGTTGGAGACGCGCTTGCATTCTTCGTAGAAGCGCTGGGCCATGGGCGACAGGGCGGCCGGATCGAAAGGTTCGGCGGGCGGGGCGGGCACGCCCAGCAGGTCGGCGGCATATGCCGTGACTTCGGCGGCGGAGGCCGGTTCGTCGTCGCAGAGGTTGTAGACGCCCGCCGCAAGGGGCCGGGCGATCGACAGTTCCAGCCCGGCGGCCAGATCCTCGACATGGATGCGCGAGAAGACGTGGCCGGGCTTGATCAGGCGGCGGGCGGTCCCGTCGCGCAGGCGCTCGAAGGAGGAGCGGCCGGGACCGTAGATGCCGGGCAGGCGGAAGGCGGTGACCGTGAGGCCCATGCCGCGGCCGATCTGGCGCCAGTCACGCTCGGCGGCGACCCGGCGGGCGCCTTCGACGGAATGAGCGTTGAGGGCGCTGGTCTCGAACACCCAACCACCCTCGCGGTCGCCGTAGACGCCGGTGGTGGACAGGTAGCCGATCCAGTCGGGAAAGGCGCCGGAGGCGGCGATGGCCGGGGCCAGGGCGGCGAGGCCGGGGCAGCCGCGCTCGCCGGGCGGGGCGCTGATCAGGATGGCCTGGGCCGCGGCGGTCGCGGCGGCGAGAGCGGCTTCGTCGCCGGGGTCGACGGTCCGCACGCCGAGGCTTTCGATGCCGGGGCGGTCCGCAGGGTTGCGCGCCGTCGCGGCGATGCTCCAGCCCTTGGCCTGCAGGCGGCGGGCGAGCGCCCGAGCCGAATAGCCGAAGCCGAAGGCCAGGAGGTTCATTTCAGCAGGTCGAGGACCGCTGCCCGCGCGTCGCCGCCCAGGTCGGTGCGCTTGAGGGCGAAGGCGACGTTGGCGCGCAGCAGGCCGATCTTGTCGCCGCAGTCGTAGGTGGTCCCCTCGTATTCGAGGGCGTGGAAGGCCTGGCTCTTCATCAGGGTCGCCATGGCGTCGGTGAGTTGGATCTCGTTGCCGGCGCCGCGTTCCTGATCGGCGAGGATGGCGAAGATCTCGGGCTGCAGGACGTAGCGGCCGGAGATGAACAGGTTGGAGGGCTCGGTTCCCTTGGGCGGCTTCTCGACCATACCGGTCATCTTGTTGAGGCGGCCGCCCGCGCCGTCCAGTGCGACGACGCCGTACTTGTGCGCCTCGCCGGGCGGGCAAGGCTCGACCACGATGATGTTGCCGCCGACCTTGGCCTGGGCGTCGATGGCCTGTTTCAGGGGAGCGACCGGGCCTTCCATCAGCATGTCGGGCAGCATGACGGCGAAGGGTTCGTCGCCGACGATGTCGCGGGCGCACCAGACGGCGTGGCCGAGACCGTGCGGCTGCATCTGGCGCACGAAGGACATCTCGCCGGGCTTGGGCAACTCGCCGACGATCTCCGCCAGCAGGGCGGTCTTGCCCTTGGCCTGCAGCTGGGCCTCCAACTCGATGTGATGGTCGAAGTAGTCCTCGATGGCGTTTTTGCCGCGTCCGGTGACGAAAACGAAGTGCTCGATGCCGGCGGCGCGGCCCTCGGCCACGATGTAGGACAGGATCGGCCGGTCGACGACGTTGAGCAGTTCTTTCGGCACGGTCTTGGAGCCGGGCAGGACGCGGGTGCCGAGACCGGCGACGGGCAGGACGGCTTTACGGACAGGCTTCATGCGCGGGTGGGCTCCTCTGCCGGGACTGCTTAGTGCAAGGCCGCGCGCGCCGCTAGGAGTCGATGAGGTCAGAGGCGCGCAGACGATGCGCTAGGCCGGGCCTTTGAGCGGGCCCCAATGGGGACTAGAAGAGGGCAGTGACTCATCCCTGAGACAAGCTCCCATGACCAAGCGCGCCTATTTCGGCACCGACGGCATCCGCGGCCCGGCCAACAAGCACCCGATGACGGCGGAAGTCGCCCTGCGGGTCGGGCTGGCGGCGGGCAAGCTGTTCCGCTCGAGCAGCGACCGGCGGCATCTGGTGGTGATCGGCAAGGACACCCGACTGTCGGGCTATATGATCGAGCCGGCCCTGGTGGCGGGCTTCGCCAGCGTGGGCATGGACGTGCGCCTGTTCGGCCCCCTGCCGACCCCGGCGGTGGCGATGATGACGCGCTCGATGCGCGCCGATCTGGGCGTGATGATCTCGGCCTCGCACAATTCGTTCGGCGACAACGGCATCAAGCTGTTCGGGCCGGACGGCTACAAGCTGTCGGACCAGCGCGAGCTGGAGATCGAGGCGCACATGGACGAGGGTCTGCAGGAGGGCCTGGCCGCGCCGCGCGAACTTGGCCGCGTGCGCCGGATCGACGACGCCCAGGCGCGCTACGTCGAGATTCTCAAGGCGACCTACCCGCGCCACATGAGCCTGAACGGCCTGCGCGTGGTGATCGATTGCGCCAACGGGGCCGCCTACAAGGTGGCGCCGACGGCCCTGTATGAACTGGGCGCCGAGGTGATCGAGATCGGTGTTACGCCCGACGGCACCAACATCAACGATGAGTGCGGCTCGACCCACCCCAAGGCGATGGCGGCGGCGGTCAAGGAATTCCGCGCCGACATCGGCATCGCCCTGGACGGCGACGCCGACCGCCTGGTGATCTGCGATGAGAAGGGCGTGGCGGTCGACGGCGACCAGATCATGGCGATCATCGCCAAGGCCTGGGCGGAGAGCGGGCGGCTGACCGGCGGCGGGGTTGTGGCCACGGTGATGTCGAACCTCGGTCTGGAGCGTTTCCTGGGCAAGCTCGACCTGAAGCTGGAGCGGACCCAGGTGGGCGACCGCTATGTGATGGAGAAGATGCGCCAGGGCGGCTTCAACCTGGGCGGCGAGCAGTCCGGCCATGTGATCCTGTCGGACGTGTCGACCACCGGCGACGGCATGATCGCGGCGCTGCAGGTGCTGGCGGTGATGGTCAAGAGCGGCAAGCCGATGAGCACCCTGGCCCGCCAGTTCGAGCCTGCGCCCCAGAAACTGGAAAACGTGCGCTTCTCAAGCGGCAAGCCGCTGGAGAATGTCGAGGTGAAGAAGGCTATAGCCGACGCCGAGGAGAAACTGAAAGGGACCGGCCGCCTGGTGATCCGCGCTTCGGGCACTGAGCCCCTGATCCGGATCATGGCCGAGGGTGACGACGAGGTGCTGGTGGGCAAGCTGGTCAAGGAACTGGTGGGCGTGGTCAAGAAGGCGGCCGCCTAGAGCACATAGACGGCGCGGAGGAGGGTGCGATGCACCGGAACGCTTTAGTGTGGCGACGATCGTAGGCCTCGTCCTGCAGATCGTCATGGTGCTGGTCGGGCATGTCTCGGAGCCCGTGAAGGGCCTGTTCGCCTTCGGCGGGATGGGCTTTTCGCTGATCGCGGGCCTGGTCTACGCCTACAAGGCCCGGGCGGGCTGGGGCTCGGACATCGGCGGCGGCACCCTGGCCGGGGCGATCTGCGCCCTGATCGGCATCGCTATATCCGTCGTCCTGCGCGACGTGCCGCCCAGCCTGCTCGCCCTGGGCACAGTGTCCTCGGCGGTCACCGGCGCGATCGGCGGAGCGGCGGGCAAACTGGCGTTCCGTGTGGCCTAGGGGTTCGTTGAGCAGGATGACGATGGATAGTTCGAGGATCGGCCGCCGCGCGGTGCTGGGCGCAGCGGGCCTGGCGTTGACCCCGGAGCTGGTGTTCGCCCAGCGCATGCCGCCCAAGGTGCGGATCAAGACTTCGCGCGGCGACATCGTGGTGGAGCTGGAGAATCGCAAGGCTCCGCTGACCTCGGCCAACTTCCTGCGCTATGTCGACAACAAGCTCTACGACGGCGGCAACATCTACCGCGCCATGAAGACCGAGGACCTGCCCGATTGGGGCACCATCCAGGGTCAGCCGCCGGGGACCACCCGCCGCTATCCGCCGGTCGCCCACGAGAGCAGCGAGAAGACCGGGCTGATCCACGACACCGGCACCATCTCGCTGGCCCGGTTCGGCCCCAACACGGCGACGGCCGACTTCTACATCTGCCTCAATCCGATGCCCTACCTGGACGCCCATCCCGAGAAGAAGGGCGATAACCAGGGCTATGCCGTGTTCGGCCACGTGATCGACGGCATGGAGGTGGTGAAGACCATCCATGGCCTGGAAACCAAGGGCAAGGCGGCGTTCAAGGAACTGCAGGGGCAGATCCTGACCAAGCCGATCCCGATCATCAGCATGCGCCGGACGGCGTAACGGAGACACCGCGTGTCAGGCACGAGCAAATCCATCTTCGGCAAGCTGCGCGACAGCCGCTATGCGACGCGTTACCTGGTTGGCTCCGGTATCGACATCGGCTCCGGGCCCGATCCGCTGGGCCAATTCTACGAGTTCTTCCCCGGCATGAACTGCCGCGGTTGGGACCTGGACGACGGCGACGCCCAGTATCTCGAAAGCATTCCGGACGAGACCCTGGATTTCGTCCACTCGTCGCACTGCCTGGAGCACATGGTCGATCCGTGGATCGCCCTGAACCACTGGATCCGGGTGCTGAAGCCCGGCGGGCATCTGATCTGCCTGATCCCGGACGAGGACCTCTATGAGCAGGGGGTGTGGCCCTCGACCTTCAACGACGATCACAAGCACACCTTCACCATCGGCAAGCAGACCTCCTGGTCGCCGGTCAGCATCAACCTGCTGCAGATGCTGGATGCGGTGAAGGCCGAGGCCAGCGTGCTGAAGATCGAACTGCTCGACGCCACCTTCCGCACGGACATGGCCCGGCTCACCGGCCAGCCGCGGTTCGACCAGACCCTGACCTATGTCGCGGAGTCCGGCATCGAATTCATCCTGCGCAAGCGGCCCAAGGGCGGCGCCTAGAACGAGGCGGTCCGCCCCGCCTCCGCCGCGCGCATCACGCGCAGGGCGTTGCCGCTCCAGATCTTCTGCAGGTCGGCGGGGGTGTAGCCCTCCTTCAGCGGTCGGGCCGTGATCTTCCAGTCGTCGGCCACATCTTCGAGCCCGGTGACCCCGCCGCCGCCGTCAAGGTCCAGTCCGATGCCGACGTGGTCGACACCCGCGACCTTCAGGGCGTGCAGCAGGTTGGTCGCAGGCACAGGCTCGCAGGACGCACCGCGCCGTGCCGCGCGAAACGGATGTGATCGGACGAAATGGCCGCAGATGATTTGGATTTACTCAATTCACGGTTGTGACTGAGTAAGGAGCGCGCTGGACCGGAGGCTTAGCGCACAAGGGATTGCGATTATCGCCGCCCGACGCTCTTGTACTCGAAGCCGTGCCTGAGCATCTCGGCCGGGCGGTAGATGTTGCGCAGATCGACCACCAGGGGCTTGCGCATGAGCAGCTTCACGCGGTCCAGATCGAGGGCGCGGAACTGATCCCATTCGGTGACGATGACCAGGACGTCGGCGTCCTCGGCGGCTTCGTAGGGGCCGGACTTGAACTCGACGTCGCGCAGCAGCTGGCGGGCTTCGTGACCCTCGGGGTCGTAGGCCTGGACCACGGCGCCCGCCGCGATCAGGGCGGGGACGATCTCCAGCGAGGGGGCGTCGCGCATGTCGTCGGTGTTGGGCTTGAAGGTCAGGCCGAGAATGCCGACGCGCTTGCCCTTGGCGTCGCCGCCGAGCGCGGCGATGATCTTGTCGGCCATGGAGCGTTTGCGCGCGTCGTTGACGTGGACGGTGGTCTCCACGAGCCTCATGGGGGCGCCGGCGTCCGCCGCGGTGCGCACCAGGGCCAGGGTGTCCTTGGGAAAGCATGAGCCGCCGTAGCCGGGGCCGGCGTTGAGGAACTTGGAGCCGATCCGCTTGTCGAGGCCGATGCCGCGGGCGACCTGCTGCACGTCGGCGTCGAGCGCCTCGCACAGGTCAGCCATCTCGTTGATGAAGGTGATCTTCATGGCGAGGAAGGCGTTGGCCGCATATTTGGTCAGCTCGGAGGTGCGCCGGCTGGTGAACAGGATCGGCGTCTCGTTGAGGCTGAGCGGGCGGTAGAGCTCGCTCATCACCGCCCTGGCGCGCTCGTCCTCCGTGCCCACGACCACGCGATCGGGGCGCTTGAAGTCGTTGATCGCGGCGCCCTCGCGCAGGAACTCCGGATTGGAGACCACGGCGAAATCGCCGTCAGGGCGGGCGCGCCGCAGGATTGCCTCGACCTCGTCGCCCGTGCCGACGGGGACGGTCGATTTAGTGACCACCACGGTGAAGCCGCCGATCAGGCCGGCGATCTCCTCCGCGGCGGCGTAGACGTAGGACAGGTCGGCGTGGCCGTCGCCCCGGCGCGAAGGGGTGCCGACCGCGATGAACACGGCGTCGGCGGTCTTGACGGCCTCGGCCGCCTCGGTGGTGAAGAACAGGCGGCCTTCGCGGGCGTTGCGGGTGACGAGGTCTTCCAGCCCCGGCTCGAAGATCGGGATCTCGCCCTGCTTCAGCCGCGCGATCTTGCCGGCGTCCTTGTCGATGCAGGTGACCGTGTGGCCGAAGTCGGCGAAGCAGGCGCCGGACACCAGTCCGACATAGCCCGTTCCGATCATCGCGACGCGCATCTCTAGTGTCCCGAAGCAGAAGTTCGCCAGCAGATAGGATCGAGCGCAGGGCGAACTTCTGCTTCGATAAGGACACTAGAGATCAATCTCAGCTTCAGTGTGGCTTCTGATTCAGAAATTCGCATTGCGATCTCCATTGTCTGCCGGCGAATTTCTGAATCGCCACACTGGGCTTAGACCTCCTGGTTGTAGGGGCCGACGCCGGGATACTTGGCCAGGCGCGGCTTCACCTCTTCGCGGAACAGGGCCCGCATGTCGTCTTCCGACTGGGCGCTTTCGACCACCACCACCATCTCCGGCTTGTTGGAGGAGGCGCGCACCAGCACCCAGGAGGCGTCTTCCAGGGTGACGCGGACGCCGTTGACGGTCAGCACGCTGGCGATCTTACGGCCGAGGATCGAGCCGCCGGCGGCGAACAGATCCTCGTACTCCTTCACCACCTTCTCGACCGTCTGGTACTTGGTCTCGTCCGAGGCGTGGGGCGACATGGTCAGGGAGGTATAGGCGACCGGCAGGGCCTTCTTCAGGTCCGACAGCTTCTTGCCCGGGTTGCGGTCGAGCATGGCCAGGACGGCGGCGGCGGCGACCAGGCCGTCGTCATAGCCGCGGCCGAGCGGCTGGTTGAAGAAGAAGTGGCCCGACTTCTCGAAGCCCGCGAGGGCGCCCAGTTCGGCGGTCTTGCGCTTGATGTAGCTGTGGCCGGTCTTCCAGTAGACGGTCTTGGCACCGTTCTTCTTCAACACCTCGTCGGTGATGAAAAGCCCCGTGGACTTCACGTCGACGATGAAGGTGGCGTCCTTGTAGAGCTCCGACAGATCGCGGGCGAGCATCAGGCCGATCTTGTCGGCGAAGATCTCCTCGCCCTCGTCGTCGACCACGCCGCAGCGGTCGCCGTCGCCGTCGAAGCCGAGAGCCAGGTCGGCTTTGTGGGTGCGCACCGCGTCGGCCATGGCGTGCAGCATGACCATGTCTTCCGGGTTCGGATTGTATTTGGGGAAGGTGTAGTCGAGCTCGGCGTCCATCTCGATCACCACCGCCACGCCCATGCGGCGCAGGGCCTCCGGGGCGAAGGCGCCGGCGGTGCCGTTGCCGCAGGCGGCGACCACGGTGAGGGGCCGGGTGATCTGGGCGCGCGAGGCGACGTCGGCGATGTAGCGCTCGGCCACGCCGGAGACGTGGGTCAGCTTGCCGCCGGGCCGTTCCTGCCAGGTTCCGCCCAGGACGATCTCCTTCAGGCGGCTCATTTCGTCGGGGCCGAAGGTGAGGGGCTTCTGGGCGCCCATCTTGACCCCGGTCCAGCCGTTCTCGTTGTGGCTGGCGGTGACCATGGCGACGCAGGGGGCGTCCAGGTCGAACTGGGCGAAATAGGCCATCGGCGAGACGGCCAGGCCGATGTCGAGCACCTCGCAGCCGGCGGCCACCAGGCCCAGCATCAGGGCGTTTTTGATCGACAGGGAGTAGGAGCGGAAGTCGTGGCCGACCACAATCTTGGATTGGCCGAGCTCGTGGATGTAGGTGCCCAGGCCCAGGCCAAGGGCTTCGATGCCCAGCAGATTGATGTCCGGTCCGAACAGCCAGCGCGCGTCGTATTCGCGGAAGCCCGTGGCCTTCACCAGGGGCTCGTTCTCGTAATCGAGGGTGTTGGGCTTCAGATCGGCGCGCGGGGTGGAAAGCATGGAGTCTCTCACTCGATTAAGACGCTGGGGCCTCATACCGGCAAAGCCCTGGACGAGGCCAGCGTTCCGATGGGTATGACGGGGATTCGTTCCGCTTCGATGACAGTGGGTGGATGATCTAGATCACGCCCGCCCGCACCAGGTCGTGGATGTGCAGGATGCCGACGGGTTTGCCGTCCTCGACGACGAACAGGACGGTGGATGCGGGGGCGGTCTCAGTCATGCGCTTGAGGGCTTCGGCGGCCAGGATGGTCGGGGCGGCGGTCTTGGGCGAGGCGGTCATGACCTCGCCGGCGGTGTGGTCGAACAGGCCGTCGATGTGGCGGCGCAGGTCGCCGTCGGTGATGATCCCGGCAAGCTGGCCGCCGGGGCCAAGGACGCCGACGCAGCCGAAGCGCTTTTCGGTCATCACCAGCAGCGCCTCGCGCATCCGGGCATCGGGCTGGACCAGGGGGACCTGATCCTTGCCGTGCATCAGGTCGCCGACCGTGCGCAGGGAGGCGCCGAGCTTGCCGCCAGGGTGGAACACGCGGAAGTCGCCGGCGGTGAAGCCGCGCCGCTCCAGCAGGGCCACGGCCAGGGCGTCGCCCAAAGCCAGCTGCAGGGTGGTGGAGGTGGTCGGGGCGTTGACCTCTGGCGTCGCCTCGGGCGCGTCGGGGATCAGCAGGACGATGTCGGCGGCGCGGCCGAGCGCGCTGCCCGGCACATTGGTCATGGCCAGCAGCGGCATGTCGAAGCGCTTGGCGTAGGCGACGATGTCGGCCAGCTCGCGCGCCTCGCCGGACTTGGACAGGGCCAGGACCACATCGCCGGGTCCGACCATGCCCAGGTCGCCGTGGCTGGCCTCGGCGGGATGGACGAAGGCGGCGGGCGAGCCGGTGGAGGCCAGGGTGGCGGCGATCTTGCGCGCGACGTGGCCGGACTTGCCCATGCCGGTGCAGACGATCTTGCCCTTGGCCTGGAACAGGGTCTCGACCGCGGCGGTGAAGTCGGCGCCGAGCGAGGCGGCCAGGGCACCCAGGGCCTCGGCTTCCACGGTCAGGACGCGGCGGCCGACCGCGGTGGCGTCGAAGCCGCTCATTTCAGGGGAGCGGCGCGCGCGAGGGCCGCTTCGGCTTGCGCCTTGATGGCGGCTTCGGCCTTGCGTGCTTCGAGGTCCAGCTCGGCATTGCGGCGGGCCAGGGCGATGG
This sequence comes from Caulobacteraceae bacterium, assembly GCA_947475845.1. GTDB lineage: Bacteria > Pseudomonadota > Alphaproteobacteria > Caulobacterales > Caulobacteraceae > BOG-938. The sequence goes on along the minus strand of CANJMO010000046.1, from coordinate 6,042 downwards.
CCTCGGCGGTCTGCTGAGTGGGGGTGTGGCCAAACCGGCCTGGCGAGCGGTCGCCCTCGCTCTGCGGAAACACCGCCGCCAAGGCGATTAGGCCCAGGGCGACGAGGATGGCCAGGGGATAGAAGATGCGGTCCGGCGTCATGGGTCCCCGGGGGAATGGAGCGTTGCGCCGGTCTATATCAGCCGCCGGGCGCGTGAGCCAATCGGCGACGCCCCGATTATCTTGACGTTCCCGCTAACTTGACGCCTCGGCCCTGAGGGCTTAGCCCGCCCTATCCCCGAAAGTGAAGTGTCCGCTCATGCCCACCCTCGTCCTGCTGCGTCACGGCCAGAGCCAATGGAACCTGGAGAACCGTTTCACCGGCTGGGTGGACGTCAACCTGACCGCCGAGGGTGAGGCCCAGGCCAAGAAGGGCGGCGAACTGATCAAGGGCGCGGGGATCGTGTTCGATCACGCCTTCACCTCGGTCCTGACCCGCGCCATCCGCACCTGCAACATCGCCCTGACCGCCGCCGGCCAAGCATGGGTTCCGGTGACCAAGGACTGGCGCCTGAACGAGCGCCACTACGGCGGGCTCACGGGGCTCGACAAGGCCGAGACCGCGGCCTTGCACGGCGATGCGCAGGTCAAGGTCTGGCGCCGGTCGTATGACGTGCCGCCGCCCGAGCTGGAAGAAGGGGGCGAGTACGATTTCGCCGCCGATCCCCGCTATAAGGGCGCTCAGGTCCCGTCGACAGAGAGCCTGAAGACCACGCTGGACCGCGTCGAGCCCTATTGGGACGAGGAAATCGCGCCCGAATTGCAGGTCGGCGAGACCCTGCTGATCGCCGCCCACGGCAACTCCCTGCGCGCCATCGTCAAGCTGCTGTTCGCCGTGCCGGACGACGCCATCGTCGACGTCGAAATCCCCACCGGCAATCCCCTGCTGATCGAATTGGACGCCAAGCTTCGCCCGACGGCGGCGCGCTATCTGGACACGGCCCGCGCCACGCCCTTGCCCGCTCTGCCAGGGACGAAGTGAGCCGCGCGCTCGACGAAAGCCTGATGCGCCGCGCCATCGCCGCGGCCCGCGCCCGCCTGGGGACAACCTCGCCCAAACCCACCGTCGGCTGCGTGATCGCGCGCGGCGATACCGTGATCAGCGAGGCGGCGACGGGGCAGGGAGGACATCCCCACGCGGAGGAACAGGCGCTGATCCAGATCGGCGAGGGCGCGCGTGCCGCCACCGTCTACATCACCCTTGAGCCCTGCGCGCAGCGGTCGAGCGGGGCGACCTCCTGCTCGGAGCGGCTGGTGGCGGCGGGGGTGGCGCGGGTGGTGATCGCCGCCGAGAATCCAGAGGGCCTGTCGGCGGGTCGCGGGCTGGAGCGGCTGCGCGCCGCCGGGGTCCCGGTGGAGACGGGGTTCCTGGCGCAGGAAGCGGCGCCTCTATACCGGGCGTTCCGCCACAAACTCAGCAGCGGACGGCCACTGGTGGAGGCCAGCGACAACGGTCAGGGTTTCGACGCGGCCTTCGTCCTGCAGCCGGGAGAGAGCCCCGAGGCGGCGCTGTCGCGCTACGCTGCGCAGGGCCTTGTGCGCCTGTGGGTTGAAACGGACGGCCCCCTGGCCGGGCGCCTGCAAGATTTGGGGCTTTTGGCCTAGATTTTCGCCTGCTGGTTGCGCCTCTCAGGACGGCGTTAACTCTATCCGCCCATGGTTCGCAAAAGTACGAGTCAGGGGACCAAGATGGCCGGGCAGACTGCCCCTCTTCAGCGCCGCCATCTTACCCAGATAGAGGTGGACGCGATCTGCGCCCGCCACGACCGCCTGTGGGCGGCGCGTCCCGGCGGGGCGCGGGCCGTGTTCGCTTGGTCCGACCTGTCTGGCCTGGATCTGTCGGGCCGCAACCTGTCCGACGCCGACTTCACCTGCGCCATCATGAACGACTGCCGCATGGTCGGTACGCGGCTGGATCACGCGATCTTCTTCTGCGCCGACATGTAGCACATCGACCTGTCCGAGGCGAGCCTGAAGCGGGCCGATCTGCGCGGCGCCTGCCTGCGCGGCGCGGACCTGACCGCCGCCGACATGTTCGAGGCGGACCTGCGCGAAGGGTCGATCGCCGCCGCCGATTCCAAGATGGGCTTCCGCATGCTGGAGAACGGGCGGCGGATCAGCGAGGCCCAGGGCGCGATCCTGGCCGGGGCCAATCTGAAGCATTGTTCCATGACCGGCTGCAACATGGCGGGCGCGGACCTGTCCGGCACCGATCTGCAGGGCGCCGATCTGCGCGATGCGGTGATGGTCGGGGCGACGCTGAATTCGTGCAGCTTCGACGGCGCCCAGATGGAAGGCACCCTGACCGACCGGCCGCTGGGCCGCGACGTGGCGGTGCTGCCCTATGGCGACATGCTGCACGAGCACGCCCTGTGGTGCGAAACCCAGGGCACCCAAGGCGCGCCCTCAGTGTTCGACGGCGCCGACCTGCGCACCCTGGCCTCGATCAAGGGCTACAATCTGACCGCTATGTCGGCCAAGGGCGCGGTGTTCTACGGCCTGGATATGGAAGGCGTGCAGCTGCAGGGCGCGCAGTTGCAGGGCGCGGACCTGCGCGGGGCCAATCTGAAACGGGCCGATCTGCGCGGCGCCCGCATGAGCCGGGCCAAGCTGGCCGGGGCGGACCTGCGCGAAGCGCTGATGGGGCCACTGCTGCTGGGCGCCGACCGGGTGCTGCCGTGCGATCTGGCGCGGGCTTCGATCAAGGGCGCGGACCTGCGCGGCGCCGACCTGCGCCGGGCGATCCTCACGGGCGCCGACCTGTCGCGCTCGGACTTCACCGGGACCAACCTGCGCGACGCCGATCTCGAGGACGTGGTCGTCAAGGGCTGCAAGGGCTTGGTGCTTCCGCAAAAATAGAAAAGCCCTCCTCCCAAGCGGGGAGAAGGGCTTTGAAGAGACGCGGAGCCTTAGGCTTAGGCGGCCTGGGTGGCCGCTTCGATCTGTTGGCCGCCGGTGGCGATCTCGATGCGGCGGGCCTTGAGGGCTTCGGGCAGCTGGCGCTCGAGCGAGATGGCGAGCAGGCCGTCCGACAGGTCTGCGCCGGTCACCACCACATAGTCGGCGAGCTGAAAGCGGCGCTCGAAATTGCGCTCGGCGAGGCCGCGATGAAGATAGCGTCGCTGCTCGTCGTTGGCCGTCTTGCGGCCTTGGACGGTGAGGGTGTTTTCCTTGGCCTCGATGTTCAGTTCTTCGGGCTTGAAGCCGGCCACGGCGATCTCGATGCGGTAGGCGTTCTCGCCCACGGTCTCGATGTTGTAGGGCGGATAGCCGGCCGGGCCTTCGCTGCGGGCGGCGGATTCAAGCAGGGCGGCCAGGCGGTCGAAACCGACGGCGGAACGGTACAGCGGGGTGAAATCGACGGTGCGCATAGAGAGCTTCCTTCTGCATCAGCAAGGGTGCGGTTCATGTCGCGGGCGCGAGCGACCCTGATGGCGTCGCGGGCCCGGAAGGCCCGGTTTCGGCGCCTTCGATGCCCATTTGGGGAGCCTTGGCCGGCGTGCAAGTGGTCCGACCACCTACAGGTGTACGGCTTTGACCGGCGCCGCCTGCCGCGCTAAGCGAGTGCGAAGGCGGATCCGGGGGCGGCGTCGCTGCAAGGGTATCGATCGATGCACGCCTGGTCCGCGCGCTATTCACGGCGGCGCTTCCTGACGACCGCGACGGGTCTGACCGGCATGAGCATGCTGGGCGCGTGCGGGCGCAAGGCCGAGACGGTGTCGGCCGACGATCCCGCCGCCGTGGGTCCCTCTGGCCCTTCGCCGGGCACGTTGGAGTGGGCGACCGCTGGCGAGTGGCGCACTCCGGAGGACAAGGGCCGCGACGTCTGGCGTCATCCAGTGCAGAGCCTGCGCTTCTGGGGGTTGAAGCCCGGTATGACGGTGCTCGAATTCTGGCCGGGCTCGGGCTGGTACAGCGACATCATCGCCCCCTATCTCGCGCGCAGCGGCGGCAAGCTGATCGCCGCCCAGTTCCAGCAGACCGATCCGGTCCTGGCCGCGATCGTCGAGCGCTACCGCAAGACGATGGCCGCGCGGCCCGGGCTATACGGCGAGCCGGTCCTGACCAGTTTCGGCCCGACCAGCGGCGAGGCCGCGCCCGCGGGGACGGTCGACCTGGTGCTGTTCCCCAGCGTGATCCATAACCTGATGATGGCGGGCACGGCGGACAAGGCGTTCCGCGAGGCGTTCAAGGCGCTGAAGCCGGGCGGCCATGTGGGGGTGGAGGAGCACCGGGCGCCGGCGGGCGGCGTTCAGGACGTGCTCGCCACCCAGGGCTATGTGCAGGAGGACTACGTCAAGCGCCTCGCCGCCGACGCGGGCCTGCGCTTCGACGCCGCCAGCGAGATCAACGCCAATCCCAAGGACAGCCACGATCATCCGTTCGGGGTGTGGACCCTGCCGCCGACGCGCCAGTCCGCCCCTACCGGCCAGCCGGACGATCTGAAGTTCGATCACGCCAAGTACGACGCCGTTGGCGAAAGCGACCGCATGACTCTAAGGTTCGTGAAGCCCTAGCCCGCGAGTTCCTGTCCCTTGGCCACCGTATCCGACATCACCGAACGCCTGCGCGCGACCCTGACCGGGCAGCCGGGCCTCGAGAAGAGCCTGAAGATCGACTTCAAGGGCGAGGGCTTCATCCATGTCGACGGCGCGGTGGTGAGCAATGACGATGCGCCGGCCGACTGCACGGTGATCATCGGGCGCGAGGACCTGGAGGCCATGGCCAAGGGCCAGCTGGACCCGATGGCGGCGATGATGCGCGGACGGCTGAAGATCCAGGGCGATATGTCGGTGGCGATGAAACTGCAGTCGCTGCTGCGCGGCCGAGGCTGACGGATGGACGCCGCCCCCCTGATCGGGACCGAGGCGGCGCCGGTTCCCGACGGCGGGCAGGGGTTCTGGTTCGAGGGCGCCGGCGGCGCGCGGCTGCGGGCGGCTCTGTTCCCGGCCAAAGCGGCGACGCGGGGGTCGGTGATCCTGAGCGCCGGGCGCACCGAGCCGATCGAGAAATACTTCGAGGTGATCGGCGAGCTGCAGGGGCGCGGGTTCGCGGTGCTGGCGCACGACTGGCGCGGACAGGGGCTGTCGCACCGAATGCTGACGGACCGGCACAGGGGGCACGCGGAGGGACACGCCGACTATTTGGAAGACCTGCGGATGCTGCTGGCCCTGACAGGCGATCGGCTGCCGCGCCCTTGGATCGGGTTCGGTCATTCGATGGGCGGCTGCCTGACCGCTCTGGCGGCGGTTAAGGGTGTGGTCCGGTTCGACGTGCTGTTTCTGTCGGCGCCGATGCTGGGGTTGGTGGCGACGCGCAAGCTCGGCGGGATGGCGGGATTGATCGCCGGGACCATGATCGGGTTGGGCAGAAGCGGAGAATACATCCTGAAAGAGGCGTTCGAGCCGTTCCTGGGGTCGTTCGAGGCCAATGTCTTGACCCATGACGCGGGCCGCTACGAACGCTACCGGGACCAGCTAAGGGCCTGTCCGGACCTGGCGCTGGGCGGGGTGACCTGGGGCTGGATGGGGTTCGCGCTGGAGGCCGGGGCGATCCTGGGGCGCAGGACCGTGAATGTGCCCGTGAGCATCGTTGGAGCGGGCGACGACCATCTGGTCCTGACCGGCCCCTCCCGCGCCTTCGCCGGGCGCGCGCCGAAGGGCCGCTATGCCGAGATCGCCGGCGCCTTTCACGAGGTGCTGATGGAGACCGACGCGCGGCGGGCGCTGGTGTGGGCGGAGTTCGACGCCCTGACGGGACGGATGGGTTAGGCCGCCGCCGGTTTCAGCAGAGGCCGCACCTGATCCAGCAAGCGCCGGTCGCCGACCGCCAGCACCTGGCCGCCGTGGCGTCCGAGACGATCCCCACGCCAGTCGGCGACGATGCCGCCGGCGTTCTCGATCACCGGGATGATCGGATCGATGTCCCAGACCTTCAGGCCGGACTCCAGAACCAGGTCGATGGTCCCCATGGCCAGCATGGCGAAGATGTAGCTGTCGCCG
>CANJMO010000045.1 GCA_947475845.1 Caulobacteraceae bacterium | reverse complement strand
GTCAAGGGCGACGTCCACGACATCGGCAAGAACATCGTCGGCGTGGTCCTGCAGTGTAACAACTACGAGGTGATCGACCTGGGCGTGATGGTCCCGGCCGACCGCATCCTGGACGCCGCCGTCGAGCATAAGGTCGACATCATCGGCCTCAGCGGCCTGATCACGCCCTCCCTCGACGAGATGGTGTTCGTCGCCGCCGAGATGGAACGGCGCAAGTTCACCCTGCCGCTGCTGATCGGCGGCGCCACGACCTCCAAGACCCACACCGCGGTGAAGGTGGAGCCGGCCTACCGCTCAGGCTCGACTACCTATGTGCTGGACGCCTCGCGCGCGGTGGGCGTGGTCTCGGGCCTGCTGTCCAAGGAAGAGCGCGAAAAGAACATGGCCGCCACGCGCACCGAATATGTGCGGGTGCGCGAGCAGTACGCGCGCGGCCAGGACCAGAAGACCCGCACCAAATTTGCCAACGCCCAGGCCAACGGCTTCAAGATCGACTGGGCCGCCCACAAGCCGGCGGTCCCCAGCTTCCTCGGCACGCGCGCCTTCGACGCCTACGACTTGGGCGATCTGGCCCAGTACATCGACTGGACGCCGTTCTTCGCCAGCTGGGAGCTGGCGGGCCCCTATCCGGCGATCCTGACCGACGACGTGGTCGGCGAGGCCGCCACCAACCTGTTCGCCGACGCCCAGGCGATGCTCAAGCAGATCATCGAGCAGAAGTGGTTCCAGGCGCGCGGCGTGGTTGGTTTCTGGCCGGCCAATACGGTGGGCGACGACATCGTGGTCTATTCCGGCGAGGACCGGATCAGCGAGATCGGGCGGTTTCATACCCTGCGCCAGCAGATGGCCAAGACCGGCGACAAGGCCAATCTGGCGCTATCGGACTTCATCGCTCCGGTCGGGGCGGCCCCCGACTACATCGGCGGCTTCGCGGTGACCTCGGGCCACGGTGAACTGGAAATCGCCAAGCGCTTCAAGGATCAGGGCGACGACTATTCGGCGATCCTGTCGGCGGCCCTGGCCGACCGGCTGGCGGAAGCCTTCGCCGAGGCCATGCATCGCCGCGTGCGCACCGAACTGTGGGGCTATGCGGCGGACGAGACGCTCGCGGTCGACGACCTGATCCGCGAGAAGTACCGCGGCATCCGCCCGGCGGCCGGCTATCCGGCCCAGCCCGATCATACCGAGAAGGCGACCCTGTTCCGACTGCTGAACGCGCCGGCCGAGACCGGGATGGAGCTGACCGAAAGCTTCGCCATGAACCCGCCGTCGTCGGTCTCGGGTCTGTATTTCGCCCACCCCGACGCGCACTACTTCGGCGTCGGCCGTATCGGGCCGGACCAGGTGGCCAGCTACGCCGCGCGCAAGGGCTGGACGATGCAGATAGCCGAGCGCTGGCTCGCCCCGATCCTGGCCTACACGCCGGGGACCGAGGCTGCCGCGGCGGCTGCCTAGCGGATTATTGCGGAGTGACGGTGGCCTTGCCGGCGGCGCTGGTTGTCGGCACCAGGTCGATGCCCAGGGCCTGAGCGCTCAGCAGGGACTTCTCGTACAGACGCTCGGCGGAGGTCTCGCAGCGGCCGGGCAATTCCCAGCCGAGATAGGACCACATCTGGGTGCGCGAGTCGGCCTGCTTGGCCGGGGTCCAGATAGCGCCACCCATGCTGCGGGCCTGCATGCCGCGTTCGGAGATCGCCTGCGGGCTGGCCTTCTCGGCTGCGTCGATGGCGCGCTTATAAAGCGCCAGGTATTCGCGGCCGGCCTTGGCCTGTTCGGCGTCTAGGACGGCGGTTTCCTTGGGCTTGGAGTCCGGCAGCTTGTCCAACTCTGGCTTGACGATGGTGTACATCGCCATGTGGCCCTGCAGGGCGCCGTAGCACCATTCTACCAGGCCGTAGTCGTCGCTCGGAGCGCCGGGGGGCAGGGCTTCTTCAGCTGCGGGCGCGGGGGGGGCGACGGTGGGCTGGGGGTCGGCCATCATCATCGCCAGGGCGAAAAAAGGAGCCAGCGGCATCGGGGGGTTCTTCCATCAAGAGTTCAATGCACGCCGTAGAATCCAACGGCGGCGCGGGCGTGGCAAGTCCTTAGCTCCCCCCGGCGCGCATATCAAACGCACACGGCCAAGCTTGGTTCACCGTCTAGATCAAACGAAGTTGATGCATCAACAGAGGCAGGGTATGTTGCCTAGCCGACCTGGCGTGGCATCCTTGGCGCCGGACCTCTAGGCTATGACCATGACCTTTTGGCGTAACATTGCTGGCCTGGCGGCGCGCCGCGTGGACGCCGCCGAATGCGCGGCCTGTCCTCCTGGCCTGCCCGGCGAGGACCCGGCGTTTTCGACCGCGGTCACGGCGCTGGGCGCCAAGCTGGCCAAGGCCGACGGCTATGCCGACCATCACGAGTTCGCCACCTTCTCGGAAGTGTTCCAGGCCAACTCCAAGGCCGAGCGCAACGTGCGCCGCCTTTACGATCTGGCCGGCCAGACCACCCTCGGCTTCGAGAGCTACGCGCGACGCCTGGCCAAGCGCTACGGCCAGTGCCCGCAGTTGCTGGAGGATGTGCTGGACGGGCTGTTCCAAATCGCCGGAGCGGATGGCGCGGTCACCGACCACGAGCTGAGCTATCTGGAGCAGGTGGGCAGCCTGTTCGGCCTGTCGCCGATGACCTTCCAGCGCATCCGCGCGACCCATCTGGGAGCAACGCCGGGCGACCCCTATGTGGTGTTGGGCGTGGCGCCGGACGCCACCGATCAGACCGTGCGCGCGGCGTGGAAGGCGACGCTGTCCGAAGCCCACCCCGACCGGGTGCTGGCGCGCGGCTTGCCGGCGGAGTTCGTCGAGGTGGCGCATATCAAGTCAGCGGCGATCAACGCCGCCCATGACGCCATCATCCGTCAACGCAAGGACTGGGCAGCCCAGGGCGCGGCTTGACGTTAGCGATTCTGTGAGTTGACGTCGTATAGACTGGCGCCGACATATGCGATGCGCCTGTATCGGCGCCCACACGAGGAAGCCATGGACAGCTCCGCCGGCAGGCCGCAGTCCCCCCGCCCGACCATCCCCGGCCTCGCCTGGCTCGTCGGCTTTGTCCTGAGCGGCGTCGCCGCCCTGATCGCCGTGGTCCTGGCCATGGCCCTGGCCGCCAGCGTCGTCGTCGTCGCCGTGATGGGCGGCGCCTTGCTCGCCCTGGCCAGCCTCGCCGCCCGCGCCCGCCGCACGGTCAAGGCGCGCAACGACTATCCCATGCTGATCGAAGCCCGCAATGTCGGCGGCCACTCGTGGGTCGCCTACGGCTGGGACCGCCGCAACTAGCCAAGCTGGTTGCGCGTCGCTGACGCCTCGGCCTATTGCATACCATGAGCTTGATCGAGGCCCCTTCGCCCAACTTCGACGCGCGCCGTGGGCCGCCCGACATGATCGTGGTGCACTACACCGGCATGGATAGCGGCGAGGCCGCGCTGGAGCGCATGCGTGATCCTGAGGCCAAGGTATCCGCCCACTACATGATCGAGGAGGACGGCCGCGTCTTCACTCTGGTGCCCGAGGAGCGCCGCGCCTGGCACGCTGGCGTCTCATTCTGGAAGGGCGAGCGCGATATCAACAGCGTCTCGATCGGCGTCGAGCTGGTCAATCCGGGGCATGAGCACGGCTACCGCGCCTTTCCCGACGATCAGATCGAAGCCCTGATCGCCCTGATCGACGGCATCCGTGGACGCTGGGAGATTCCCGACGGTCGCATCCTCGGCCATTCCGACGTGGCGCCGGAGCGCAAGGTCGATCCGGGCGAGTTGTTCCCCTGGAAACGGCTGGCGCAGGACGGCCACGGCCTGTGGCTTGAGCCCAACCCGGCGCCGGGCGCGCCGCTCGGCGTGGGCGACGAGGGGACCGGGGTGTTCGCCCTGCAGGCCGGCCTGACCCGGCTGGGCTACGACAGCGCGCCGTCCGGGCGGTTTGACGAGGCTACCAAGACCATCGTTCAGGCTTTCCAGCGCCACTGGCGGCCGGAGGGCGTTGACGGCGTTGCCGACGGCGAGACCCGGGCTCGCTTGGTGCAACTGCTGCGGGCCGCGGCGGAGAGTTAGGTGCACCCCTAGATGGTTTCGGCGGACGCAAAAACCACGCAGTTGAAGGCGGCGACGACGGTATTCTTTACGCTCGCTGCCCTAAATTTTGGGGTCTTTGTGGTGGTGTCTCACTATATTGGAGGGGACGCCTTGAACGGATATAGCGCCGGCGGTCGATATTACTTGGACTCCAAAGGCCACCTTACAGAGGTCAGTCGAGCGGTCTTTGCATATAGTAAATGGCACGCCATCAGCCTGTTCGTGACCCATCCGTTGGCAGCGGCCGCTGCATGGCGGTTAGCGAAACTTCGCAAACGAAATCCAAGGTGAACAGCGCCTTCGATTGACCGCGCCGCAGCTTACGCCCATTTTCCGCGCGGATCAGACGGCCGGGCGGTCGCGGTCCTGTGAAGCCTCGGCGGAGCAGGGTCGAGGAAAGTCCGGGCTCCACAGCGACATAGCGGCGGGTAACGCCCGCCGGGGGCGACCCTAGGGATAGCGCCACAGAGAGCAGACCGCCTTCGTCTCGACGGAGGTAAGGGTGAAAGGGTGGGGTAAGAGCCCACCGCGGACCTGGCGACAGGGACGGCATGGCAAGCCCCGCTAGGAGCAAGACCAAATAGGGACGGCGCGCCTTTGCGTTCGCGTCAGGGTAGGGCTGTCGCAGGCCCGAGCCGTCCGGGTAGGTCGCGAGAACCCCGCAGCAATGCTGGGTCCAGAGGAATGACCGTCACTTGCGAAGCCTTTGGCCGAGCAAGGACAGAACCCGGCTTACAGGCCGTCTGATCCATCTTCCATAATTGGGCGCGAATGCCTCAACCGCCTCGATTGCGCTGTTATGCTTAATGCTGTTCCTTGTATGTTCTGTTGATGGTTAATAACCGGACGCTGTTTTAGAGTCTCAGTCGCCTACGAAACCTTGGAAACGAGGTTAAGTGTCATTGCATCCCATTCTATCCCATGTTAACCCACTAGCCATGTGCTTCTCCGTGCCGAATGCGTCTGGAGGGCATCCCGGGACGGCTGCATGGGGCAGGCGCTAACCGGCTGGGACGAATGGGGCGGGGCGGGGTGTTTCTCTCGACGTTCGAGAAGCAGCTGGACAGCAAGCGGCGCATCGTTGTGCCGCAGGAATTCCGCGCCTCCGTCAGCGGCCCCTTCAACGGCATCTTCTGCTTCCCCTCGATCGAAGCCGACTGCATCGAAGGCGGGGCCAAGCCCCTGTTTGGCCGCTATCAGGCGCTGATCGAAGAGCTCCCGTTCGGCGATCCCCTGCGCCTGCCGCTCGAAACCGTGGTGTTCGGGGGCATGAACGAACTGGCCTTCGACACCGCCGGCCGCATCACCCTGCCTGAGGCCCTGTGCGACATGTTCGGCCTCAGCGACTGGGTCGCGGTGGTGGGCCTGGGCGACCGTTTTCAGATCTGGGAGCGCGACGCTTTCCGCGCCCACCGCTCCGCCATGCGTCAGCAGGCCCGCGAAGGCCTGGCCGACCTGCGCCAGCAGCAGCGCGCCCAGAAGCTCGGGGGCGGCGCATGAGCGGCGCGCCGCACGCCTCGGTCCTTTTGACTGAAGTGGTCGAGGCGCTCGATCTCGGGCCGGGCCGGCTGGTGGTCGACGGCACGTTCGGGGCCGGCGGTTACAGCCGCGCCTTCCTGGAAACCGGCGCCGACGTCATCGGCATCGACCGCGACCCGACCGCCGCCCGTTTCGCCGCGCCGCTGGCCGCCGAATACAAGGGCCGCTTCCGCCTGGTGCGGGGCCGCTTTTCCGATCTCGAACAGCACCTGGCCGACTGCGGCCAGGCCTCCTGCGACGGCATCGCCCTGGATCTCGGCGTCTCGTCGATGCAGCTGGGCGAGGCCGAGCGCGGCTTCTCGTTCATGCGCGACGGTCCACTCGACATGCGCATGGGCGACGAAGGCCGCAGCGCCGCCGACATCGTCAACCAGGACGAGCCGGGCGATCTGGCCCGCATCTTCTGGATCTATGGCGAGGAGAAGGCCTCGCGCCGCATCGCCGCCTTCATCGCCCGCCGCCGGGCCGAGCAGCCGTTCACCCACACCCTCGACCTGGCCGAGGTGATCGAGAAGGCCGTGGGCGGTCGCCGCGGCGCCCCGACCCATCCCGCCACCCGGGTGTTCCAGGCCCTGCGCATCGCCGTCAACGAGGAGCTGGCCGAGCTTGAGGCCGGGCTCGACGCCGCCGAGCGCGCGTTGAGCGAGGGCGGCCGTCTGGCGGTGGTGACCTTCCACTCGCTGGAAGACCGTATCGTCAAAGCCTTCTTCACCGAGCGCGCCGGGCGCAAGCCGATGGGTTCGCGCCACTTGCCGCAGGTGCAGGCCGGGCCCGCGCCCAGCTTCGAGCTGCTGTTCAACGGCGTTCGCGCGCCGTCAGATATCGAGACCTTCGAGAACCCCCGCGCCCGTTCGGCCAAGCTACGCGCCGCCGAGCGGACCGCGGCCCCGGCCTGGAGGATGGCGGCATGAGCGGGCTGTTCACCGTCATGGGCCGTTCGCTGCGTGGGCTGCGTCTCGTGGAAGCCTTCGCCCTGCTGATGCTGCTGGTAATGATCCTCGGCAACTACCTGGCCAAGGCCAGCGCCGGGCGCGAGCGCGGCGAGATCACCTCGGTCGAAGCCCAGATCAACGATGAGCAGCGCCGCGTGCGCCTGCTTGACGCCGAGGTCGCCCACCTGGAACAACCCGGCCGCCTGGAAGTGCTCGCCGCCGCCGCCGGGCTCGGCCCCACGGTCGCCAAGCATCAGGGCGAGGCCGATCATCTGCCCGAGATCGCCCGCGCCGCCCTTATCCCTGACAAGCATGCGGCGGCCGGCGCCGCGCCAGTCGTCGGCGCGCCCGCCTCGACCGCGCCTGTGGTAATCGCCGCGGCTCAAACCACCCCCGTCAAACCGGCTTCGGCCAAGCCGGGAACGCCGCAATGATCCAGCACGACATCGCCGACTACCGCGCCCCCGGGCGCCGCTGGTTCAGCCAGGTGGTCTGGGGCCTGGAAGAGGCCTTCAAGAAGGCCAAGGCCGCCGATCAGGCCGAGGACGACACGCGCACCCGAATGCGCATCTTCATTCTGCTGGCGCTGTTCGCCACCGGCTTCGGCTGCCTGGCCCTGGGCGCCAGCCACAGCGCGCTTTTCTCCGGCGCCGGTAAGCCTAACGGCTACCTCGCGCCTCTGGGCGCCGCGCGCGCCGACCTGACCGACCGCGAAGGCCGTCTGCTGGCCGTCGACCTGATCCACTTCGGCGTCTACGTCGATCCGCGCGAGATCTGGGACCCCGCCGAGACTCAGCGTGTGCTGGGCGCCGCCCTGCCGGGCCTGCAGACCGCGCGCCTTGACAAGGCGCTGCATTCGGACCGCCGCGAATACCTCCTGGGCGGCCTGACCCCCGAGGAAAAGGCGCGCATCCAGGACATGGGCCTGCCGGGTGTCAGCTTCGAGGAGGAAGAGCACCGGGTCTATCCGCTGGGGACCAGCGCCGCGCATGTGATCGGCTTCACCGACAAGGGCGGCACCGGCCTCGCGGGCATGGAGCTGGCCTTCGACGAGCAGATCCGCCGTCAGGCCGGCCAGGGCCCATTCGCCACCTCCATCGACCTGCGCGTGCAGGCGGCGCTGGACGACGAACTGGAGAAGACCGCCATCAAGTTCGGCGTCAACGACGCGGTCGGCATCGTCACCAACATCCACACCGGCGAAGTGCTGGGGATGTCGAGCTGGCCCAACTACGATTCCAACGTCCCGGGCCAGGCCGCGCCCTACAACCTGGTCAACCGCGCCGCCGCCTCGGTCTATGAGCCGGGATCGGTGTTCAAGGTGTTCTCAATGGCCATGGCCCTGGATTCCGGGTCGGCGACCATGAACTCGACCTACAACGTCGAGAGCCTGCAGCTGGGCAACCGCACCATCCACGATTTCCACGCCGTGCACGGGGCGATCACCCTGCCGGAGGTGTTCATCCACTCCTCCAACATCGGCACCGCCAAGATGGCGCTGCAGGCCGGCGCCCCGACCCTGACCAAGTACTTCAAGGCGTTCGGCCTGTTCACTCCCGCCAAGATCGAGCTGAGCGAGAGCGCCCGTCCGATCCTCCCGCGCGGCGCCAATTGGACCGACGGCACCGTCGCTTCGACCTCGTTCGGCCAGTCGATCTCGGTCAGCCCGCTTTCTCTGGCCCAGGGCATGGGCGGCATTCTCAACGGCGGCGAGCTGATCCCGCTGACCCTGAAGAAGGTCGATCCGGCCAACCGTCCCAAAGGAACGCGCATCGTCTCCGAGGACACCTCGCGCAAGATGCTCGACCTGATGCGCCTGAACGTGACGGCCAAGGAAGGCTCCGGCGGCAAGGCCGACGCGCCCGGCCTCAGCGTCGGCGGCAAGACCGGCACTGCCCAGCTGGTGATCGACAAGAAATACTCCAAGGACCGGGTGCTGGCCTCGTTCGCCGCGGTGTTCCCCACCGATGGCCCCATCGACGCCGACCGCTACTTCGTCCTGATCATGCTGAAGGACCCCAAGCGCCTGCCGGAAACCTTCGGCTTCGCCACGGCGGGCTGGAACGCCGCTCCGGCCGCCGGAAGGGTGATTGACCGCATCGCCCCCTTCGTCGGCGTCAGGCGCGCCGCCCCGGCCCTGGCCGCCGCCACCCCGATCGCGGTCGCCGCCAAACCGGCCGGCGACGAGGGCAGCCTGGCCATCGAGGGAGACGCCCAATGAGCGCGCGCCTGTCCGAAATTCTGCGCAGCGACCTGGCGGTCGATCCCGAAATCCGTGGCGTCACCGCCGACAGCCGCAAGGTGCGGCCGGGCTTCCTGTTCGCCGCCCTGCCGGGCTCCAAGATCGACGGCCGCACCTTCATCCCGACCGCCCTGCAGGCCGGCGCCGCCGCCGTCCTGGCGCCCGAGGCCATGCCCGACCTCGGCGTGCCCGTCGCCCACGCCTGGGACGTGCGCCGCGCCTACGCCCTGGCCGCCGGCGCCTTCTACGCCGCCCAGCCGCGCACCTGCGTCGCGGTCACCGGCACCAATGGCAAGACCTCGGTCGCCGCCTACTGCCGCCAAATCTTCAACCGCCTGGGCCACAAGGCCGCCAGCATGGGCACCCTGGGCGTCTCGCTCAGCCCGCGCGCCGGCGGCGAGCAGCTGACCCCGCCGGGCCTGACCACGCCGGACGCCGCCGACGTCGCCGCCAACCTGGCCGACCTGTCCCAGCGCGGCGTGACCCACCTGGCCATGGAAGCCTCCTCGCACGGCATCGACCAGCGCCGCCTGGACGCGGTGCGCCTGACCGCCGCCGGCTTCCTCAACCTGACCCAGGACCACCTGGACTATCACGGCACCATGGGCGCCTACCGCGCCTCCAAGCTGCGTCTGTTCGAGGAACTGCTGCCGCGCTACGGGACGGCGGTGCTCAACGCCGACAGCGACGCCTACGCCGCCTTCGCCGCCGCCTCGGTCAGCGCCGGGCATGCGGTGATGTCGGTGGGCGAGGCGGGGCAGGGGCTCAAGCTAATCAACCGCGTGGCCACCACCGACGGCCAGCGCCTGACCGTGCAGCACGACGGCGAGATCTATTCGACCTTGCTGCCTCTGGCGGGCGGTTACCAGGCGTCCAACGCCCTGGTGGCGGCGGGCCTGTGCATCGCGGCTGGCGAGGACGTCGGCGAGGTGCTGGCGGCGCTGGAGCACATCCAGGGCGCGCCCGGGCGGCTGCAGCGCATCGGCGCCGGGCCCAAGGGCGGCGAGGCCTATGTCGACTACGCCCACACCCCCGACGGCATCGAGACGGTGCTGAAGGCCATGCGGCCCCACGCCAAGGGCCGGCTGATGATCGTGTTCGGCGCCGGCGGCGACCGTGACGCCACCAAGCGCCCGCTGATGGGCAAGGCCGCCGCCGATCTGGCCGACGTGGTCATGGTCACCGACGACAATCCGCGCGGCGAGGTCCCGGCCTCGATCCGCGCCGCGATCCTGGCCGCCGCGCCCGGCGCCATCGAGATCGGCGACCGCCGCGAGGCGATCAACGCGGCGGTGTCGCAACTGCGCGACGGCGACGTGCTGGTGGTGGCCGGCAAGGGCCACGAGCAGGGCCAGACCATCGCCGGCGTCGTCCACCCCTTCGACGATATCGCCGAAGTCGCCGCGGCCCTCGGGGTGCGGCATGGCTGATCCTGCGCCGCTGTGGACCTCATCGGAGATCGAGGCGGCGACCGGGGGACGGCTTGAGGGCGCGCCTTTCGAGTCCAATGGCATTTCCATCGACAGCCGCTCGGTCGAGGCGGGCGATCTATTCGTCGCCCTGGCCGGCGAGCGTGACGGCCATGAATTCATCGACGGCGCCCTGGGCAAGGGCGCCGCGGGCTCGCTGGCCAACAAGTCCGGCGCCGGCAGCCGCATCATCGTGCCCGGCGACACCCTGATGGCGCTGGAGGCCATGGGCGCGGCGGCGCGCGAGCGGGCCACGGCGGCCAAGCGCGGCGCGGTCACAGGCTCGGTCGGCAAAACCAGCCTGACCCAGGCGATCAAGCTCGGGCTCGAGATGGCCGGTCCGGCCCACGGCTCGGTCAAGAGCTACAACAACCACATCGGCGTGCCCCTGACCCTGGCGCGGATGCCGCGCGACACGCGCCGAGCGATCTTCGAGATCGGCATGAATCACGCCGACGAGATCCGGCCCCTGGCGCGGATGGTGCGGCCTCACGCGGTGGCGGTGTCGACGGTCGGTCCGGTGCACACCGAGAACTTCCCCGACGGCGAGCTTGGGGTGGCGCGGGCCAAGGCCGAGATCTTCGCCGGGCTCGAGCCGGGCGGCGCGGCGGTGCTGAACGCCGACAACCATTGGTTCGAACTGCTCAAGGACGAGGCCCACGCCGCCGGCGCCCGCCTGCTCACCTTCGGCTCGGGCGAGGGCTGCGACGCCCGCCTGACCGGCTTCCGCGCGACCAACCAGGGCGCCGAGGTGTCGGCCACCCTGCACGGCAAGGCCATGACCTTCCCGATCCGCCAGAGCGGCGCCCACTGGGGTCTCAACAGCCTCGCGGTCCTGCTGATGCTGGAAGAGCTGGACATCGATCTCGACACCGCCCTGGCCGCCCTGGCCGCCTTCGCGCCCCTGGCCGGCCGCGGCGCCGAGCGCACCATCGCCGCGCCCGCCGGCGCCTTCGTCCTGATCGACGAAAGCTACAACGCCAATCCGGTGTCGCTGCAGGCCGCGTTCCACACCCTGGGCACCCGCGCGGCCAAGGGACGCAGGATCGCGGTCCTGACCGATATGCTGGAGCTGGGTCCGGAGGCCGAACACTTCCATGCGCAAGGGGCGGGCATGGCCGTGCGCGCCGGAGTCGACCTGGTGTTCTGCGCCGGGCCGCTGATGAAATTCCTGTGGGACGCCCTTCCTCCGACTCGCCGGGGCGGATACGCCCTGACGGCGGCCGACTTGGCCCCGCTGGTCGTGCAGGGCGTGGGCGCCGGCGATGTCGTGATGGTCAAGGGTTCCAACGGATCCAAGGCTTCAGCCGTGGCGGCGGCTCTGGCCGCGCTGGATTGTGTCGACGGTGCGGGGGCGCGCGGCTGATGTTCTATCTGCTCTACAGCCATTTCGCTCAGGGCGATCCGTCGGGGATGATGCACTATGTGCCGTTCCTGAACCTGGTGAAGTACCTGACGTTCCGCACCGGCATGGCCCTGGTCACGGCGCAGATCGTCATCGGCCTGATGGGCTCGCGCTTCATCGACTGGATGCGCGCCAAGCAGGGCCGCGGCCAACCGATCCGCAAGGACGGCATTGAGCGCCACATCATCGAAAAGGCCGGCACCCCGACCATGGGCGGCTTCATGATCCTGGCCGGGCTGTCCGTCGGCACCCTGCTGTGGGCCGACCTCAAGAACCTCTATGTCTGGGTGGTGCTGTTCGTGACCATGGGCTTTGGGGTGCTCGGCTTCCTGGACGACTACGCCAAGGTGACCAAGCAGACCTCGGCCGGCGTCTCCAGCCAGGCTAAGCTAGTCATCCAGTTCCTGATCGCCGGCATCGCCGTGGTGATCCTGATGCGCTTCGGCGCCCACCCGGCCAACGAGCCGGCGACCCTGTCGACCTCGGTCGCCTTCCCGGTGCTGAAGAACGCCCTGATCAACCTCGGCTGGTTCTACATCGCCTTCGGCGCCATCACGATCGCCGGCTTCTCCAACGCGGTGAACCTGACCGACGGCTTGGACGGCCTGGCCATCGTGCCGGTGATGATCGCCTCGGCCGCGTTCGGAGTGATCTCCTACGTCGTCGGCAACTTCGTGTTCGCCCAGTATCTGCAGGTCCACTTCGTGCCCGGCGTCGGCGAGCTGGCGCCCTTCTGCGGGGCCATGATCGGCGCCGGCCTCGGTTTCCTCTGGTACAACGCGCCCCCGGCCAAGATTTTCATGGGCGACACCGGCTCGCTGGCCCTGGGCGGCGCGCTCGGCACCATGGCGGTGGCCGCCAAGCACGAGATCGTGCTGGGCATCGTCGGCGGCCTGTTCGTGATCGAAGCCCTCTCGGTGATGATCCAGGTCGGTTATTTCAAGATCAGCGGCGGCAAGCGCATCTTCCTGATGGCCCCGATCCACCACCACTTCGAGAAGCTGGGGTGGAAGGAATCCACCGTCGTCATCCGCTTCTGGATCGTCTCCTTCGTCCTGGCCCTCGTCGGCCTGGCCACCCTCAAGCTGAGATAGGGGAGGGCGCAACTCGTGATCCCCGTCCGCGGTTTCGAAGGCAAGCGGGTCGCCGTGTTCGGCTTGGGCCGGACCGGCCTGACCGCCGCGCGCGCCCTCGTGGCCGGCGGGGCCGAGGTGGCTCTGTGGGACGAGAAGCAGGCCTCGCGCAACGCCGCCGAGGCCGAGGGTTTCCGGGTCGTCGATCTGACCACCGCCGACTGGTCGCAGTTCGCCGCCTTGATGCTGTCGCCGGGCGTGCCGCTGACCCATCCCGAACCGCACTGGACGGTCAAGAAAGCGCAGGAAGCGGGCGTCGAGATCGTCGGCGACATCGAGCTGTTCGCCCGCTCGGTCAACGCCGCGCCGGAGCACAAGCGGCCCAAGGTGATCGCTATCACCGGGACCAACGGCAAGTCCACCACCACCGCCCTTATCGACCACATCTGCCGCTCGGCCGGCAAGGACGCCCGGATCGGCGGCAATATCGGCATCGGCGTGCTGGGCCTCGAGGACATGCACGGCGGCGCCGTCTATGTGCTGGAGGTCTCGTCCTACCAGTTGGACCTGACCACCAGCCTGAAGCCCGACGTGTCGGTGCTGCTCAACATCTCGCCCGACCATCTGGACCGTCACGGCGGCATGGAAGGCTATGTCGCCGCCAAGCGCCGGGTGCTGCTCAACCAGGGCAAGGGCGACACCGCCGTGATCGGGGTCGACGATCCCTGGTGCCAGCGCATCTGCACCGAGATCACCGCCGCCAACCGCCGCACCATCATGCCGATCTCGTCCGGCCGGGCCATCGGCCGGGGCATCTACGTTCTGGACGGCGCGCTCTATGACGGCTGCGGCGAGCGGGTGGTGGAGATCTGCGACCTGCAGCGCGCGCGGGCTTTGCCGGGACGCCACAACTGGCAGAACGCGGCGGCCGCCTACGCCGCCTGCCGCGCGCTGGGCATCCCGCCCTCTGAGGTGGCCGACGCCATCCTCAGCTTCCCGGGCCTGGCCCACCGCATGGAGCTGATCGGCGCCATCGGCGACGTGAAGTTCATCAACGACAGCAAGGCCACCAACGCCGACGCCGCGCGCCAGGCGATGAGCACCTATCCGCGCTTCTACTGGATCGCCGGCGGGGTGCCCAAGGCCGGCGGCATCGACAGCCTGGCCGAGCTGTTCCCGCGCGTGGCCAAGGCCTACCTCGTCGGTCAGGCGGCCCAGGACTTCGCCCGCATCATCGGCGACGCCGCGCCCCATGTGATCAGCGGCGACATCGCCACCGCCACGGCCCAGGCCTTCGCCGACGCCAAGGCGGCGGGGGGCGAGGCGATCGTGCTGCTGTCGCCGGCCTGCGCCTCCTTCGACCAGTTTCCCGATTTTGAAGTCCGCGGCGACGCCTTCCGCAGCATCGTGCTGGGGCTGGCCGAGCCGTCCAAGAGAGAGGCCAGCGCATGACCCGCCAGCCCCACGCCTTCGCCCGTACCGACCGCACCCGCGCCGGCGTCTGGTGGTGGACCACCGATCACGTCCTTTTGGGCGTGGTGGCGATCCTGATGATCCTGGGCGTGATGCTGTCGTTCGCCTCCAGTCCCGCCGCCGCGGCGCGGATCGGCCTGGGCGATCCCTTCCATTTCGCCGTGCGCCAGTGCGTGTTCGCCGTGATCGGGGCCTGCTTCCTGCTGGGCGGCTCGATGCTGTCGCCCAAGGGCGTGAGGCGGGCGGCGTTCTTCATCTACATCGGCGCCATAGCGGTGATGATGGCCCTGCCGATCATGGGCCACAGCGCCAAGGGCGCCACCCGCTGGCTGGAGTTCGGCGGCTTCTCGCTGCAGCCGTCTGAGTTCATGAAACCGGCCCTGATCGTGCTGGTCGCCTGGATGTTCGCCGAGGGCCAGAAGAACGAGGGCGTGCCGGGCGTGTCGATCGCCTTCGGTCTGTACGCCCTGGCCGTGGCCCTGCTGCTGGTTCAGCCCGACGTTGGCCAGACCATCCTGATCACGATTGCTTTCGGCGCCGCCTTCTTCGTCGCCGGCGTGCCGCTGCGCTGGATCTTCGGCATGCTGGCCACCGCCGCCGCCGGCATGACCGCCATCTACTTCGCCTTCGACCACGTCGCCGCGCGGGTGCACAAGTTCCTCAGCCACGACAAGGTCGATACCCACCAGATCGACCGCGCCCAGGAAGCCATCGCGGCGGGCGGCCTGTTCGGTCGGGGCCCGGGCGAGGGGCTGATGAAGCGCCACGTCCCCGACCTGCACACCGACTTCATCTATTCGGTGGCCGCCGAGGAATACGGCCTGATCTTCAGCCTGCTGCTGATCGGCCTGTTCGCCCTTCTGGTGACGCGCGGCCTCTATAAGGCCATGAAACTGTCCGACCCGTTTGAGCAGATCGCCTCGGCCGGACTGTTCGTCCTGGTCGGCCAGCAGGCCTTCATCAATGTGGCGGTGAACTTGAACCTGATCCCGACCAAGGGCATGACCTTGCCCTTCATCAGCTATGGCGGCTCCTCGATGATGGCCATGGGCCTGACCCTCGGCCTCGCCCTGGCTTTGACCCGCCGCCGCCCAGGCGCCTATACCGCCACCGAAGGCCTGGCCCGAGCCGGCGCCTACGCGTGAACCGCAAACTGGCCGTACTGACCGCGGGCGGCACCGGCGGTCATATGTTCCCCGCCCAGGCGCTGGCCGAAGTGCTCAACGCGCGCGGCTGGCGCGTGGTGCTGGCCACCGACGAGCGCGGCGCGCTCTACGCCGACAAGTTCCCCGCCGAACACCGCATCCTCCTGGCCGCCGCCACCTTCAAGAGCGGCGACCTGGTCGGCATGGCCAAGGCCGGCATCAACATCGTCCAGGGCGTGCTGCAGGCGCGCCAGGCGTTCAAGGTGCTCGACCCGGCCGTGGTGGTCGGCTTCGGCGGCTATCCCAGCCTGCCGGGCCTGCTGGCCGCCCTGTCGATGAAGCGGCCGACGGTGATCCACGAACAGAACGCGGTGCTCGGCCGCGTGAACCGGTTCCTGTCCGACAAGGTCGACGCGGTCGCCTGCGCCTTCCCGACGCTGGAGCGCGCCTCGCAAAAGACCCGCAGCCGTGTGCATGTGGTGGGCAATCCGGTGCGCCCGGAAATCCGCGCCCTCTACGATCAGCCCTACGAGCCGCCGACCGGCGAGATCCGCGTGCTGATCACCGGCGGCAGCCAGGGCGCGCGCCTGCTCTCCGAACTGACGCCGATGGCCATCTCCAACCTGCCCGACGATCTGCGGATGCGGCTGTCGATCCAGCAGCAGACCCGGCGCGAGAACCTCGAAGGCGCGATCAAGGCCTACAAGGCCGCCCTGGTCCCCGCCGAGATCGCCCCCTTCTTCCGCGACATGGCCGGACGGCTGGGCCGCGCGCACTTGGTCATTGGTCGCTCCGGGGCATCGACCTGCTGCGAGCTGGCGGTGGCCGGCCGCCCCGCGATCCTGGTTCCGTTCAAGGCCGCCGCCGACGACCACCAACGCTTCAACGCCAAACTCCTCGCCGACGCCGGCGGGGCCGAGGTGGCGGTCGAGGACGTGCTGACCCTGGAAGTGTTCGTGAAGGCGCTGACGCGGCTGCTGGGTGATCCGGAGCGGCTGGTGCGCATGGCGGCGGCGGCGCGGTCCGTGGCCGTGCCGGACGCGGCGGAACACCTGGCGGATTTGGTGGAGAAGACGGCGGGGTAGGGGGCTGGGGCTCGGCCTCAATCAGCCCTCAGGGCGGGCGTATTGAAAAGTTGCGACAGCATCGTCTTGTCGCCGTCGGTTAAGCCCTCTTGTAGTTGGTCCAGAAGCGAGTTGCCGCGCTCCGCCCCCACAACTTCATCTCGCAGCCATGCGTAGCCATGCGTAGCCAAGCATGGCCTCGGAGAGCGCGTCATAAATTCCTTCAATCTGGCTATGGCCAACGACAGTTTGCTTTGTTGGAGAACGAGCAGCCTCTGCCAAAATCACTGCTAAGCTAAGGCTAGCGGATTTCAAACGCTCAAAATCTTCATCGGGATCAACCGCCTCTTCGACCTCGTTCTGATCCATTAAAATCGCCCCAATGATCGTCGTCTGATATGCAGCCCAGCGCTATCGAATCGAACAAACAGAGAACTTGAAGGCCGATTTGTCAAGCGCTCCGGGGATCTCGAGTAGGCTAGGGCCCCCATTTTGCCTCTCTCCCGCAAATCAGCTAGCCCTTCGACATGAAGCTTCGTTCCGTCCCCTTGGCCTTTGCGGCTGTCGGACTCGTAGCAGTCATGCTCGTCGCATCGAACCGCGCCAACGCGGCGACCAGGGTCCCGACGACCGCGTCCGAGCGCTCGCCCGAGTCCGCGCAGCGCTTCGTGCAAGCCTTCTACGATTGGTATTCACTGATCACGATGAAGACTTCCCGCGATCCGGGGCCGCCAGACCGGATAGTGGCCATTCGAATGCATCCGGAATGGTTTGCGCCGCCGCTCTCTCGAGCCTTGCAGCGCGATTGGGCGGCGCAGGACAAGTGCCTCAACTATATCGTCGGCCTGGATTGGGATCCGTTTCTGAATAGCCAGGATCCCAACCTCGGCTACCAGGTCGGACGGCCGACCAAGTCCAGCTCTGGCTACAAGGCGCCGGTCTTTAATCGCGGCGCGAACATCGATCATCCGGACCAACCATGGGTGTTCGCGTTCGTTGCCTTTCGCGCCGGACATTGGGAATTTACCGACTTCATGCCGCGCGCAGAGCCGGGTGTCGTTCAAGCCACGACTATGCAAAGCTTGGCGCTGTTCAGGCGTGACCGCATCGCGAAGGCCGCGCATCCGGCTCCTGGCAAGCCTTGTAGAGGCTGACCCCCTCTCGCCTCCCTCCCGCAAATCAGCTAGCCCTTCGGCATGAAGCTTCGTCCCGTCCCCTTCGCCCTCGGGCCCATCCATTTCATCGGCATCGGCGGCATCGGCATGAGCGGCATCGCCGAGATCATGCTGCGCATCGGCTATGTGGTGCAGGGCTCCGACGGCAAGGCCTCGGCCAATACCGAGCGGCTGGAGAAGCTGGGGGCCAAGATCTTCGTCGGCCATGACGCCAGCCATGTGGAGGGCGCCTCCGCCGTCGTCTATTCGACCGCGATCAAGGCCGACAATCCAGAGATGGTCGCCGCCCGCGCCGCCCATGTGCCCCTGGTGCGCCGGGCCGAGATGCTGGCCGAGCTGATGAGGCTGCAGTCGTCGGTGGCGGTCGGCGGCACCCACGGCAAGACCACCACCACCTCGATGGTCGCCTGCCTGATGGACGCCGGCGGGCTCGACCCGACCGTGGTCAACGGCGGCATCATCAACGCCTACGGCACCAACGCGAAAGTGGGCGAGGGCGACTGGATCGTGGTAGAGGCCGACGAAAGCGACGGCAGCTTCCTGCGCCTGAAATCGACGGTTGCCATCGTCACCAACATCGACCCCGAGCACCTGGACCACTACGGCGACTTCGACGCGGCCAAGAAGGCGTTCCGCGACTTCGTCGAGAACGTGCCGTTCTACGGCTTCGCGGTGATGTGCCTGGACCACCCCGAGGTGCAGGCCCTGGCCGCCACGGTCGAGAACCGGCGGCTGATCACCTATGGCACCAATCCCCAGGCGGAGGTTCGGGCGACCAACATCTCCATGGGGCCGGACGGGGCCAAGTTCGACGTGACCCTGGCCATCCGCGGGCAGGAGACGGTGACCCTGGCCGACATGCGCCTGCCGATGGCGGGCAATCACAACATGCTCAACGCTCTGGCCGCCATCGCCGTGTCGCGCGAGCTGGGCGTGTCGGACGAGGCCCTGCGCACCGGCCTGGCCGGGTTCGGCGGGGTCAAGCGGCGCTTCACCAAGACCGGCGAAGTGAACGGCGTCACCATCATCGACGACTACGGCCACCACCCGGTGGAGATCTCCAGCGTGCTGACCGCCGCCCGCGCGGTCAGTTCGGGCAAGGTGATCGCCGTGGTCCAGCCGCACCGCTTCACCCGCCTGCGCGACCTGTTCACCGACTTCTGCGCCTGCTTCAACGACGCCGACGAGGTGATCGTGGCCGACGTCTACACCGCCGGCGAGGCGCCGATCCCGGGCATCGACCGCGACGCCCTGGTGGACGGCCTCAAGCGCTACGGCCACCGCAACGCCCTGCCTCTGCTGGCGGTCACCGACCTGCCCGCCATCGTCGCCCGCGACGCCAAGCCTGGCGACGTTGTGGTGCTGCTGGGCGCCGGCGACATCACCGCTTGGTCATACGCCCTGCCGGCCCAGCTCGAAGCCCTGGCCAAAGGGTGACGCGGGTCTGGCGCGACCGGCTGCCGCCCGTGCGCGGGCGCCTGGAGCGCGACGCGCCGCTGGCCCCGTTCACCTGGTTCCGCGTCGGCGGCCCGGCCGATGTGCTGTTCATTCCCGAGGACGAGGACGACCTGGCGCTGTTCCTCAGCCAGCTCGATCCAGAGGTCCCGGTGCTGCCGATCGGTGTGGGCTCGAACCTGCTGGTGCGCGACGGCGGCATCGAGGGTGTGGTGATCCGGCTCGGACGCGGCTTCTCCAAGGTCGAGGCGCGGGAGGGTTTGCGCATCTACGCCGGCGCGGGCGTGCCCGACGCGGTGCTGGCGCGCGAAGCGGCCAAGGCCGGTATCGCCGGGCTGG
Organism: Caulobacteraceae bacterium; assembly: GCA_947475845.1. GTDB lineage: Bacteria > Pseudomonadota > Alphaproteobacteria > Caulobacterales > Caulobacteraceae > BOG-938. The sequence goes on along the minus strand of CANJMO010000045.1, from coordinate 6,190 downwards.
AGTTCTATCGCGGGGTGCCGGGCTCGGTCGGCGGCGCCTGCACCATGAACGCCGGATGCTACGGCTCTGAGACCAAGGACGTGCTGGTCGAGGCCAACGCCGTCACCCGCGCCGGGCAGCGCGTGACGTTCAGCAATAGCGAGATGGGTTTCGTCTACCGCAAGTCCGCCGCCGCCGCCGCGGGCGGGCTGATCTTCACCGGCGCGCTTTTCGAAGGGACCGCCGACGAGCCCGCCGCCATCACCGCCCGGATGGACGAGATCACCGCCCGGCGCGAGGCCTCGCAGCCGATCCGCGACAAGACCGGCGGCTCGACCTTCAAAAACCCGCCCGGCGACAGCTCCTGGCGGCTGGTGGACGCGGCCGGCTGGCGGGCCAAGCTGCACGGCGGGGCCATGTTTTCGGACAAGCACGCCAACTTCCTGATCAATACCGGCGAGGCGACCGCCGCCGACCTGGAAGGCCTGGGCGAAGCGGTGCGGGCCGACGTAAAGACCAAGTTCGGCGTCGATCTCGAATGGGAGATCAAGCGAGTGGGGAGACGTTGAGGTCATGAAGCTGTTGCCTGGACTGATCCTTGGAGCGGTCCTGGCGAGCGCCGCCGCACCCGCCCTGGCGCAACCGGATAGTCTGGCGATGATGACCGGGCGGCTGCGCGACCGGGCCATGTCCGGTTCGGGCGCCTACGACATCCTGGAATCCCTGACCACCGAGGTCGGCCCGCGCCCGGCCGGCTCGCCCGCCATCGCCCGCGCCAAGGACTGGGCCATCGCCAAGATGACGTCCCTGGGCTTTTCCAATGTGCACGCCGAGCCCTTCACCATCTGGGCCTGGTTCAAGGGCGTCGAGACCGCCGAGGTCACCGCGCCGTTCCCGCAGCCGATGGTGATCACCGGCCTCGGCGGTTCGGTCGCCACGCCCCCCGGCGGCGTCGAGGCGGAGATCGTCCTCTTTTCGACCTTCGACGCCCTGGTCTCGGCCCCGGCCAATTCCCTGACCGGCAAGATCGCCGTGCTGACCCAGCGCATGGGCTCCAACGAGAGCGCGACCGGCTACGGCACGGCCAACCGCTGGCGGCGGCGGGGGGCGTCGGAAGCCGCCAAGCGCGGAGCGGTTGGCTTCATGCTGCGATCGCTGGCGACCAACACCGACCGCGCGCCGCACTCCGGCGCGATGAACTACGAAGAGGGCGTGGCCAAGATCCCGGCGGCGGCGCTGAGCAGCCCCGACGCCGATCAGCTGGAGCGGATGGCCCGGCGCGGCAAGCCGATCCGCATGAAGTTCACCCTGCTGCCGACCTATCTGCCCGAGGCCACCACCTGGAACGTGGTCGGCGAGATTCCCGGCCGGGTGACGCCGGACGAGGTGGTGCTGGTGTCGGGGCACTTGGATAGCTGGGGCCTGGGCACCGGCGCTATCGACGATGGGGCGGGGGTGGCGATCTCACTGGCCGCCGCGCATCTGGCCGGCGAGCGCAAACCGAGGCGGACCATTCGCATGGTGATGTGGGGCGCCGAGGAAACCGATCAGGCGGGCGAGGCCTACGCCAAGGCCCATGCGGCCGACGTCTCGAAGATCGTCATCGCGGGCGAGAGCGACTTCGGCGCGCAGCACGTCATGTATTTCCAGACACCGGCCGGCAGCCAGGATCTGCGGATGGTCCAGATGCTGGCCGAGGCGCTCAAGCCCCTGGGCGTGACCTATAACCGCGAGCCGTCGCGGTTCGGCGGCGATGACATCGGCCACCTCGTGCCGCTCGGCGTGCCGCAGCTCGGCATGCGCCAGGAGGGTGCGCATTACTTCGACATCCACCACTCGGCCGAGGACACCTTGGACAAGGTGGACCCGGCGGAGCTGGATAAGGCCACCGCCGCCTGGACCGCCACCATCTACGCCCTGGCCGAATCCGGCGTGGACTTCAGGAAGGCGGCCCCGGCGAAGTAGCTAGGCCTAGTAGCGGCCGTCGCGGCGGTCGCGGAAGCGACGGTCGCCGCAGGCGTTGTCGTTCCTGGCCACCTGATTGCCGATAACCGCGCCCGCGGCCCCGCCGATCACGGCGCCGGCGTCGTCGTCCTTGGCGATGGCCACGCCCGCGAGAGCGCCGATAGCGGCCCCGCCGACGGTGGCGGCGGTGCGGTTGTCACGCTGGTCGCGCTCGCAGGCCGACAGGTAACGGCCGTTGGAGTCGTAGCCGCTCGAGGCGCAGGCGCCGAGGGACAGGGTAGCGGCGAGAACGCCGGAGATGATCAGTGCGGACTTCATGATGTCCTCCATTTTCCTGAGCAGGTAACGGCGTTAGGCCAGTGGCGTTCCGTCGCCGCCTGTCCGCGCTCTTCCCCAACCGTGCGACACCCTTTAATCGCTGGTCGTCTGACCGGAGCCATCGCCCATGACCCAGCCGCTCGCCGGCCGCCATATCGCCGTCCTGCTGGGCGGGCCTTCGCCCGAGCGCGAGGTGTCGCTGGTGTCCGGCACCGCCTGCGCCGATGCGCTGGAGCGGCTGGGGGCCAAGGTCAGCCGCGTGGACGCCGGCGCCGATGTGGCCCAGGTGCTCACGGGCCTCAAGCCCGACCTGGCGTTCAACGCCCTGCACGGGGCCTGGGGCGAGGACGGCTGCGTCCAGGGGGTGCTGGAGACCATCGGTGTGCCCTATACCCATTCCGGCGTGCTGGCCTCGGCCCTGGCGATGGACAAGGCCAAGGCCAAGGCGGTGATGGCGGCTGCGGGGGTCACGGTGCCCGGCGGCGGCCTCTACGATCGTTTCAAGGCCGCGCGCGAACACGTGATGCCGCCGCCCTATGTGGTGAAACCCAACGCCCAGGGCTCGTCGGTCGGGGTGTTCCTGGTGTTCGAGGGCGCCAACGGCCCGCCGCAGGAACTGGCCCGGCCGAGCTGGACCTTCGGCGAGGAGGTGATGATCGAGCCCTATATTCCCGGCAAGGAACTGGCCGTGGCGGTGATGGGCGACAAGGCGCTGTCGGTGACCGAAATCGTCGCCGCGACCGGCTTCTACGACTACGAGGCCAAGTACGGGGAGGGCGGCTCCAAGCACGTCGTGCCCGCCGAGATTCCGGCCGAAATCTTCAACCGGGCGTTGCGTCAGGCCGAGCTGGCCCATGCCAGTCTTGGTTGCCGGGGTCTTACGCGATCTGACTTCCGTTATGACGACCTTAACCAACATTTGGTTCTGTTGGAGGTCAATACCCAGCCCGGCATGACGCCTACCTCGCTCGCGCCCGAGCAGGCGGCTCACATGGGGTTGTCGTTCGATGATTTGATCCTTTGGATCGTGGAGGAAGCCTATGGTCGCGGTGGTTCGGGGGGAGCGCAGTCAAGCCACGCCCCGCTCTAAAACCGCACCTTCGCGCGCCGCTCCCGGCCGTGGACGCGCCGCCGCCCGCGGCGCCGTCCACCCTCCCGCCAATCATCAGACCTCGCCGCGCGGTCTTGGTCCCAAGCTGGCCGTCGGCATCGCCGTCGTCGTGATCGCCGCCGGCGCCGTGGGCACCGTCTATCTGTCCCGCCGCAACGACGTGCGCGCTCCGGCGGCCCCCGTGCCGCTAGCCGCCCAGTCGACCATGATGGGCCGCGCCCTGGCGCCGCTCGGCTTCACCGTGCAGCAGGTCCATGTGCAGGGCGCGCCAGACATGGCCAAGGCCGACATCCTGCGCGCCGCCAATATGACCAAGGGCCAGCCGATCGTCGGCATCAAGCTGGACGAGGTGCGCAAGCGCATCGAGACGGCCGGCTGGGTCAAGGAAGCCAAGGTCGTGCGCCTGCTGCCCGACACCCTGGTCATCGCCGTGGTTCCGCGCATCCCCATGGCCGTCTGGCAGCATCTGGGCGTGGCCAAGGTGGTGGACGCCGAGGGCAAGATCATCGGCGACGCCGATCCCGGCCGCTTCCCCGAACTGCCGCTGATCGTGGGCGACGGCGCCGACCAGGAGGCCAGCGCGATCATGCCGCTACTGCATGGCCGCCAGAAACTGATGGGCATGGTCGACGCGCTGATCCGCGTCGACAACCGCCGCTGGGACCTGCGGCTGAAGGACGGGGCGATTATCCAGTTGCCAGCGGTGGGCGAGGATTCCGCCCTGCTGCAGCTGGATCAGCTGGACCAGAAGCAAAGGCTTCTGGACTTGGGTTTCGAGCGTATCGATCTGCGCGATCCGGAGATGGTGGCCGTGCGGCCCAAGGCGTCTGCGACGCCCGCCGCGCCCACCGTTCCACAGCAGGCGACGAACTAGTTTGGGTTTGGGCGGGGCTCTCAAAAAGAGGGCAACGAATTGGGAGTCCGCAGAATGTCGAAGCTTGAAGATCGAAGGGACGCACGGGACGGGCTGAAAGCGCTCGCTCCGCGACAACAGGTGACCGCTGCGGTCGACCTGGGCGCGTCCAAGGTCGCTTGTTTCATCATGAAGCCCGACGGCGTGCGCCGCTCGGACCGCACCCTTCTGCCTGCCGGCGTCGGTTACATCCAATCGCGCGGCGTGCGCGGCGGGGCCATCGTCAATACCGAGGAAGCGGTCGAAGCCATCGCCCAGGCGGTCGAACGCGCCGAGACCATGGCCGGAGTCAGCGTCTCGGGCGTGACTGTCGCCATCTCCGGCGGCCAGCTGTCCAGCCGCCGCATGCGCGCCGAGGTCACCATCGGCGCCCGTCCGATCTCCGACAACGACTGCAACAAGGCCATCTCCCAAGCGGTGGCCCAGTCGCGCGCGCCCGGCCGCCGGCCGATCCACCTGCTGCCGATCGCCTGGTCCGTGGACGCCCAGGGCGGAGTCAAGGATCCGCGCTCCATGTTCGGCCGCGTGCTGGGGCTGGAGCTGCTGGTGGTGTCGATCAGCGAGAGCGCCTTCCAGACCCTGAGCTACTGCGTCGAGCGCGCCCACCTGAAGCTGGAGGGCGTGGTCGCCGCGCCGTTCGTCTCGGCCCTGGCCGCGATCGAGGACGACGAGATGGACCTCGGCTGCATCTGCATCGACATGGGCGGCGGTTCGACCGCGGTCTCGGTGTTCTCCAACGGCTCGCTGGTCCACGTCGACAGCCTGGCCGTGGGCGGCCACCACGTCACCGCCGACATCGCCCGGGGCCTGTCGACCTCGATCGTAGGCGCCGAACGGATCAAGACCCTGCACGGCTCGGCCATCGCCTCGGCCAACGAGGACCGCGAGATGATCGAGGCGCCGCCGCGCGGCGACGATCCCGGCGCCGGTCCCGTCGTGGCTCCGCGCTCCCTGCTCAAGGGCATCATCGCCCCGCGCGTGGAAGAGACCCTGGAACTGCTCCGTGAACGGCTGAAGGCCTCCGGCTGCCCGCTGGAGCCGGGCGCCGGCATCATCCTGACCGGCGGCGCCAGCCAGCTGTCGGGCGTGCGAGAAGTCGCCGTGCGGGTGTTCGACCGTCAGGTGCGCCTGGGTCGTCCGCGCCGCGTGCCGCATCTGGCCGACGCCGCGTCGGGCCCCGCCTTCTGCACCGCGGCGGGAGTCCTGCACCGCGCCGCCTTCGGTCCACGCGAGGCGATCGCGACGAATCGCCTGACAGCTGGCAAGGCCCGGGCCACCCATGTGGATCCCGACGCCAACCCGATCGGCAAGCTGGCCTTCTGGCTGCGCGAAAATCTTTAACGATCCCGGTTTGCGCCGAAGCCGCTGAATTCCTCCACAAATTCGTCACCAGGCGGCTGCGCCGCCGGACGACTCACGCTATGGATTTAACCGCCCATTAAGGTTGGTGGTTTTCCATTAACCCTACTGGGAAGTGTCCGGCGGGTGGGTCGCCGGGCCTGACGTTCTAGGAACGGGTCCAAAATGGCTATTCATCTGTCTGCGCCGAAAACCACTGAACTGAAGCCGCGCATCGTCGTGTTCGGGATCGGGGGCGCGGGCGGCAACGCCGTCAACAACATGATCGAGGCCGGGCTCGAGGGCGTCGAGTTCGTCGTCGCCAACACCGACGCCCAGCAGCTCCAGTTCGCCAAGACCGAACGGCGCATCCAGCTCGGGGTGCAGGTCACCCAGGGCCTCGGCGCCGGGGCCCACCCCGAGGTCGGCATGTCCGCCGCCGAGGAATCCAACCTTGAGATCGGCGAGCACCTCGACGGCGCCCACATGGTCTTCATCACCGCCGGCATGGGCGGCGGCACCGGCACCGGGGCCGCGCCGATCATCGCCAAGTGCGCCCGCGAGCG
>CANJMO010000044.1 GCA_947475845.1 Caulobacteraceae bacterium | reverse complement strand
TTCGCGCATCGGCTTGGGCAGGATTTCGGCCACGGCCTTGCCCAGCTTGCGCGCCGATTGATAGAGGCCGCCGGACACCGTGCGGGCCAGGTAGGCGCTCATGCTGCCGACCGGCGGCGCGATCGACATGTCGTTGTCATTGAGGATGACGGTGAGTTGCCCGGTGGTCGTGGCGTTGTTCATCGCCTCGTAGGCCATGCCGGCGCTCATGGAACCGTCGCCGATCACGGCCACGACGTGGTTATCTTTACCCTGCTGGTCGCGGCCGACGCAGAAGCCAATGGCGGCGGAGATCGAGGTCGAGGCGTGGGCCGCGCCGAACGGATCGTAGGGGCTCTCGTCACGCTTGGTGAAGCCGGACAGGCCGCCGCCCTGGCGCAGGGTGCGGATGCGGTCGCGGCGACCGGTGAGGATCTTGTGCGGGTAGGCCTGATGGCCGACATCCCAGATCACGATGTCCTCGGGCGTCTTGTAGACGTGGTGCAGCGCGACGGTCAGCTCGACCACGCCCAGGCCCGCGCCCAGGTGCCCGCCGGTGGTGGACACCGCGTCGATGGTCTCCAGCCTCAGTTCGTCCGCCAGCTGCTTGAGCTGGCTAATCGACATGTCCCGCGTGTCGGCGGGGCTTTTGACGGTGTCGAGCAAGGGCGTTTGCGGCATGTGACCAGGCATAAGACTTATGACAGGGGATTTATAGCCCCACGGCGCAGCCAGAGCGAGCCGTGGTTTCCACGAGGGGCTAGGCGCTCAGTTGTAGGACGAAGTCAACGCTCGCACTGCGAAAACCGCCCTTATTGCGGTCAGATTCCGCGTTTCACCGACCGAATCGGCGGCCGAATCGATTCGGACCGGGATCGCATCTGAATCCCAAATGTGATGAAATTGACACGGCCAGGCAGGGTCAAGAGAACTCGGCCGGCTCCGTGCGTTCGGCGGCGCCCTGCGGTCCCACCACGATCTTCTCGACCTTGAGCCGGGCCGCCTCCAGGCGCGATTCGCAGTGCGCCTTCAGCTTGGCGCCGCGCTCGTACATCTCGATCGAGCGTTCCAGCGGGGCCTGGCCGGATTCCAGTTCCTGGACGATGCTTTCCAGTTCGGCGAGGGCCTGTTCGAAGGACAGGCTGGCGATGTCGGCCGGGTCGGGCATGCAGATTCTTCCGATGGGGGCGCATCTGCGCGCGGCGGTGCGGGTCTCCACTCTAGGCCACCGTGAGAGCCTAGGGCAACGGAGGGGTTGGACGGTCAAGCTGTCATGCGTCAAAAGGTACCTTGCGTTGCATAAGCGCCTGATACCAAGGGAGCACTGATGGCCGACACCATTCCGATCCAGCTGAAGAAGGGCGTGCTCGAACTGTGCGTGCTTGCCCTGCTCAGCCGTGGGGACGGCTACGCCTATGACATCGCCAGCCAGCTGGCGGAGGGGATCGAAATGGGAGAAGGCACCATCTATCCGTTGATGCGCCGGCTGCAGGACGAGGGGCTGGTGGCCACCTACCTGTCGGAATCGCCGTCCGGACCGCCGCGCAAATACTACCGCCTGACCGATACCGGGCGGCAAAGCCTGATCAATCAGAAGAACGAGTGGTCCGCCTTCTCGCGGGCCGTCAACGCCATCCTGGGAGAGGGATGATGAGTCGGGACGCTTATCTGTCCGCTCTGCGCGTCCATCTGAAGGGCCTGCAGCCCAAGGTCGCCGACGAGATCGTCGCCGACTACGCCAGTCACTTCGACGAGGGCCGCGCCGCCGGGCGCAAGGACTAAGATATCGCCGCGGGCCTGGGCGACCCGGCCCGGCTGGCGCGGGAACTGCGCGCCGAGGCAGGCCTCAAGCGCTGGGATCAGGAGCGCAGCGTCTCGGCCGGGGCCGCCGCGATCCTGGCCATCCTCAGCCTGGGCGCGATCGACGTGCTGATCCTGTTCCCGGTGCTGCTGGTGGTGGTTTGCCTGATGTTCGCGGCCGCCTGCGCCTCGGCGGGCCTGGTGGTGGCCGGCATCGTGTTCCTGCTGGCCTCGCCGTTCGGCCATATGGTGGGGCTGATGGGGGGCTTCCTCAACGCCCTACTCGGCGGGATCGGCTTCCTTAGCGCCGGCGTGTCGCTGGGCGCCCTGCTGGTTCTGATCGGCCAGGGCCTGACCAATCTTCTGATGAGCTACGGCCGCTTCCATGTGCGGCTGCTGAAGCCGACCGAGGCGTGACCATGACCGACAGCCCCATGCCCCGCAAACTGCTGATCATCGTCGCCGCCGGCGCCGCCATCAGCTTCGTCAGTTTCGCCCTGCTGCACCAACTCGGCGGCCTGCACTGGACCTCGACGTCCAAGCCCGGCCCCCAGGTCACCCGCGATCTGCCATGGGCGGGATCGGAGACCCTGCACATCGACAACTCCGCCGCCCTGGTCACCTACATCCAGGGCCCGACCCCGAAGTTCACGGTGACCGGCCCGGCCAAGCGGGTGAACGGCCTGGCGCTCAGCGGAGACACCCTCACGGGATCGGACATCGTCCACACCTTCGGCGACGACCACGACGTGGAAATCCACATCGCCATCACCAGCCCCAACACCCACACCTTCTTTCTCAGCGGGGCCGAGACCATGATCCTGACCAACTACGATCAGGACAGCCTGGAGATCCACCTGTCGGGCGCCGGCATCATCCTGACCGGCGGCAAGGCCAAGCACCTGATCGCCGACCTGTCCGGCGCGGGCAACCTGGATATGGCCCAGCTGCCGGTGGACGACGCCACGGTCAACATCAGCGGCGCGGGCAACGCGACAATCGATCCTAAGCTCGCCGCCGACGTGTCGATCTCCGGCGCCGGCCACATCGGCCTGTTGACCAAGCCTGCGAGCCTGAAGACCCGCATCACCGGCTTTGGCGCCATCACCACCCCGGACGGCAACAAGATCCGCAAGGACAAAGACGACAACGAAGACGACTAGGCGTCCTGCAGGGCCCTGACATGGGCCAGGGCCGACTGGCCGAGCGCGCGCAGGTCGTAGCCGCCCTCCAGCGATGAGATGACCCGTCCGCCGCAATGGGCGCGGGCCGCTTCGAGGATGGCGCGGGTGGCCCAGGCATAGTCCTCGTGCTCCAGTTGCTGCTGAGCCAGGGGATCGCGGGCGTGGGCGTCGAACCCGGCCGAGACCAGGATCAGGTCCGGCTTGAAGCCATCGACCTCGTCCATCAACTGGCCGAACGCCGTGCGCCAGGACTCGCGTGGGGCGAACGGCAGCACCGTGCGGTTGACGATATTGCCGACCCCGGTCTCGTGCTCGGCGCCCGAGCCTGGGTAGAGCGGGCTCTGGTGCACCGAGGCCAGCATCAGGTCGCCGTCCTGCTCAAAGGCGGCCTGGGTGCCATTGCCGTGGTGCACGTCGAAGTCCACCACCGCCACCCGCTTCAACCCCGCCAGCTGCGCCGCCCGCGCGGCGATGGCGACATTCGAGAAGATGCAGAAGCCCATCGGCCGGTCCGGTTCGGCGTGATGCCCTGGCGGACGCACCGCACAGAAGGCCCGCTGCAGCCGCCCCGCCGCCACCTCGCGCACGGCCTCCACCACCGCCCCCGCCGCGCGCCGCGCCGAAGCCAGGCTGCCGGGCGACATCACCGTATCGGCGTCAATCCGCGCCAGGCCCGAAGCCGGCGCAGCCTTGAACAGGGCATCGACATAGGCCGTGGGATGGACGAGAGCCAGGTCCTCGGGCTCGGCCAGCGGCGCCTCGAAGGATTCCATGTCCAGATCGGAGGCGTCGCTAAGCGCGTCGGTCACCGCCTGCAGCCGCTCCGGGCATTCCGGATGACCTTCGCCCGGCCGGTGGTCGAGCATGTCGGAGTGGGTGAAGAAGCCGAGGGACATGGCGCAACTTTCCGCGGTTACAACCCCGCCAGCTTAACGGCCATGCGCAGGTCGTCCACCAGCATGGCGAAACCTTCCGCCTTGGCCGCAGGGTCGGGCAGGCGCAGCAGGTAGGACGGGTGCACCGTGACCAGGCCTTGCGCCTGATCATCCAGCTGGATCGGCCGGCCGCGCGACTTCAGGATCGGGGTCGGCTTGCCGATCACCGCCTGAGCCGCCGTGGCTCCGAGCGCCAGGATCACCCGCGGACGCACCAGCCGCCGCTCGTTGTCCAGCCACCAGCGGCAGGCCTTCACCTCGCCGCCATTAGGGGTCTTGTGCAGACGGCGTTTGCCCCGCGGCTCGTGCTTGAAGTGCTTCACGGCATTGGTCAGGTACAGCTTGGAGCGATCCACCGCCGCCTCGGCGAAGGCCTTGTTCAGCATCTCGCCCGCCGGTCCGATGAAGGCGCGGCCGGCCAGATCTTCCTGATCGCCCGGCTGTTCGCCCACCAGCATAAGCGGCGCCTGGGACGGCCCCTCCCCCGGCACGCCTTGGGTGGCGTCGCGCCACAGGTCGCGGCGGCGGCAGCCCTGGATCATCTGGGCGATCTGCTTCAGCGAGCCCGGCGCCTCGCCGTCATCGACAGGCAAATCCGCGCGAGCGGCGGCGCGGCCCGCCACCTTACGCTGGGTCTGGGACGGGTCGGCGTGCACCATGGCGGCGGTCCTGGCGGCGGCCTGTTCGATCAGTTGCGGAATGAGCGCGGCCTCGGGAAGGTTGCGCCAGTAGCGCTTGGGCATCTCCTTGCACATCATCGAGACCTTCAGCCGGGCCGGGTTGAAGATCGAGGCGTAGTAGAGCGTCCACGCCTCCTCCAGGGCGTCCGGCGGCGGGATCGAGGCGCGGTCCTCGCCGGGAGTGAAGGTCAGGGCCCGGGTATCCCAGTGGGCGCACAGGTCCGGGGTCAGGATCGAGAACCGCATCGAGGCGTAGCGGCGCATGAAGAAGGGCGCGGTCTTCTCCAGCACCCGGTGCGGCGGCCAGGTAGTCTTCGGCGGCCTGCTTGAACGTCAGCAACCGGCCCGCATCGGCCAGGAGCGCCGCCCTAGCCTTGCGTCGCTCCTCCGCAGGGTTCCGCCCCTTGGCTATGGCCTCCCGGTCATCACGCGCCTTGCGGCGAGCGTCGGCTAACGGAACGTCTGGGAAGCCGCCGAGGCCCAGATCATGGCGCTTGCCGCCGATCATCACCCGCAGAACCCAGGAGGCTCCAGCGGGCCGCTCCGGCTCGCTCTCCGGCGCCTTGGACACGACGAGATGCAGACCGGCCACGCCCCCAACCGCGTGCATGCCCGGCGACTTCATCAATGCCCTGACTTCAAGGGGCCCCAGCTCCTTCGCCTTCTTGGGCAACGCCTGTCTCCATTGTCTTCACACATCTATCCCCACAACTTGATTGCGGCGTCCGTCGCCGTCAAGTGGAGTGTAGTGGTGGCGCGGCGTCACGCCCACGAGGGGAACGGCGCGTTTTGCTTTCGGATGTGTCGATCAGTGGCGTCATGTAGGATGGCAGAGGGGGACCAGACCACCGCCTCCGGCGCCACGCCCGCAGACCGCAGCCGCCGCGCCGCCAGCCGCCAGCCGTCGAAATCGGTCTCGCCGTCGAGGCTCATCGTCGGCATCAGAACAGCGAAAGCTGACGCGGCTCGGCCCGCGCGGCGGGGGTCAGGGCCTGTTTCAGATCGGCGCTGTCGGTCAGGGCGCCGGGCGACCAGTCCTCGGTGACGATGAACGGCCTGACCTTGCCGATCGCCTTGCACAGGCGCCGCACGTCCTCCAGCCGCACCCGCTTCTGGCGGCGCAGGGCCAGCAGCTTGTTGACGCTCGACACGCCCAGCCCCGGCACCCGCAGCAGCGCCTCGCGGTCGGCGCGGTTGACGTCCACCGGAAACCGGCCGCGATGGGCCAGGGCCCAGCCCAGTTTGGGATCGACGGCCAGGTCGAGCATGCCGCCGGGCAGGCCTTGGGTGATTTCGGCGCGGCCGAAGCCGTAGAAGCGCAGCAGCCAGTCCGCCTGGTACAGCCGGTGCTCGCGCATCAATGGAGGGCGGGCCAGGGGCAGGGACTTGGCCGCGTCGTGCATAGGGCTGAAGGCCGAATAGTAGACCCGCTTCAAATTGTAGCCTCCGTACAAGGTCTCGCTCTTGCCGAGGATCTCGTCGTCGGAGGCGGCGTCGGCCCCGACGATGACCTGGGTGCTCTGGCCGGCGGCGGCGAAGGCGGCGGGCTTGACCTTACCCCGGCCCTTGCGGTCCTCGGCCCGCTCCTCGATGCCCAGCCGGACCGCGCCCATGGCCCGCTTGATCTGGCCGGCGTCCTTTTCCGGGGCCAGACGATGCAGGCTGTCGTCGCGCGGCAGCTCGACGTTGATCGACACCCGGTCGGCGAACAGTCCGGCTTGAGCCACCAACTCGGGGCTCGCTTCGGGGATCAGCTTCAGGTGGATGTAGCCGCGAAAGTCGTGGTCCAGGCGCAGGCCCTTGGCCACCCGCACCATCGCCTCCATCGTGTAGTCGGCGCTGCGAATGATGCCGGAGGAGAGGAACAGGCCCTCGATGTAGTTGCGCTTGTAGAAGCCCAGGGTCAGGTCGATCACCTCCTGGACGGAGAACCGGGCGCGAGGCGTGTTGGACGAGATGCGGTTCACGCAATAGGCGCAGTCGTAGATGCAGAAATTGGTAAGCAGGATCTTGAGCAGGGAGATGCAGCGACCGTCAGGCGCATAGGCGTGGCAGATGCCCATGCCCTCGGTCGACCCCACGCCCTTGCCGCCCACGGAATTGCGTTTTGGCGCGCCGGATGAGGCGCAGGAGGCGTCGTACTTGGCGGCGTCGCTGAGGATCGCCAGCTTGCGGAGGAGTTCGGGAGCGGACATGCCTTAAGTTATTGTTCTTGTTTTGTTCTGTCATCCCCTCAATGCTGGATTCAACGGCGACGCTTGCGATAGGCTGGCCGCATGAAGAAGCTCCTGCCCGTCGTTTTGCTGGCCGCCCTGCCCTCCGCCGCCTGGGCCCACACCGGCGTTGGCGCCGTGCATGATTTCAGCCACGGGCTGATGCACCCGGTCAGCGGCCTGGATCACATCCTGGCCATGATCGCGGTCGGATTGATCGCCGCGCGGATGGGCGGGCGCGCCCTGTGGCTCGTGCCCCTGGCCTTCGTCGGCATGATGGTGGCCGGCGGCGTGCTCGGCATGACTGGCGCGCCTCTGCCCTTCGTCGAACTCGGCATCGGCCTGTCGGTGGTGGTGCTCGGCGCCATCGTGGCCGCCGGCGTCCGTCCTCCGGCGGCCCTGGCCATGAGCCTGGTCGGCGTGTTCGCCCTGTTCCACGGCCACGCTCACGGCGCCGAAGCGCCGGCCGACGTCTCGGGCCTGGCCTATGCTGCGGGCTTCGTCTCCGCTACCGCCCTGTTGCATGCCACGGGAGCAGCTTTAGGCCTGACAGCGCAAACCCGCGCTGCCGGTGGTCAAACCCTGATCCGTATCGCCGGGGCGGCCATGGCCATCGCCGGAATCGCTATGATCGGCGCCGCATAAGGCGTCTGCTGCGTTCGCTGAAGGCGGAACTCCGGCCCTTCCCCAGCATTAAGGCGCCGCATGACACGTCTGAGCATCCGCCACGAAACCATCTACCGCTATGGGCAGCCGGTCGGGTTTGGCCCGCATCGCCTGTTGGTGCGCCCCCGTGACAGCCACGCCGACCGTCTGGTGCAGGCCTCGCTCGAACTCTATCCGCGCGGCGACACCCGCTGGGTCTACGACGCGCTCGGCAACTGCCTGTGCTGGTATCAGCCCAAGGGCCAGTCCACCGAGCTGAAGATCGTCAGCAACCTGGTGATCGAGCGCTACCCGGCGTCCCTGACGCCGCTGGAAATCGCCGATCCGGGCACCGCCATGCCGCTGGTCTACAGCCTGGCCGACCGCACAGTTCTGGCGCCGTTCATGACCCCGGTCACCGACATGGATCCGAACCTGCTGAAGTGGGTGCGCGAACACATGGGCACGGCGGACGAGCCGGTGATGGATTTCCTGCTGCGCCTGAACAGCGCGATCCACAACGAATTCGGTTACGGCGTCCGCGAGCAGCTGGGCACCCAGACGCCGTCCGAAACCCTGTACTGGGGCACCGGAACCTGTCGCGACTTCGCCTGGCTGATGGTGGAATCGCTGCGCCGCCTGGGCTACGCGGCGCGCTTCGTCACCGGCTACCTCTATTCGCCCAACGCGGACCGGCCTAATTGCGAGGGCCAGTACAAGGGCGCCAGCGCCACTCATGCCTGGTGCGACGTATTTCTGCCGGGTCTCGGCTGGATGGAGTTCGACCCCACCAACGGCCTGGTCGAATCACCCGACCTGATCTCCATCGGCGCCACGCGCACGCCGGAGGAGGCCTATCCGATCTCGGGCAGCATCGTCGGCGAGCCGGGCTCCTGCGAGATGACCGTCTCGGTCTCGGTGACGATGCTGCAGCCGCAGGGCTATCCCCGCAACAACGCGGCCTAGTCGGCGGCTTAATCGGCAGCCAGGCCCCGAGCCGCCATGCCCTGCGCAGCCAGTTTTTCGGCGTCATTCAGGTCGTTGAGCGTCAGCCGTCCAGTGTGCACCAGCCGTGCGAACACCTGGCGCAGGTCGCCGGCGAACATGTCGGCGAAGTCGTCGATCAGGACGTCGTGGACGGTGTCGCGGGTCACCACCGCCTCGAAAATCTGCGAGGTGGACACCTTGCGCACCCGCTTGATCGCCTTCTTGGACTGCAGCCGATAGACGATCGAACGCACCGTTTCATAGGACGGGCGGCAATCCTCGGGGATGCTTTCCTGCACCTCGCGCATCGACATGGCACCGCCGACCCACAGGGCTTCCAGCACGCGCAGCTCAAGTTTGCGTTGCTTCGGAATGACCATGGCGACAGCGATTTCCTCGGGCGGAACATAAGCTTGCGGTAAGCCATTATGACGAAAAAACAAAATAATTATTCGTCTTTTTTGAGCCTAAAAACGTATTTGATCGAAATTTACTCAGTAAGGCGTCGGAAGGGTGATATTTACAGGGTGCACAATAAGTAGTCCGTATACGGACAAATTAGTATTTGGCGCTATATTATATCCAGTTTCGATTTGTACACCGAAAACCCGACACAACGACTCCACCATAAGGCGAACTCCGCCCACATGACCTAATTACGTCTTTCAAACTTCGTACAACTGTCACCGAACTGACATCCCCCGACGGCAGAAGCTGGGCCGATCTCAAAGGGGACAATAAAATGCGCCAATATCTCGGCGGGGTGGCTATGACCGCCCTCGCTCTCGCCATCGCCCATCCGGCCTTCGCCGCCGACGTCGTCGCCGATGCCTCGGCCGGCGCGCCGCTGGAAGAAGTGGTCGTCACCGCCACCAAGTCCGCGACCAATCTGCAGAAAACCCCGATCGCCATGTCGGTCATCGGTGGTGACCAGATCGCGGCTCGCCACGACAGCAGCCTGATCTCCTTGCAGGACGGCTCCATCCCGTCCCTGCGCATCGCGACCTTCGAAGCGCGCCAGTCGGCTCTGACCATCGGCATCCGCGGAATCGTTCCGTTCGACGCCAACCAAACCGCCCGCGACCAGGGCGTCGGCGTCTACATCGACGGCATTTATCTCGGCCGCCAGCAGGGCCTGAACGCGGGGCTGTTCGACGTCCAGCGCATCGAAGTGCTGCGCGGCCCGCAAGGCACCCTGTTCGGCCGTAACACCGAAGGCGGCGCGCTCAGCATCGTCACCAAGGACCCGACCGGCGTGTCCGGCGGCCGTGTGGTCGCCGGCATCGGCAACTACGGCGGTTACAACGGCGAACTGCACCACGACTTCCAGGAAATCGGCGGCCTTTCGGTGAAGGTGGATGGCATCATCCAGCACCAGGACCCGACCACCAAAAACCCGATGGCCGGTCAGGCCGGTTGGAACCAGTACGACCGCAAGGGCGGCCGCATCTCCGGCCTATACAAGCCCACGGACAAGTTCAGCGCCCAGCTCTCGCTCGACTACGCCAAGGATTACAACACCCCCTTCTTCAGCCAGTTGGTCAGCTACAACCCCTACGGCAAGCGCGTGCGCACGCTGGCGGAAGTCACCGCCGCGGCCGGCGCTCCGGCCGGAACGATCAACCCGCTCGCGTCGCTGATGAAGATCCACACCGAGCGCCAGACGGCCTCGGACATCGGCGTCCCGCAACAGCCCAGCCTGGACGAGACCGGCGGCGCTTCGCTGACCCTGAAGTACAAGCTGACCCCGGAACTGGAACTGCGCTCGATCACAGCGGGCCGCGGCGTCGGCACCAACCAGTGGGACAACTCAGGCATCGAAAGCCGGAGCGTGTTCGCCCCCAACGCCAACTTCGGCCGCTACAGCCTGTCGGACCTGTATCAGAACCAGTTCAGCCAGGAATTCCAGGCGGTCGGCAGCGCCGGCTCGCAATTCACCTACGTCGGCGGCCTCTATTACTTCAAGGAACACGTCAAGGAATCGGCCGCCACGCCCTTGACCAACCAGTGGAACGCTGACGGCACCGCCTACACGATCCGCTCGTCCTACGGCACCAATTCCGCCGCCGCCGCCACCGCCGGCTGGGAATACGGCACCCGCCTGATCACCCGCGCCAGCCAGGCCGACGCCGAAAGCTACGCCGTGTACGGACAGGGCACCTACACCCCGCAGTCGTTCGACAAGGCTCACCTGACCGTCGGCGCCCGCTACACCAACGACAAGCGGCATGGCACGCTCTACGTCGTGAATGGCAAGGCCACAGCCTTCACGTTCACCTCCAACAAGAGCCGCGTCGACCCGCTGGTGAACCTGTCCTACGACGTATCCGACGTCATCAACGTCTACGCCAAATATTCGACCGGCTACCGCGCCGCCGGCGCCAACGACCGGTCGGCGACCTTCACGGCCTTCGCCCCCGAAGAAGTGAAGGCCTACGAAATCGGCGCCAAGATGGACTTCCTGGACCGTCGCCTGCGGGTCAACCTGGCCGCTTACGCCATGGACCGGACCAACACCCAGATCGACTTCGACAACGTCGACACCACGATCGGCAGCCCGACGATCGGCGCTCACACCGAGGAAACCCGCAACGCCCCCGGCGTTTCTCATATCCGGGGCTTCGAAGCCGACGTGACCGCCAGGCTCACGGAAGAAGTGACGGTGGGCTTCTCCTACGCCTACGCCGACGTGAAGGTCCCGGCCGCGCCGTTCCCCTTTGCGGGCAACTCGGTCGTGCCAATCGGCACCCCGTTCCCGGTGCATGTGGTCTACACCCCGCCGAACGCGGCCTCGACGTCTCTGGACTATGTGAAGCCGTGGAAGAGCATGACCTTCAAGGCCCACATCGACGCCGCCTACGCCGATCCGCAGTACGCCTTCCAATCCGAGTTCGCCGACACCTCGCCGACCGCCTCGCGGACCGAGAACGTCGCGGTCAAGACGGGCTCGAGCTTCATCGTCAACGGCAGCGTCGCCCTGGCCGACATCAGCATGGGCGGGGGCTCCTCCTCGGCGACCCTGTCGCTGTGGAGCCGCAACCTGCTGGACGAGACGCACATCTACCGCATCTCGGCCGCCAATCGCGGCACCATCGGCGACTACGCCAACTTCAATCCTCCGCGTACGTTCGGCATCGAACTGCGGGTGAAGTACTAAGCTTCGAAGACGGACGATTGCGACAAGAGCCCCGCCCGGGTCACCCCGGGCGGGGCTTTCTTTTTGTCATATCAAGGGCCTGGAACTGCCAAGCTCGTACAACGTTGTGACGAAGCCGCCACCGTGGGCGGGCGTATAGTAACCCAGGGCCTTCCCGTGACAGGCCCAAAGACAACACGGTCGGAAACGCGAGAATGGCGATGAGTACCGGCTTTCAACACCAGCAACCTCAGCTAAACAGGGCGGCTGTTCGCTCGGCTCCCCAGCCGCAGCACGGCGCCCACATGTGGCGTTCGCGGGCGGTCCAACCCGCCGAGACGCCCGCCGTCCCCGAGGAAGAAAAGAGCTTCGGTCCGCCCATCAAGCGTTGAGCCGAAGGCCGGGACCGCGCGATAGTTGGGCGTGAGTTCCTCTTCCGAAGAGATCGCCCTGGCCGCAGAGGCCGAAATCCAGACCACGGCCTCCCCCTGGGGACCGCGCATGGCCATCCTCGCGGTGGCCAGCGCCCTGTTCATGCAGTCGATCGACTCCACCGCCCTGTCCACGGCCCTGCCGACCCTGGCCCGCGCCTTCGCCACCAACCCGATCCACCTGAAGTTGGCCCTGACCTCCTACATCATGGCCCTGGCGGTGTTCGTCCCGGCCTCCGGCTGGGCGGCCGACCGTTTCGGATCGCGGCGCGTATTCATGGCCGCCATGGTCGTGTTCCTGCTCGGCTCGGTGTTGTGCGGGCTGTCGCAATCGCTGGCGCAACTGGTGGGTTCGAGAATCCTGCAGGGCGCCGGCGGGGCGATGATGACCCCGGTCGGGCGGATCATCGTGGTCGGCTCGCACCCGCGCGAACAGCTGCTGAAGGCCATGGTCTGGCTGACCACCCCGGCCATGCTTGGCCCCATCGTCGCCCCCCCGCTGTCGGGCTTCATCCTCAGCGTCGCCGACTGGCCGTGGATCTTCTACATCAACGTTCCGGTCGGGATCGCCGGCATGATTGCGGTGCGTCGGTTCGTGCCCAGGAAGCGCCTGCCCCACCCAGGCCGGTTCGACGGCCGCGGCTTCGCCCTGGCCGCCGTGGCCATCAGCGCCATGATGATCGGCGCCGAGTCCGTGGGCGTGGATTTGCTGCCGGTCTGGGCCCAGATCCTGGCCTGGACAATCGCCATAGCCGCGGGCGTCTCCTACCTGCGCCACGCTCGGGTCATGGAGCGGCCGGTCTTGAATCTGAACCTGCTGAAGGTGCGCACCCTCAGCGTCAACCAGACCGGCGGCAGCCTGATGCGCATGACCCTGGGGGCCACGCCGTTCCTGCTGCCCCTGCTGCTGCAGGCGGGCCTCGGCTGGAGCCCGTTGAAGGCAGGATTGGTGACCATGTCCAGCGCCTTCGGCTCGCTCGGCGCTCGTTTCGGGGCGCAGTCGCTGATCCGTAAGTTCGGCTTCCGCCTCACCCTGATCGCCACCAGCCTGGTCGGCGGGCTGGTGATCATGGCGCCCGGCTGGTTCCGTCCGTCGACGCCCGTGGTGGTGATCGTGGTGATGCTGGCGCTCGGCGGCTGGCTGCGCTCCAACCACCTGACCTCGACCCTGGCCTTCGCCGACATCCCTGACGACAAGGTGAGCCAGGCCTCCAGCCTGACCTCGGTGGTGCAGCAAATGGCGCAAGCCCTGGGCATACCGTCGCCGGCCTGATGCTGCATGTCTCGCAGCAGGTGACCGGCCCGCACGGACTGGCCGCCCTGGCGCCGCAGAACTTCATCCTGCCGTTCGCCGCGATCGGCCTGGCCGCCATGGCGGCGACCTTCACCTACCTGCCGCTGCCGGCCAACGCCGGAGCCAACCTGCAGGGACGCGAAGGGCCCCGCGGGCGGCGCTGAGGGCTACCAGGCGCCGGTGTTGCCCATGCTGACCCAGGGCTCCTGCGGCGCCAGGGCGTGGCCCTTCTGCAGCAGTTCGATGGAGATGTTGTCGGGCGAGCGGATGAAGGCCATGTAGCCGTCGCGCGGCGGCCGGTTGATGGTGACGCCAGCGTCCATCAGCTTCTGGCAGGTGGCGTAGATGTCATCCACCCGGTAGGCGAGATGACCGAAGTTGCGGCCCCCGTCGTACTTTTCCGTATCCCAGTTGTAGGTCAGCTCGACCAGCGGGGTGAAGTCGCTCTTGGCCCGGGCGGCGTCGCCGGAGGCGGCCAGGAACACCAGGGTGAAACGGCCCTTCTCGGACTCCTGCCGCTTGGTCTCCACCAGCCCCAGCTTGTTGCAGTAGAAGTCCAGCGAGGCGTCCAGGTCGGCGACCCGGACCATGGTGTGCAGGTATTCCATCTATATCCCTCCCAACTTGATCTTGCCGTCCGGCGTCACTCCCGGCGGCAGGTCGGGACCCTTCACCGGCTTAGGCGCGACCTTGGGTATCGGCGGCGCGCCCGAGGGCGGCGGCGCGGACGGGTCGCGGATGAACGCCTCGCTGTCGCGCCAGACCGTCTCGGCCTGAAGGTCGCGCAGCAGCAGGTGCCACCCCTTCTCGTAATAGAGCGTGCGGCCGGGCGCGCTCAAGCGGGCGGCGGCGGAAATCGACGCCGGGGGGGGAATGATCTGGTCGTGCGCGCCGTACAGATACGCGGTCGGGACACGGAGCTTGTCGATCTGCCGCCATCCCGTCTCCATCAGCGACACCAGGCCCCACAGGGTGTCGAAGCGCGAGCCCCAGATCATCAGCTTGTCGCGGCCCATGGCGATCAGCTCGCGCACATTGTCCGACGCCCAGATGCGCTTGGCGATGAAGCGCGGCGGCTCCACGACGTAGCCCGGCAGGGTGTGCGAGGCGACCCACAGGCTGGCGCTGTAGGGCAAGGGCTGCTGCGAGAAGCCCCAGACGGCGGGCGAGAACAGGATCAGGCGGTCGGCGTCGGGCGCCCGGTCCGAGGCGAAGGCGGCGATCGCCACGGCCCCGCCCATACTCTCGCCGGCCACCACGATGGTCGCCTTGGGATGCTTGCGCCGGGCGACGGCGCAGGCGGTGCGCAGGTCCTCGGTCATCAGGTCCTGCCCGGCCCAGACCCCGCGCTGCGGCGAGCGACCGAAACCGCGCTGGTCGAAGGCGTAGGTGGTGATCCCCTGCCCCGCCCACCACGCGCCGGCCATGTGGAAGGCGTTGGCGTAGTCGTCCATGCCGTGCAGTCCGACGACCACAGCCCAGGGATTGTCGGCGTATGCGCCGGTCGCCGCCCAGGTGCTCAGGCCGAGCTGGGAGCCGTCGAAGCTGGTGAAGCGGTCGCCTGAGAAACCCGGTCCGGCGAAACCCGCGCTCGGCGTCAAAGCCTTCTGCATCATCGGCGCGCAGGCGGCGGCCAGGGAGGCCGGCAGGCTCACGAGGAGGTGACGGCGCCTCATGCCGCGCTCCGGAACGGCTTGCTCAGGAAGCGCGACCCGGCCGCGCCGAACCGCCAAGGGGTGTCGACGGCCTTGGTCAGGCCGATGCGCGGGCCGGTCAGGACGTCGAAGGGCCCGTCGCCCGCGAGCAGCTCAAACGGCGGCCGGTCTAGCGGCTGGCCATTCTGAGCTCCGGTGACGCCAAGCGCCTGGCAGAGCTTGCCAGGCCCCGAACAGAGAAGCCGGGGATCGGCGGTTCCCCGCCGCTCGCTCATCTCGTGCAGGCCGTCGGTGGGCTCCAGCGCACGCAACAGCACGGCGCTGGTGTTACCCGCGCAGACGAAGTTCAGGCACCAGTGCAGGCCGTAGATCCGGTAGACGTAGGCGCGCCCCGGGGGTCCGAACATCACGGCGTTGCGCGGCGTGGGACCGCCGAAACTGTGAGAGGCCGGATCGTCCCGGTCATAGGCTTCCGTCTCCACGATCGTCCCACCGACTCTGTCCATCAGCAGGCGCACGCCGATCAGGTCGGCGGCCACGGTGGCGGCGTCACGCTCGAAGAATCCGGCGGGCAGGCTCATGCCGCCAGAATGTCCGCAACGCGCATCCGCAGATAGGGGACGATTTCATCCTCGAACCACGGGTTGCGCCGCAGCCACGCCGTGTTGCGCCAGGACGGATGGGGTAGGAGGATCATGTCCGGCAGATGCTCGCGCCAGCCGGCGACGGTCTCGGTCATGGTCTTCTTGGCCATATGCGGCAATCGCCAGCGCTGAGCATAGGTTCCGACCAGCAGGGTCAGCTCCACCTTGGGCAACTGCGCCAGCAGCCGCGGCCGCCACAGCGTCGCGCAGCGCGGAGGCGGCGGGTAGTCGCGCCCTTGGGATTGGTGCCGGGAAAGCAGAAGGCCATGGCCGCCACGCCGATCCGCCGGTCGGCGTAGAAGGTATCGTAATCGACCCCGAGCCAGCCGCGCAGCACGTCGCCCGAGCGGTCGGTGAACGGCAGGCCGCTCTAATGCACGCGCCGCCCCGGCGCCTGGCCGCAGATCAGCAGGCGCGTCTCGGGAAACACCCGCACCACCGGGCGCGGCGTATGCGGCAGCTCTCCGGCGCAGGCGCGGCAACCTGAGATATCGGCGAGAAGGTCGTCCAGGGCCATCGGGCCAATATAGGCAGGCTCAGGCGTCTGGGGAGTCCGGAGCGGCGGCGTCGGTGGGGATCACATCGCCCTCCAACGGCATGCGCAGGCGGTAGACGCCCTTGAAGGTGTTGGGGTCGGCCGGTTTGTTGTGGCGCAGGATCACCAGCCGTTTGTCGCGGGCCAGGCCGATGGCGGTCGAGCGCACCTGGCCCAGCGCCCTCTGCCAGCGCTCCGGCTCGATGCGCCGGGCGACGGTCATGGGGTCGATGCTCTTGCCAGCGGGGACCTCGGCCAGGAGCGAGAAGATAATGTCTTCGATGGGTGACATGCGAACCTGACGGTCTGGAGATTTATTGCGCCCGAAGTATCGAGCGCCGTGATGCCCAAAATCCTCGCCCTCTGCCACTGTTCATATGGCCCCACCGACCAGATGGCGAGGTCAAGCCGCGCGCCAATGCGCTGGACGCCGCCCGCTTCCGGGGTAAGCATGTCGCCGAGATCGCAGCCAAGCTGTTCCCAGACTGAACGAGGACTCCATGCCGTTGAAATCAAGCACTCTCGGCGCCGCCTGCGCGCTCACCCTGATCTGCAGCGGATCCGCCCTGGCGCAGGACTTCGCCAAGGAGCCGGACGTTCTGGCCGTGATTCCCGAATTTCCCAAGTTGCCGCCCCGCGATACGTCCAAGCTGCCTGCGACCTTCGCGGGCGCGGTGGCCTCGCAGCCCGTGAAGAAGGCCTGGCCGGCGGCCTATAGGCCGAAGTCGAAACGCGATTTCACCGGCGTCTGGGAGCGGGTCCAGCCCAGCCCCAGCTGGGTGCCCTTCGTGCCGCGCGGCTTTGCACAGAACGCGCCACTGACCCCGGAATACGCGGCCATCTTCAAGCATCACCAGGACAATGCCGACGCCGGCCGTCCCAGCGGCGACATCACCGCCGCCTGCATGCCGCAGGGCATGCCGCGCATCATGACCATGACCCTGCCCATGGAAATCGTGATGAACGACGCCCAGGTCAACATCATCGCCGAATGGCAGGAACAGACGCGGCGGATCTTTACCGATGGCCGCCAGCTCGATCCCGATCCGGACCCGACCTTCTACGGCCAGTCCGTGGGTCATTGGGAGGGCGACGTGCTGATGGCGACCACCTTCGGCCTGCGCGGCGACACCAACCTGGAGGCGTCGGGCCTGCCGCATAGCGAGCAGCTGGTGGTCTATGAGCGGATCTGGCTGTCGGACGACAACACCCTGAACGACGAGATCACCCTGGTGGACCCCAAGGCCTTCACGCGGCCCTGGACCGTGACCAAGAGCTTCAAGCGCGGACGGCCCGGCATGGCGCTCCTGCCCTACGTCTGCCTGGAGAATAACCGCAATCCGATCGCGGCGGACGGGACGATTCTGACGATACTGAAGTAGATCGGGCTCAGAGGCCGAACAGCGATCTGGGCAGGGCGCCGACCAGGGCGCCGGTCATGCAGGTGGCCAGGAAGCCGGCCAGCAGGGCCTTCCACACCAGGCCGATCACCTCGGTGCGGCGGGCAGGCATCAGAACGCCGAAGCCCGAGACCACGATGCCGACCGAGCCGATGTTGGCGAAGCCGCAGATGGCGTAGGTCATGATGATCCGGCTGCGCTCGGAAAGCTCCGGCGTCTTGGCCAGGTCGATGAAGGCGACGATCTCGGTCAGCACCAGCTTGACGCCCAAAAGGTTGCCCGCCGCCCCGGCTTCCTTCCACGGAATGCCGATCACCCAGGCCAGGGGCGAGAAGATCACCCCCAGGATGCGCTGCACGCTGATCGCCTCGCCGCCGATGTGGGGCAGGACGCCCAGCACGCCGTTGGCGATAGCCACCAGGGACACGAACACGATCAGGGTGGCGCCGATGTTGAGCGCGATCTGCAGACCGTCGGTGGTGCCGACGCTGATGGCGTCGATGGCGGAGTCGTATTTCAGCAGGGAATCGTACTCGGCCGCTTCGCCGCCCTTGCCGGGCTCCTCGGGCACCATGATCCGGGCCAGCAGGATGCCCGCCGGGGCCGACAGGATCGAGGCGGTGATGACGTGGGCGGCGGCGTCGGGAATGGTCGCGCGCAGGATGGTGACGTAGGCGATCATGGTCGAGCCGGCCACCGTGGCCAGGCCCAGAACCATCATCAGGAACAGCTCCGAGCGGCTCAACTTCGCCAGATAGCCCTTGATGATCAGGGCGCACTCGACGTTGCCGAGGAAGATGTTGACCGCCGCCGACAGGGCCGAGGCGCCGCCCATGCCGAGGGTTTTTTCGAACACGAAGCCGAAGCCGCGGATCACCCACTTCAGCACATGCCAGTGCCACAGCAGGGCCGACAGGGCCGAGATGACGATGATCAAAGGCAGGACGTCGAAGGCGAACACGAACAGGGCGCCCGGATTGGCCACCTGATAGGGCTGGGCCCCGCCGCCCAGATAGCCGAACACGAACTGTACGCCCTGCTGGGTCGCGCCGGCCAGGCCGTCGACCCCCTGGTTCAGCACCTGGATCACCCCGCGCGCGGCGGGCAGGCCGAATAGCACCAGGACCAGGACCAGCTGCACCAGGATGGCGCCGATCGCCAGGCGCCACGGGAAACGGTCGCGCGCTTCCGAGAAGGCCCAGCAGTTCAGCACCACCAGCACCACGCCGATGACGCTCTGCGCGTTCTCCAAACCGAAGCCGAACATGCGATCACTGCCCCTCGTAGTCCCCGAGGCCACCATCGCGGCGCGCGGGCGCGGGTGCAAGCGCTAGAGCCGGCTTGTGACGCCCATCGCGGCCCGGCCTATTTTCCCGACAGTTCGGCCAGTAGCTGCGTGCGGCAATAGACCTTGGCCAGGGCCTCGCCGATGGCGGCGGCGGAAACCGAGATGGTGCGGTTCAGGGCGCCGTCATAGCCGTAGTCGCCGCCTAGCGAATGAAGATTGCCGTCGAACACCACGCCGACCACCTGACCTTTGGCGTCGATCAGGGGCGAGCCGGAGTTGCCGCCGATGATGTCGTTGGTGGTGGTCAGGTTCATCACTGTATCGCCGGCCAGCCGCTCCTTGGCCGCCAGCCAGCGCGGGGGCAGGGCATAGGGCGCGACGCCCGTGGCCCTTTCGTAGAGGCCCGCGAACCGGGTGAACGGCCCGATAGAGCGACCGCGCTCGGTCCAGCCGGCGATGTCGCCGTAGGACAGGCGCAGGGTGAAGGTGGCATCGGGATAGGCTTGGCGGCCGTAAACGGCGAAGCGGGCCGCCGCCACGCGCTCGGCGCCGGCGTCGGACGGAGCCGAGACGCTCTGTTCCCATTGTTTGCGGATGTCTCGGGCCTGGGGATCGGTCAGGAGCACGAAGCGGATCATTGGGTCGGTCGACGCCAGAATCGCGTCCTGCCCTCCCTCCCACAGAGCCTTGCGCACCGCCGGGTCGGCCAGGCGCGAGCCTCGGGCCAGTCGTGCGGCCAAGGCCTTGGGTGTCTCGTTGCCGAGCATCATCCGCACGTCCGGATCGTTTGGCGTCAGAGCTTCGGCGGTCTTGGATAGCCAGAAGCCGAGGTAGAGCTCCTCCAGCTTCGGATCGATGGGACGGTCGTCGAGCAAGGCGCGGCCGATCAGGGGGAGCCGGGCGTCCGAATATTCCGACAGGCGCTGTCCCGGCGGCTTGATCCGTTCCGCCGCCGCGCGCACCAGGGTGCGGGCGTCGGTGAATAGCTCCGACAGGCTGCCGGCCCCCGCCTCCAGTTGGCGGTAGAACAGATACAGCTCCCAATAAGCCTTCTGGGCTTTGTCGATGCGGCTCCACGGGTCGCCGATCTCGGCGCTGAGATCGCCGCGGCCAGAGACCCGACGCTTGAGATCGGCCTCCTCCTTGCGCCGGGACGCCATGAAGGTGGGGTCGTCCAGGGTGGACTGTCGGCCCGCGTAGACCTTGTAGCTGTTCTCCACACCAAACAGCGGCGACTCGGCCAGGCGCTTCTGCTCAGCATTCTCCTGGGCGTAGGCCGCCATGAGGTCGCGCAGTTCGGCGCGCTGCTTCTGGGCAACCGGCAGGGCGAAGTCGCGCTGGGTTTCCAGTTGCGAGACGGTCAGGGACCGCTCGGTGGCGCCGGGGTTGCCGGCCACGAAAACCGGCTGGCCGGGCGTCGGAGGGGCGGGGTTCCAGCGCAGATACTCCGGCGTCACCGCCGGCGCGCCGTCTTCGTAGAGGCGCAGGAAGCTGACATCGAGGTCGTAGCGCGGGAAGTTGAAATTGTCGGGATCCCCGCCGAAAAAGGCTGTGGCGAATTCCGGCGCGAACACCAGCCGCACGTCGCTGTAGATGCGGTAGCGGTACAGCATGTACTGGCCGCCGCGGTAGAAGGCGACGATCTGGCACCGGTAGATCGTTGTATTGGGACAGCGCTCGCGCTCGGCCTTGGCCCAGGCGTCGTCGCGCGCCCGCTGGCGCACAGCGGCGGAGCCGGGCGGCGGCTGCAGGTCCTTGGTCACGTCGAACACGTCGACCAGGATTTCGGCCTGCTGGCCCGGGCACCGGCGCTCCTCGGCCATGGTCTGCGTCAGGAAGCCGTCCTGAAGCAGGTCGTTGCGCGGTGTCGAGAGGGCCTGGGCGCAGTCGACCACGCAGTGGTGGTTGGTCATCACCAGGCCGCCGGCGGACACCACCGCCGCCGAACAGCCCGAGGTCAGCCGCACCGCCGACAGCCGCACATGCTCCAGCCAAGTCTGGTCGATGCTGACCCCATAGGCCTTGGACAGGGCCGCCATGGGGAAGTTGTCGAAGGTCCACATGCCTTCGTCGGCGCGGACCGGGCGGGGCCCGCCCAGCCAGACCGCCAGCAGGCACAGCAGCACGCAGATACGCTTCATCCGTTCGGACGCTTCCTCGCCATGGCCTTACGCATAAACCGACTGCACAGCGGAGGCGAGGTCCGGCTTAGTGGGAGTGTGTCGGCTGGGCAACGCTCCGGGATTGTTCCGCGACCGGCCGGAACATTCGCGTGTATCGCGGATTCTACGATGACGGAGCGGGCGGGACCCTGCTCCCTGGAGCAACCCAATGGCCGCCCGCCACCTGACCGGACTACCCTCGACGTTCAAAGGCGCCCCGGGCGCCGAGCTCTATGATCTCGGCCGGGGTCCGGAGACCACGCCCCAGCGCGTGCGCCGGCTGCAGAATGAAGCGCGCATGCTGGCGCGCGAGCAGGTCGAGCAACTGGCCCGCGACCTGGAGACCCTGGCCGCCCGCGCCGTCGAGATCGCCGAGGGCGGCGACGCCTATCCGGTGGGCGTGCGTGAACTGGCAGGACGGGTCGCGTCGGAACTACCGCTCAAGGGCCAGGGCCTGACCGCGATCATGGACCGCACGCCGCCTTAGCGCTCGATGACGATCCTCGGCGCGGGCTTGAGCCCCTCGCCCTGGTTCAGTGCTTCGGCCACCTGAGCGGCCATAGCCAGTAAGGCGATCGACGCCGGGCTGTCCGGCGCCACGATCACATAGGGCCGGCCCTCGTCGCAGGCCTGGCGCAGCGCCGGGTCGATCGGCACTTCGCCAAGGAATGGCGCGCCGAGCGCGGCGGCGGTCTTCTGCGCTCCGCCCCGCCCGAAGATCTCGATGGGCTGGCCGGTCGTGGGATCGGGGAAATAGGCCATGTTCTCGATCACGCCGAGGATCGGCACATGGGTCTTCTCGAACATCGAGACGCCGCGCCGCACGTCGATCAAGGCCACATCCTGCGGCGTCGACACCACCACCGCGCCGGACAGCTGCACCCGCTGGGCCAAGGTCAGCTGGATGTCGCCGGTGCCCGGCGGCATGTCGATCACCAGCACGTCGAGCTGCTCTTCCGCCGTGCCCCAGACCACGTCATTGAGCAGTTGGTTCAGCGCCGAGGACGCCATCGGGCCCCGCCAAATCATCGGCGCCGCCTCATCGACCAGCAGACCGATAGACATCACCTTCATACCCCAGGCCTCCAGCGGCAGCAGCTTGCCGCCCACCGACTTGGGCTCGGCGCGGGCGCCGGTCATCTGCGGCACGGAGGGGCCATAGACGTCGGCGTCGAGCAGGCCGGTGCGCAGGCCGAGCTGGGCCAGGGCGGCGGCGAGATTCACCGCAACCGTCGATTTGCCGACTCCGCCCTTGCCGCTGGCCACCGCCAGGACATGACGCACATGGGCCGGTTTTCCCGCGACCACCGGCTGAGGCGTCGGCGCGGCCGACCTATGTTCGTGACCATGCGGGTGGGCATGCGGCCGCTCATGGGAATGGGCGGCGGGTTCAGGCTCGGCGCCCCGGCGCACGCGCACCGTCCCCGGCGCTCCGGCCGGTTCGCGGTCTGCGGTCAGGGCGACCTGGGCCTTCTCGACCCCGGGAACGGTCATCAGCGCGGCCTCGGCGGCCTCGCGCACGGGGGCGTAGAGCGGACCCTCGCCGGTCTCGACCTCCATCATGAAGCCCGCCCGGCCGGGCGCCACCACCAAGGCCTGGACCAGCCCGGCGCTGACCAGGCCGCGTCCGCTCTTGGGATCGGGCACCGCTTCCAGCGCGGCCAGGACGCGAGAGCGTTCCGGCCGTTGAGGGACTTGGTCGGTCATGGGCTCCATATCCGAAGGCTGGCGCCGCTTTACAAGCTATTTCCAAGCGCCCGGGGATGGCTAAAAGGACGCCACAGAGGAGTCCGCCCCATGAAGTTCGTCACCTTCGCCCACGGCGCCTGCCCGCCCGGCGACACCGGAACCGTCGGCATCTGGCTCGAAGGCCAGGGCGTGCTCGACCTCGCCTTGGCGGCGGAACTGGCCGGCGAGACCCTCGACGCCTCGACCATGGTCGCCCTGGCCGGTGGCGGCGACGCGGCCCTGGCCGCCGCCCGGTGCCTGGCCGAGAAGCCGGCGGCCGACGCCCTGATCCCGGCGTCGGAACTGCGCCTGCTGGCGCCGATCCCGCGCCCGCTGAAGAACGTGTTCTGCGTCGGCCGCAACTACCTGGACCACGTCAAGGAAGGCGACCGCATGTTCGACCGCAAGTCGGACCTGCCTACCGTGCCCAACTTCTTCACCAAGGCGCCGACCGCCGTCACCGGCCCGGACACCGAGGTGCGCTACCCGTCAACGCTAACCCAGGCGTTCGACTATGAGGTAGAGCTGGGCGTGATCATCGGCAAGGCCGGGCGCGATATTCCCAAGGCCAAGGCCTTCGACCATGTGTTCGGCTACACCATCATCAACGACGTCACCGCCCGCGACCTGCAACGCAGCCATGTGCAGTGGTTCAAGGGCAAGTCGCTGGACACCAGCTGCCCGATGGGCCCGTGGATCATCGACAAGGGCGAGATCGGCGATCCGTCCGACCTGGAACTGGTCTTCACCCTGAATGGCGAGGAGCGTCAGCGGGCCACGGTCGACATGATGATCTTCGATATCCCGACCATCATCGAATCCCTGTCGTCCGGCATGACCCTGGAACCCGGCGACGTGATCGCCACAGGCACCCCGTCGGGCGTCGGATTCGCCATGGAGCCCAAGGGCGTGATGAGGGGCGGCGACAAGATGGTCTGCAGCATCAGCCGGATCGGCGAGCTGAAGAATACGGTCGTCGAGGTCTAGCCTTAGACGGTCGGCGCTTCCGGCTTGGCGGGGGGTGTGACCGGCTTGCTGGCCTGAGCCACCGGCTTGACCGCTTCGGTCGGCGCCGGGTCGGCCTTGGCTTCCAC
Source organism: Caulobacteraceae bacterium (assembly GCA_947475845.1). Taxonomy (GTDB): domain Bacteria; phylum Pseudomonadota; class Alphaproteobacteria; order Caulobacterales; family Caulobacteraceae; genus BOG-938. Next base: position 2,303 of record CANJMO010000044.1, on the reverse strand, counting down.
CTTGGCAGGTTCGGCCGCGGGGCCTGGTGGCAGCAGGCTGGCCAGCACCGGCTTGATCTCGGCCGCATCATGCGTCGTCACGGCCGGTTCGGCCTGGGCCTGGAACAGCTGCGCCTGGAACGGCGCGTGGGCACGGCCGAACTTGTAGAAGATATGCAGCCCGACCTGGGCCACGCGGATCAGGCCGTCGCCCCACTGGGTATCCAGACGCGAGGCGTGGAAGTGGGTGGCGCCGCCGATATCGGCCACGGTCACGCCGCTGAGGGCGCGGGCGGCGACCCGCTGGGCCTTGCCCCACGCTTCTTCGTCGCGGTTGGCGCGCATCGAGCCGTCGCAGACGAACGAGAACTGGCAGTCGGTCTTGCGCTTGCCGGCGCCCTGGAACACCACCGCGCAGATGGTCTTGGGGAAAGCCGGGTGACGGACGCGGTTGAGCACGACCTGGGCCACGGCGGCCTGGCCGGTGGGGGTCTCGCCGCGGGCTTCATAATAGACGGCCTGGGTCAGGCAATCGAGGTCGCGGGCGCCGTCGAGAGCGCCGATGGCGGCGAAGCGCAGACGGCCGGCGATGCTGTCGCCTTCAGGACCAAGATTGGGGCGCAGCATCAGGCTGACAGCGGTGACGCCGAGCGGCGCACGGTCGGCCCGCTCGAGGCGCGAGGCGAAGTCGGCGGACTGGCGGTCGCGCTGAGCGGCGCCGGAAATGGTGAAGGGATCGTGGCGCTGGGCGATGGCCAAGGCCCCCGGCGGCAGGTCGCCGGCGCGCTGCGGTGCAGCATCCGAGAACCCCTGCCCTTCGGCCGAGGCCATCTGGCGGGCGCGCAGATGTATTAATCCAGACGTCGAATTTGCCCCCGCGAAGTAGGCGGCGGCCAGACTCAATCCCATCGCGGAACCCGCCAAGGCGGCGCTCCACAGCGCACGCGCGTTCGCACGCGGGTAAGTCTTACTTATCAAAGTTTCGTGTCCCGTTCGGCGAGGGCGCTGGGGCCCTCCGACAAGTCGTTTGCGGCTCTCGAACTCTGCGAAAAGTCTGCAAACGGCCCTGACCGGCTCACGTATGGTCAGGGTCGAACTGATTAACTTTGGTCTCTTTGACAGGATTGTCGCTGAGTCGCAAGTACACATTGCAGTGCAAAATAATTTGCCACAGTCGGGCAACCAATCACGGCCAGTCCAGTTAACCAAAATCGCGCCCTGCAGCCGGAGCATGTTGAGTCATGCTCTCGGAACGGACTTGAGCGCCTACCGTTTCAGATCAACGTTGGTCTGAAGGAGACAGGGCTATGGGCAAGATCACTTCGACACTGACTATTCTGGGTCTCGCTGCCGTAATGGCTGCCTGCGGCCACAACACCACCCAACGCGCCGCCACCGGGGCGGCCACCGGCGCGGTCATCGCCGGTCCCGTGGGCGCCGTCGTCGGCGCCGGCGTGGGCACGGTGGTCTCCAAATCCAAGGGCGAATAGGCCACAGGCGCGCCGGCTCCTGCACGGTCTGGCGTGCGGGGGACTAGACCCCGCCGCCGCCCCTGCCTAAAGAACCGGGTATGCCTCCCGCGTCCGAACACGAAGACAAGCTCCTGCCCCTGAAGCCCGACCGCATCGTCACTGTGCGCGAGGCGTTCGGCGTGGACTCCGACATGAAGGTTCCGGCCTTCTCCACCCGCGACGAACACGTCCCGGATCTCGACACGGCCTACCGCTTCGATCCGCAGACCACCGTCGCCATCTGCGCTGGGTTCGCCTACGACCGTCGGGTGATGGTCCAGGGCTATCACGGCACCGGCAAGTCGACCCACATCGAACAGATCGCCGCGCGGCTGAACTGGCCGCTGGTGCGGGTCAACCTCGACAGCCACGTTTCGCGTATCGACCTGGTTGGCAAGGACGCCATCGTCCTGAAGGACGGCAAGCAGGTCACCGAATTCCGCGAAGGCATGCTGCCCTGGACCCTGCAGCGCCCGATCGCCCTGGTGTTCGACGAATACGACGCCGGCCGCCCGGACGTGATGTTCGTGATCCAGCGCGTGCTGGAGCAGTCGGGCAAGCTGACCTTGCTCGACCAGAACCGCGTGATCCGGCCCAACCCCTATTTCCGGCTGTTCTCCACGACCAACACCATCGGTCTGGGCGACACCACGGGCCTCTATCACGGCACCCAGCAGATCAATCAGGGCCAGATGGACCGCTGGTCCATCGTCACCACCTTGAACTATCTGCCCCACGATAACGAAGTCGCGATCGTCCTGGCCAAGTCGCCCCATTACAAGGGGACGAAAGAGGGCCGCGACACCGTCAACA
>CANJMO010000043.1 GCA_947475845.1 Caulobacteraceae bacterium | reverse complement strand
GCTCCGGAGATGGCCTATTTCGAATGCCTGCACGAAGTGAAGCTGATCGTCGACCTGATCTATCAGGGCGGCATCGCCAACATGGACTATTCGATCTCCAACACCGCCGAGTACGGCCAGTACGTCACCGGCCCGCGCATCATCACCGCCGAGACCAAGGCCGAGATGAAGCGGGTGCTGGAAGACATCCAGTCGGGCAAGTTCGTGCGTGACTTCATGCTCGAGAACGCCGTCGGCGCGCCGTCTCTGAAGGCCACCCGCCGCCGCGACGCCGAGCACCAGATCGAGGAAGTCGGCGCTCGCCTGCGCGCCATGATGCCCTGGATCGCCAAGGGCGCCCTGGTCGACAAGGCTAAGAACTAACCACCCGATCGAGGAGGGAGGCTCTCTTGCGCCGCATCGCCTCCCTCTACCTCGGCGGACCGGACATCGCGCTGGAGGATGGCGACGCCGTCCTGGCGCACAAGAAGGTGCTGTGCGCCGGCAAGGGCTTCGTGCCGGTGCTGGCCAGCGACACGGTGCTGGTGGAGACCGAGGTCTCCGAGGCCATGGCCCGAGAAATCTACGCCGACCGGGTCCAGCGCCTGCGTCTGGCTGACGCTGCGATCCTCAACCTGACCCCCTGGCGCGGCCCCAATTGCAACGTCGGCACGGCGTTCGAAGCCGGCTTCATGGCCGCCTTGGGCAAGCCGGTGTTCGCCTACATGAACGTGCAGGCCGAGGAGGACGCCGAGCTGCGCGGCCGGATCGAGGCCGATATGGGCGTGGAGCTCGACCGCCGAGGCGTATGGCGCGACGGGTTCGGCGGCGAGATCGAGGATTTCGGCCTGCCGGAGGACCTGATGCTTTGGGGCGAGGCCCGGCGTCTGTTCGTGGTGGTCACCGACGACATCTACGGCGACCTGACGGGCTTCGAGTTGTGCCTGGACGCGGTGAAGCTCTACTCGGACTAGGTCCAGCCCAGGTCCGCCTCGCCGCGCATGATCGCGTCGGCTTCGGCGGTGTGCTTGCCGCCTTCGCGATCGTGCAACACCAGGGCCGGCAGCAGCACCAGCGGCGCCTTGCCGGTCTTGATCGCCCGCACCAAGACGCGTTTTGCCGGCTCGTCCGTGAACGGATGAATGGGGCGAATTCGGAACGACCCTGCGCCGGTTCCCAATAGGCCCAGCATATCCGCCAGCCGGTCGGCGCGGTGGATCAGGGTGATGGTCCCGCCCTCTCGCACGCCCTTCAGCAGGAAACGGGTCCATGCCTCCAGCCCGCCGTCGGCGATCCAGGCGCCCTCGCGCTCGGGCGCCGGGCCGCGGATGGCGCCCGGATCGTCGAAGAAGGGCGGATTGGCCAGGGCGGCGTCGAAGGGGTTGAGGCCAAGGGCGGAGGGCTTCTGCGCCACATCGCCGGCGATGGCCTCCACGCGCTCGTCAAGACCGTTGGCGGTGATGTTGGCGCGGGCCAGCGCCAGGGCGGCCAGATCGCGTTCCAGTCCGACGAAACGGCTCAAGGGCCGGCGCAACGCCGCGCTGAGCAGGGCGGCCCCGGCGCCGCATCCGGCCTCGATGACACTCTGGCCTGGCCCAGCGTCGCAGGCGGCCGCCAGCAGGGCCGCGTCCATACCCGCCCGATAGCCCTTGCGCGGCTGACTGAGCTTCAGACGCCCGCCCAGGAAACCATCCTGGCTGACGGCAAGTTCTGCGTCCGCTTGGCTTTGCGTTGAATCCATGGGCCGGGTTCGGGGCTCCTCGGCTTGACCCTGACCTATTGGACGACCATTGTCGCGCCGATTTCCGAGGCCGTCCGCGTTGGGCGCGCCTCTCTCAGGAGCCGTCCCTCTTGGATGCTGTAAAACCGTCAGTCGTTCGTCCCGTCGGCTCGGTCGAGGCCCTGGTGCGTCTGGCTGCCGTGGACATGGCCAAGGTCGATGGGCTGATCACCGAGCGCATGGACAGTCCCGTGCCGGTGATCCCGGCCCTGGCCGAGCACCTGATCGCGGCAGGCGGGAAGCGCCTGCGTCCTCTGCTGACCGTAGCCGCCGACCGGCTGTCCGGCGGACGCGGCGAGGGCGCGCTGAAACTGGCGGCGGCGGTCGAGTTCATCCACACGGCGACCCTGCTGCACGACGACGTGGTCGATGGCTCTCAGCTGCGCCGGGGCAAGGTGGCGGCTCACCTGATCTGGGGCGGATCGTCCAGCGTGCTGGTCGGCGACTTCCTGTTTGCCCGCGCCTTCGAACTGATGGTCGAGACGGGCTCGCTGCGGGCGCTCGACATCCTGGCCAAAGCTTCCGGCGTGATCGCCGAGGGCGAGGTGATGCAGTTAACGCGCTCGCACGACCTCAACCTGGATCAGTACACCTACATCGAAATCATCCGCTGCAAGACCGCCGAACTGTTCGCGGCGGCGGCGGAAAGCGGCGCGGTGGCGGCCGGGGCCGAGGAGGCCAAGATCCAGGCCCTGCGCACCTACGGCTTGAACCTAGGCCTGGCATTCCAGCTGACCGACGATGCGCTCGACTACGGCGGCAAGACCGAGGACCTCGGCAAGAACGCTGGCGACGACTTCCGCGAGGGCAAGGCGACCATGCCCCTGCTGCTGGCGATCAAGCGTTCCGGGCCGCGTGAAGCCGACTTCTGGCAGCGGGTGATCGGGGAACTGCAGCAGACAGAGGCGGATTTCAAACGCGCCCGCGAACTGATCGTCGGCACCAGGGCGCTAGACGCAACCCTGGACCTCGCGTCCGACTATGCCGAGACGGCCAAGGCCGCGCTGGAGCTGTTCCCTGACGGCGAATGGCGCCGCGCTCTGGAAGCCCTGGCCGATTTCGCTGTGACCCGCACGGTTTAGCGCCTGCGACGCAACTTGACGTTGTAACGCTTCGGAAATCCTATGCGCGGAGAAGTAGGTCCATGCGCATCAGCACCATCACCAACTGGGCCTATGGCATCACCGTCCTGCTGACGGGCTTGTCGGGTGCCGCCTTCCTGATGTCGGTCCATTCGGCTCAGGTCGAGCGCGCCGCGGTTGAAACCCACCTGACCTTCGACGCCTTCGCCGAAGACCTGGCGGTTGCGGTTGAAGAATTGACCGATGAGGCGCGGCTCTACGCGGTGCGCGGCGACGCCCGTCATCTGAACGCCTACCGCTACGAAGCCGGGGTAACGCGCCCCCGCGATCTGGCCCTCAAGCGCGCGCGCACCATGGGCGCGGCGCCTTCCCTTGACCGCCCAGGGCGACATGATCGGCTTGCTCTATTTTGAGGATCGGGCCAGCGACATTGCAGCACCTGACGCCAGCCGGCTTTACCTGGAGCTGATGTCCGACAACGTCGGCCTGGCCTTGGCCAACCTGCGTCTGCGCGAACGGCTGGCGGAACTGGCGGTGCGGGATGCCCTGACGGGACTGCACAACCGGCGTTCGCTGGACGAGGCGCTGAACCTGTTCGCCGCAAGCAGCGAGGCGGTGGCTTGCGTGATGATCGACATCGATCATTTCAAGCGCTTCAACGACCGCTTCGCCGCAGGGCGGCCCGATGAGCGCTCTGTTGCAGCGAGCCGACGCCGCCCTGCTCAAGGCCAAGAGCGAGGGCCGCAACCGGACGGTGATGTCGGGCGACTCCAAGCAGGGCTGACCGCGGGCGCCGCAAAAGGCAAAGGGCGCACCTCGCGATGCGCCCTCTTGATAGATCAGTCCGGCTTCGAGCTATTTGCAGTTGGCGGCGAAGCGCTGGATGCGGCCGCAGGCGTCTTCCAGGATCGCTTCGGAGGTCGCGTAGGAGATGCGGAAATAGGGGGCCAGGCCGAAGGCCGAACCCTGCACCACCGCCACGCCTTCGGTTTCCAGGAGCTCGGTGACGAAGTCGACGTCGTTTTCCAGAACCTTGCCCGAGGGCGCGGTCTTGCCGATCAGGCCGGCGCAGGACGGATAGACATAGAACGCCCCTTCCGGCTTGGCGCAGGTGATGCCGTTGGCTTGGTTCAGCATCGAGACCACCAGATCGCGGCGCTTTTCGAAGGCGGCGGCGCGGGGCGCGAGGAATTCCTGAGTGCCGTTGAGCGCCTCGACCGCCGCCGCTTGCGCGATGGAGCAGGGGTTGGAGGTCGACTGGCTCTCCAGCTTGCGCATCAGGGTGATCAGGGCTTCGGGACCACCGGCGAAGCCGATGCGCCAGCCGGTCATGGCGTAGGCCTTGGACACGCCATTCACCGTCAGGGTGCGGTCGTAGAGCTTGGGCTCGACCTGAGCGATGGTGGCGAATTCCAGCCCGTCGTAGAGCAGGTGCTCGTACATATCGTCGGCCATGATCCAGACGTTCGGATACTTGAGGAACACGTCCGCAAGGGCGCGCAGCTCGGCCTTGGTGTAGGCCGCGCCGGTCGGGTTGGACGGCGAATTCAGGATCACCCACTTGGTCTTGGGCGTGATCGCCGCTTCCAGAGCCGCGGGCTCCAGCTTGAAGCCGTTGGACTCGGGGCCCACCACGAACACGGGAGTGCCGCCGGCCAGCAGCACCATGTCCGGGTACGAAACCCAGTAGGGGGCCGGCACGATGACTTCGTCGCCGGGATTGCAGGTGGCGACCAGAGCATTGAACAGCACCGGCTTGCCGCCGGGCGCGACGTGAATCTGGCTGCGCTTGTAGTCCAGGCCGTTCTCGCGCTTGAACTTGGCGGCGACCGCGTCCTTCAGCTCAGGCGTGCCGTCGACGTCGGTGTACTTGGTCTTGCCTTCGCGGATAGCCCGGATGGCGGCTTCCTTGATGTTGTCCGGGGTGTCGAAATCCGGCTGGCCGGCCGACAGACCGATCACGTTCTTGCCTTCGGCGACCAGTGCGCGGGCTTTCGCGTCGACCGCCAGGGTGGCGGACGGTTTGACGCGGCTCAGGGCAGCGGATTCCAGGGACATGACGACTCCGTAAGTATGCGCGCGGGGTTTACCTGCTGTTGCAGCGCGGCGCCACCTTCCAGGGCCTGAATGAGACGTTTTTGCGGCGGAACCTAAGGGCTCGCCATCCGCTGTTAATGCATGAAGACCCTGACGCCACTTCTGCTGTTCACCCTGGGCGCCTTTGGCGTCGTGGCGACCCTTGGGGCTTGCACGCCTAAGCCTCAGGCTTTGTTCGCGGAATCCTCGCCGCAAGTGGTGTCGTCGCCGATCAGCGAAGCCGGGGCGCCACATTTCATGGGTCGATGGGCGGCTAGTGGCGGCCAGTGCGCGGATCCGATGATCATCAAGGCCAAGGAATTGCACGACGGCTCCACCGACTGCGAGTTCGCCAAGGTGGTGTCGTCAACCGCCGGCTATTCGATCTCGGCCGTGTGTCACGCGGGCAGGGGCTCCACCCCCGGCCGCCTGACCCTGACCCTGCCGGATCCCGACCATGCAAGCTCGATGACGCTGTCGGGCGGGCCCTACAAAAACGCCGTGGCGCTTGAGCGCTGCACCTAGGCAGTGCTTGCCCGGACTCGCCGCTTTCGCTACATAACCGGCATGCGCACGCGCTCGACCATTTCCATTCTGACCGCCGAGGGCCTCGCCCTTGGTCTGCGACTTGGGCTTAGCAGCCCCTGGGCGCTTTAGGGCCGCGCGTCGTCGCGGGACCGGGCGCGCAGGGGTCGATCGAACCCGCAAAGCCCCGATAAATCCCGCGAAGAGAAGTTTCCCATGTGTACCCAAGACCAGAATGCTCAGCCCAAGGCCGTGTCTGAGCGAGACCGCGTCATCATTTTCGATACCACCATGCGCGACGGCGAACAGGCGCCCGGCGCCTCCATGTCTCTCGACGAGAAGTTGGAGCTGGCCAAAATCCTGGAAGAGATGCGCGTCGATGTGATCGAGGCGGGTTTCCCGATCGCCTCCAACGGCGACTTCGAAGCCGTGCGCCGGGTGTCCGAGATCGTCACGGAAAGCACCATCTGCGGCCTGGCCCGCGCCGGAGTGAAGGACATCGAGCGCGCCGCCGAGGCCCTGAAGCCGGCCAAGCGCGGCCGCATCCACACCTTCCTGTCCACCAGCCCGCAGCACCGCGACTTCATCCTGCACATGTCGCAGGACGAGATCCTGGAGCTGATCACCAAGTCGGTGACCCACGCCCGCAACCTGTGCGGCGATGTGGAATGGTCGGCGCAGGACGCCACCCGCACCGAGCGCGACTTCCTGCGCCGATCGGTCGAGGCGGCGATCAAGGCTGGAGCGCAGACGATCAACGTGCCCGACACCGTCGGCTACAGCTATCCGACCGAATACGCCGAGATGTTCCGCGACCTGATCGAGAACGTGCCTGGAGCCGACACGGTGGTGTTCTCCACCCACTGCCATAACGACCTGGGCCTGGCCGTCGCCAACAGCCTGGCCGGGGTGCAGGGCGGGGCGCGCCAGGTGGAATGCGCGATGAACGGCCTGGGCGAGCGGGCCGGCAATGCGGCGTTGGAAGAGATCGTCATGGCGCTGAAAGTGCGGGGCAATAGCCTGCCTTACGGCACCGGCATCGTCAGCGAACACATCACCCGCGCCAGCCGTTACGTCTCGGCGATCACCGGCTTTCCCGTGCAGTTCAACAAGGCGATCGTCGGCAAGAACGCCTTCGCCCACGAGAGCGGTATCCACCAGGACGGGATGCTGAAGAACGCCTCGACCTACGAGATCATGACCCCGGCCTCGGTGGGACAGGGCGCCACCAACCTGGTGATGGGCAAACATTCGGGCCGCCACGCCTTCCGCGACAAGCTGAAGGCCCTGGGCTACGAGCTGGGCCAGAACGCCCTCGACGAAGCCTTCACCCGCTTTAAGGACCTGGCCGACCGCAAGAAGCACGTCTACGACGACGACATCGTCGCTCTGGTGGACGACAGCCTGGCCCGCGGCGCCGAGCGCATCTCGGTCACCCGCCTGCGAGTGATCGCAGGCACCGAAGGCCAGTCGGCCGAGCTGACCCTGACCGTGGATGGGACCGCGCACTCTGCGGAATGCGGCGGGGACGGTCCGGTGGACGCGGTGTTCAACGCCATCCGCCAGATCGTGCCCCACGAGGCGGACCTGCGCCTGTTCCAGGTCAGCGCCGTGACCGAGGGCACAGACGCTCAGGCCCAGGTGTCCGTCCGGCTGGAAGAGAACGGCCGCATCGCCACTGGGCACGCCGCCGATACCGACACCCTGACGGCGGCGGCCAAGGCCTATGTCAACGCGCTCAACAACCTGCTCCTGCGCCAGGAGAAGACCGCCCCCGAGCCGCTGATCGCCAGCGGTTTCTGAGGCCCGGCCCTCCGCCCTTGCCGGCGGAGGACCTTTTCCTCTTTCAGGTTGATCGATGTTCCAGCTCCTTTGGATACCCGCCACCCTGGCGGCCTCCGTGCTGCAGGTCGCGCGCAACGCCCTGCAACGCGGGCTGCTGCCCAAATCAGGCCCGTGGGCGGCGACCCTGGTGCGCTTCCTGTTCGGCCTGCCGTTCTCGCTCGCCCTGGCCTTGGCGATCCATGCGCTCAGTCCGGACACCGAGGTCCACCTGACTGCGGCGTTCTGGATGAACACCCTGACCGGGGCGGTCTCCCAGGTGCTGGCCACCGCCTGTCTGCTGGTGGCCATGCGGCGGGCGGGGTTCGCGGTCGGCACGTCGATGCAGCAGAGCTCGCTGCCGCTGGCGGCGGTGCTGGGCCTGTTGCTGTTTCATGACCAGTTGCACGTCGTGGCCTGGATCGGCGTGGCGATCACCAGCGCAGCGCTGCTGGTGCTGACCTGGCCGCGCGAGGCGGGCGGGCCGCAGCCGATCTCCGGCGGCGTGTTCGGCCTGCTGTCCGGGCTGTGTTTCGGCTATTCGCTGAACGCCTATCGTCAGGCGGGCCTGGCCATGGACGAGGGGCACCCGATCTTCGCCGCGGCGGCGACCGTCACCGTCAGCCAGACCTTCCAGTCGCTCGGCTTGTCCGGGCTTCTGGCGATCTGGGACCGGCCGGCGCTGAAGTCGGTGTTCACGTCCTGGCGGCAGTCGATCCTGGCGGGGCTGTGCGGGGCTATGGCCTCGGTCTGCTGGCTGATCGCGCTCGGTTTCGCGCCGGCCGCGCCGGTGCGCGCGCTTGGCGTGATCGAGGCGCCGGTGGCGGCCTTCGCCGGACGCCGGGTGTTCGCCGAAAAGCTAAGCTTGATCCAGTGGATAGCCGGCGCGGTGGTGGCCGTGGGGGTAGCGATGACGGCGCTGGGTTGATCCTAATCGTCGCAGGCGCAGGCCTGTGGCGAGGGTATGGCCGAGGGCAATCACAAAAACGTCGGGCGACTGACACTTCGCCTCTGCGAAAAGCCTTGAATTCAGGGGCTTCGCAGGGCACACGATCCGGGTCGTCGCGCCAGGGGCGATCCGCGACGCAATTGCCGCGTAGCCCAGCCCAAGCACCACTATTCGCCAAGGTCCTGCATGTTCTCGTCCCTCTTCGGTATGATCTCGAACGACATCGCGATCGACCTCGGCACGGCCAACACCCTGATCTACATGAAGGGTAAGGGCATCGTCCTGAACGAGCCCTCGGTGGTGGCGCTGCGCAATGTCGGCGGACGTAAGATCGTCCACGCCGTGGGTATCGAAGCCAAGCAGATGCTGGGGCGCACCCCCGGCCACATGGAAGCGATCCGTCCGATGCGCGACGGGGTCATCGCCGACTTCGAAGTTGCCGAGGAGATGATCAAGTACTTCATCCGCAAGGTTCACAACCGCAAGGGCTTCGTGAACCCCAAGGTCATCGTCTGCGTGCCGTCAGGCGCCACCGCCGTGGAACGCCGCGCGATCAACGACAGCTGCCTCAACGCCTCGGCGCGCCGCGTCGGCCTGATCGACGAACCCATGGCCGCGGCCATAGGGGCCGGCCTGCCGATCCATGAGCCGACCGGCTCGATGGTCGTCGACATCGGCGGTGGCACCACCGAAGTGGCCGTGCTCAGCCTGTCCGGCATCGTCTACTCGCGCTCGGTGCGGGTCGGCGGCGACAAGATGGACGACAGCATCATCAGCTACATGCGCCGCAACCATAACCTGCTGATCGGCGAAACCACCGCAGAGCGCATCAAGAAGGAAATCGGCACCGCCCGCGCCCCGATCGACGGCGAGGGCCTGGCCATCGCGGTCAAGGGCCGCGACCTGATGCACGGCGTGCCGCGCGAAGTGCGCATTTCTGAAAAGCAGGCCGCCGACGCCCTGGCCGAACCTGTCGGGCAGATCGTCGAAGCGGTGAAGGTCGCCCTGGAAGCCACGCCGCCTGAGCTGGCCTCCGACATCGCCGACAAGGGCATCATGCTGACCGGCGGCGGCGCTCTGCTGCGCGGCCTGGACGCCGAAATCCGCGACCACACCGGCCTGCCGGTGACCGTGGCCGACGACCCGCTGTCGTGCGTGGCCCTGGGCTGCGGCAAGATCCTGGAGCACCCGCGCTGGATGAAGGGCGTGCTGGAATCCAGTCTGTCTTGAAGGGGTGACCTGCGGGTTATTTCACGAGGCTGAGATAGGGGATCGCCCGACGGACGGGGCAGATTTCGGACACTGAAATGGTCCACAATTTTTAGATGTTTGGGTGACACTCGCTGAGTCGGGTGTGGCTCGGCCGAGCGAACAGGAAGTGCGGGAGACGTTAGGTGTCCTACCGCGACGGACATTTTCAGGATCTCAAGGTTCCGCTGACCTGGACGGTCGGCGTGGCGATGGTTGTCGCTGCGGTGGTGGCCGTCGCCCTGCTGCTCAGCGATCGCCGTGAAACGGTGCAGACCGGCGCGGTCGGGGCCACCCGGGCCATGGCCGACATAGCGACTTCCCCCATTGGACGCGCCGTCTCGGTTCCTGGACGCTGGACCGAGCAGGGCGCCGACTATGTGCGCGACTACTTCGGCACCGTGTCCGAGAACCGTCGCCTGCGCGCCGAGAACACCGAACTGCGCCAGTGGCGCTCATCCGCCATCGCGCTGCAGGACGCCAACCAACGCTACCGGGCCCTGCTGGGTTTTCAGACCAACCCGCCGATCCCAATGACCGCGGCCCATGTCATCCTCGATGCGCGCGGGCCGTTCGCCGATACCCGCCTGGCCGACGCCGGCAAGGAGCGCGGGGTCGAGGTCGGCAATCCGGTGATGAGCGAGCGCGGCCTGGTTGGGCGGGTGATCGGGGTGACGCGGGGCGCCAGCCGCATCCTGCTCTTGACCGATGTGGCCAGCCGCACCCCGGTGTTGATCGACCGCACCGACGCCCGAGCCATCCTGACCGGCGACGCCGGGGCCACGCCCAGGCTCGAATATCTCCGCGGCGGCGATCCGATCAAGGACGGCGACCGGGTCCTGACCTCCGGTGATGGCGGCATGATCCCGCGAGGCTTGCCGGTGGGCACGGCGGTCAAGGGACTGGACGGCGCCTGGCGCGTGCGTCTGGACGCTGACGAGACGTCCATCGATTTCGTGCGCATCCTACTGTTCAAGGACTTCTCGCAGTTGGTGAACCAGCAGGAGCTGGCGCAGCCGGTGCTGCCCACTGTTCCCCTGGCGCAGCGACCGACGCAGGCTGTTACGGTTACGCCGCCGATCGCTCCCAGCCTCGCCCCGCCCAAACCGCCCGTTTCAGCCACGCCCGCACCCACCGTCGCCAAGCCGGCGCCGGCGGCCTCGTCGGCCCCGCCGGCAAAGGCCAACTGATGGCCCTGACAGCCGAGCGCCTGGACCCGATCCATTGGGTGGCTCTGCCGATGCTCGCCAGCATGGCGGCGACCTTGCTGTTCTGCGCGCCGATTCGCGTCCATGGATTGCAATTGCCCGAGCCGTTGTTCGCCCTGATCCCCGCCTTCGCTTGGGCGGTGCTGCGGCCCTCGCTGCTGGCCCCCATCTGCCTCCTGGCGCTGGGTCTGTTCAACGACCTGGTATGGGGTGGACGACTGGGCATGTGGGCTCTGGCGCTGCTGGCCGCCTATGCCTTCATTCTGGTCACGCGAAACATGATGAGCGGTCAAAGCCGGATAATGCTGTGGGCCTGGTTCGGCGCGGCGGCCTCCTTCGCCATGGGCGTAGCCTACCTTGCCGTCTTGATTGAAACCGGCAATGCGCCCAGCCTGCTGGCGGTGGCCGGACAATGGGCGCCGACGGTGTTGCTCTATCCCCTGGCCGACGGCCTGATAGGGCGTTTCGAGGATGCGGACCCCCGTTTCAGATGAGCAGCGAACCGCACATCTTCTTCAACGAGGTTAACGAGCGCCAGGGCGTGTTCCACCGCCGCGCCCTGATGGCGGGCGGCCTGACTGCGCTGGGCGTGCTTGGGCTAAGCGGACGGCTGATGGAACTGCAGCTGGTTGAGAACAACCGCTACAAGCTGTTGTCGGCCTCCAACCAGTACAACTATCGCCTGGTGCCGCCGCCGCGCGGGCGGGTGCTGGACCGTAACGGGGTCGAGTTGGCCTCCAACCGTCCGACATTCCGCCTGCTTGTGTCGCGCGACGAGGTAGGCGGAAATGTCGACGAGACCCTGGACGAGGTGTCCAAGGTGATCTCGATCCCGGCCGACAAGCGCAAGCAGCTGATCCGCGACTTCACCCAGGCGGGGCGCTATGTGCCGGTGGTCGTGGCGGAGGATTTGAGCTGGGACGAGTTTGCCCGGGTCAACGCCCGCCTGCCTGAACTGCCGGGGGTGACCCCGGACATGGGAGAAGTGCGGGTCTACAATTTCGGCGGCGCCTTCGCTCACGTCGTCGGCTACGTCTCGAAGGTGTCGGAAACCGATCTGCAGCACGCAGCAGAAGACGAAGATCAACTCCTGCTGCACCACCCGGGCTTCCGGATCGGCAAGCAGGGCGTCGAGAAGTCGCTGGACGTGATGTTGCGCGGCAAGTCCGGCGGGCAGAAGGTCGAGGTCGATGCTCGTGGTCGGGTCGTGCACAAGGACCCCGGCGGCGACGTGAAGCCGACCGCAGGCAAGGACGTGGTCCTAACGCTGGACGCCGACATCCAGAACCGGGCGCTTGAAGTGTTCGGTGAGGAATCAGGCGCGGCGGTGGTGATGGACTGCCGCAACGGCGACGTGCTGTGCATGCTGTCTGCGCCAAGCTTCGACCCCAACTCCTTCGTCAAGGGCGTGGGCGGCAAGGAATACGCGGCCTTGACGGGCTACGACCACAAGCCGCTGTTCAACAAGGCCCTGACCGCCACCTATCCGCCGGGCTCGACGTTCAAGACCATGGTCGCCCTGGCGGCGCTGGAGAACGGCTACGACCCCAATATCGTCCACGTCTGCAATCGGGCATGGCCGTGGGGCGGACGGGTCTGGCACTGCGACGAGTCGCATGGGGCGCAGAACCTGCACGGCGCCATCGCTACCTCGTGCGACATCTATTTCTACCAGTGCGCGCTCAGCCTCGGACCCAACAAGATCGCCGCGGTGGCCCGCGAGTTCGGTCTAGGCGAGATATTCGACCTTGGCATTCCCGGGCAGAAGCCGGGGCTGGTGCCCGACACCGACTACAAGAAGCGCACCTTCAAGAAGGACCCGGTCTGGCATCCTGGCGAGACGCCCAGCATGGGCATCGGCCAAGGCTACCTGCACCTCAACCCCATGCAGCTGGCGGTGCAGGCCGCGCGCCTTGCCAACGGAAACAAGGCTATCCAGCCACGTCTGATCCATTCGATCGGCGGGGTGCTGCAGCCGCGTAACGAGACTGCGCCGGACCTGCCGTTCAAGCGCGAGAACATCGACTTCGTGCGCTCGGCCATGGCCGCGGTGACCAGCGGCAACGGCACCGCCGCGCGGGTGGCCAACCTTGGGCTCGGCTCGATCCTGATGGCGGGCAAGACCGGCACCGCCCAAGGCCGCAACTACGCCGGCGGCCGCGGGGTGCACGGCACCAACGGCGCTTGGGAATTGCGCGACCACGCCTGGTTCATCGCCTTCGCGCCCTCTGACAACCCGCGTTATGCCCTAAGCGTGCTGGTGGAGCATGGCGGGTTCGGCGCCGGAGCGGCCGCGCCCCGGGCCCGGGAGATCATGCGGGTGACCCTACTCAAGGATCCCGAAATTCGGGCGATGATCGAAAAGCCGCTGCCGATGCCGGCCTTCCCGCAAACCGATCCCAATTCGCCGGCCGAGGGCGCGGCACCGCCGCTGCCCACCGACGCCAACGGCAATCCCGTCGCGGACCCGATGCCCCTATGACCGCCAGCGCTCTTACACGGCCCGGCGAGCGCGACCGGCTGGTCATCAAGATCGGCCAGATCGACTGGACCTTCTGTTTCCTGGTCTGCCTGATCGCCGGCATGGGCGGGCTGATGCTCTATTCCATCGCCAAGGCCTCGTGGGAGCCGTGGGCGATGAAGCACATGACCCGCTTCGGCCTGTGCATGGCGCTCCTGCTGGTGCTGGCGCTGGTGGATGTGCGGGTGTGGTTCGCCTCGGCCTATCCGGTCTACGCCGTAGCCTTCCTGCTGCTGCTGGCGGTGCCGTTCGTCGGCGAGGTTTCGCTGGGCGCGCGGCGCTGGCTGAACCTGCATTTCGTGCGCATCCAGCCGTCCGAGATCATGAAGATCGGTCTCGTACTCGCTCTGGCGCGCTTCTACCACGGCCTGTCGGCCGCCGAGGCCAAGCTGTCCTGGAAGCTGCTAGTCCCAGCGGCGATGATCCTGGTCCCGGTTGGCCTGGTGGCCAAGCAGCCCGATCTCGGCACCGCCATCCTGCTGGCGGCTACTGGCGGGGCGGTGATGATCCTGGCAGGGCTTAGCATGCGGCTGGTGGCGGTCGGCGGGCTGGGGGCAGTCGTAGCCGTGCCGCCGTTCGTGCTGTTCGTCATGCACGGCTATCAGCGCGACCGCATCCTGACCTTCCTGCATCCCGAACAGAACCCGTCCGGGGCCGGCTATCACATCCTGCAGTCGAAGATCGCGCTGGGGTCCGGCGGCCTGCTGGGCAAGGGCTTCGGCCTGGGGTCGCAGAGCCAGCTGAACTTCCTGCCCGAGAAGCATACCGATTTCATCTTCGCCACCCTGGCCGAGGAGTTCGGCTTCGTCGGCTGCTTCACGATCCTGGCCCTGTTCGCCGCGGTGATCCTGATCGCCCTGCGCACCGCCAGCCTGTCGCACAGCCACTTCGGACGGCTCGCCGCCTCGGGCGTGATCTCGACCTTCGCGCTGTACGTCTTCATCAACGCCGCCATGGTCATGGGCCTGGCGCCGGTGGTGGGGGTGCCGATGCCGCTGCTGTCCTACGGCGGCACGGTCATGATCACGGTGATGGTCGGCTTCGGCCTGATCCAGTCGGTGCGCGTGCACCGCTATACCGAAGTCACCAGCGGCAAGGGCGCGCTGGTCTAGATCACCTTCATAGCAGCGCCGCGGCGTCGGTCGCCCGCACCAGGCCGTCGATGATGCCGGGCTCGGTCGATGCGTGGCCGGCGTCCCAGATGATGTCGAAGCGGGCCTTGGGCCAGGCGGTTTTCAGCTTCCAGGCGGCGTCCAGCGGCGTGACAACGTCGAAACGGCCCTGCAAGATCCAGCCCGGGATGTCCTTCAGCTTGCCGGCGTTTTTCAGCAGCCAGCCGTCTTCGTCGAAGAAGCCGCGGTTCTGGAAGAAGTGGCACTCGATGCGGGCGAAGGCGACGGCGAAGTCGGCCTCGTTGAACTTGGGCGGCCGGGCTTCGGGACCGCGAATCGAGATGGTGTCGCCCTCCCACTGGCTCCAGGCCTGCGCCGCCTCGATCTGAACTGCGCGGTCTGAGCCGGTCAGGCGCTTGTGGTAGGCGGTGATCAGGTCGCCGCGCTCAGCCTCGGGGATCGGCTTCAGGAAGCGCTCCCAGGCGTCGGGGAACAGCATCGAGGCGCCGTCTTGATAGAACCAGTGCAGCTCACGTTCAGTCAGCAGGAAGATGCCGCGCAGGACCAGGGCCTCGACGCGGTCGGGGTGCATGATGGCGTAGGCGATGGCCAGGGTTGAGCCCCATGAGCCGCCGAACACGGTCCATTTCTCGACGCCGAGGTGCACGCGCAGGCGCTCTATGTCCTCGATCAGCGACCAGGTGGTGTTGTCCTCGAGCGAGGCGTTGGGCCGCGAGCGGCCGCAGCCGCGCTGGTCGAACAGGGCCGTGCGCCAGCGCTTGGGATCGAAGAAGCGGCGCATGGTCGGGTTGATCGCGCCGCCGGGACCGCCATGCAGCACCACCGCCGGCCTGCCTCGAGGATTGCCGCAAACCTCGTAGTAGATCTCGTGGGGCGGTCCGACCTTGATCCAGCCGGAGTCGAACGGGTCTTGTTCGGCATAGAGGCCGCGCCGCGACGAAGAGTTTGCGGACAGGGCGGCGGAGGCGGGGGAGCGGTCCATGGACCCATTTATCCCCAAACCGGCCTCCGGTTCCAATCGATTGCTTAGAGGGGCGCCGAACGGGGTGCGGTCCAGGCGCTGCAGGCCAGGGTCAGCCAGCCGGCCAGCAGCAATAGGCCGCCAATTGGGGTGACCGCGCCCAGGATGCGGGGAGCTCCAAGGGCCATGGCGTAAAGGCTGCAGGAGAAGATCAGGGCGCCGGTCAGGAACAGCCAGGCAGCGATCCCGGCGAAGAGGGCCTGGGCGGTGCGCCAGACGAGGATCGCGGCGATGGCGGCCAGAGCGTGGGCCAGTTGATAGTGGCCGCCCGTCTCCAGCAGGGCCTTGGCCTCGGGCGTCGGGGCGCCGTGGGCTCCAAAAGCGCCGGCGGCGACGGCGACGAAGCCACTGAGCGACGCGAGGACCAGACGGTTGCGGCCTTGCATCTGCGTCTCCTAGCCCCAGAGCTCGGGGGTGGATGGTTCGACCATCGAGCCGAGGTAGGTCAGGCCCGGTTTGCGATCCTGCGCCAGCAGCAGCGGTCCGTCGAGGTCCACGAACTCGGCGCCCTGCGCCAGGATCAGGGCAGGAGCCATGGCCAGGGAGGTGGAAACCATGCAACCGACCATGATCTGCAGGCCAATCGTTCGTGCTTCAGTCGCCAGAGCCAGGGCCTCGGTGAGACCACCGGCCTTGTCGAGCTTGATGTTGACGCAGCCGTAGCGGCCGACGCAGGCGGCGAGCTCGGCGCGGGTGTGCAGGCTTTCGTCGGCGCACAGCAGGACGGGGCTTTCGAAACCCTGCAGGGCCTCGTCCTCACCAGCCCTGAGCGGCTGTTCGATCAGAACAACGCCGAGTTTCGCCAGTTCGGGGGCCAGGAGGCGAAAGTCTTCGAAGGACAGGCCCTCGTTGGCGTCGACGATCAAACGGGCGCCCGGCGCGGCGCGGCGCACGGCCTCGACCCGGTCCAGGTCGCCGGGGCCGCCGATCTTGAGCTTCAGCAGAGGCCGTGCGGCATTGGCGGCGGCGTGCTCGGCCATGGTCTGCGGCGGGCCTAGGCTGATGGTGAAGGCGGTCTGCACCGGCTCCAGGCGCGGACTGCCGGCCAGAACATAGGCGCGGCGGTTGGCGCGCTTGGCTTCCAGATCCCACAGCGCGCAGTCGATGGCGTTGCGCGCGGCGCCCGGCTTCATCCGCCCCTGCAGCTTGCCGCGCCCCCGGCCGCCCTCGATGAAGGGGCGGGCCTCCTCGATCTCAGCCAGCACGCTCTCGACCGTCTCCCCATAGCGGGGATAGGGCGTGGCTTCGCCGCGTCCGACCTTGCCGTCCTCGGCGATCTCGACCGTCACCACATGGGCCTCGGTCTTTGAGCCACGAGCGATGACGAAGGCGCCGGCGATCGGCCAGCGTTCGGCCTGCGCGGAGAGACTGCGCATCAGGTCCGGGCGCCGACCGCGGCGTCCAGTAACAGGAAGGCGCGGCCGGCCGCGGTATTGAGCAGGCCGACGGCGGTGACGCCTTCGTCGCCGCGCCGGGCGGCGCCGCGCATCAAGCCGGTGTAGCGGTCGACAAAGCGGTCGGCCTGGGCGCGCAGCAGCTTGTCGGTCAGAACCCGGCGGCCCAGCTTGCGGACGGCGGCGGGTGCTAGGCGCTGGACCAGTTCTCGGGCCACCGCCGCATCGCCGTTCTCGTAGGCGATGGAGATGTCGTTCAGGCGGCGTTGCGGGATCAGGGCCGGGGCGTCGATGCCCAGGCCGTCGATCTCGGCCAGCAGCGAGCGCTCCATCTCCTGATCGTCGGCGTCGTTCTCGTCCAGCGCCGAGACCAGCTCGTTCCAGGTCCAATCGGGATCGGCCCCGGCGGGCGGGGTTTGGCGCGCCGACGGATGCTCGAACAGCGGCTCTTCGTCTTCGTCGTCGTGAACCGCGGGGGTCAGCCTCAGGCGTGGTCGCAGGTCGAAGTCATCGTCCTCATAGGCCGGCGCGGACATCGGCTGGGGCGGCTCGGGCGCGGGTTCAGGTTCGGGCTCGACCTGAGCTTCCGGGGCTGGAGCCCGCTGGCGCAGGGGCAGGGGCGGCGGCGGGGTCGGCGCGGGCCGGGGCGGGAGGGCCGGACCACTGGCGCGGGCCTGAGCTCCGCCGCCGAGCACACCCATCAGGCGCACGGCCTGGCTCAGCATCTCGTAGTTGCGCTTGACCCGTTCCTGGAAGGCGCTGTCGATGGTTTCCAGCTCATGGGCCGCCTTGCGGGCGCCCTCGAGCAGGGTCTGGTTGGCGGTCTCGAAGGCGGCGTGGATTTCCTCGCTGCTGGCGGTGACCTGGATCGGCAGGCTCGATGCGCGGGCTTCGATCTCGGCCAGGCTGCGCTGCAGGACGTCCAGGGCGGTGTAGGCGGCGCCCACACCCTGTTCCAGCTTTTGCGCCGAGCGGCTGCCGGCCTCGTCGACCAGCTGCACCGAACGTTCGATCAGGCCGCGCGCCTCGTTGAGCCGGGTGTCGAAGGTGGCGTCGGCCTTTTGACCGGCGATGAAGGCGGCTTCCGACAGTTGCTCGACCTTGACGCGGGCGGCGGCGCCGGCGCGTTCGGCCGCCTTGTGCGCGGACTCGGCGGCTTCGGCCAGATCCTCGATTGCGCGGCGGGTCTCCTCTTCCAGCGCCCGGCGCTCGAAGGCGGCGGCCTCGGAGAAGGCGCCGAGGGATTGCAGGGCCGATCCTCCCAGCAGGTCACGCTCGGTCTGGGCCTGCTCGCCCATCTCGCGCATCTGCTCGGCGGCGGCGGCGATCAGGTCGCGCAGGGTCTGAGCCCCGCGCAGGGCCACTTCACCGACCTGCATGGCGCCCTGCTCGGCGTGCAGCAGCATCTCCGACAGCTGGGCGCGCTGGCTTTCGAAGTGGACCGCCATGTCTTCCTGGTCGGCGCGCATGCCGTGGGCGACGGTGACCAGGGTGGCGCGCTGCTGGCCGAGCCCTTCCTCCACCAACTGCGATTGCTCGGTGACGGTGACGCTGGCCTGCTCCAGACGCGCGGCCTGACGGGCCATGTCGTCGCCTGCCATGCGCGCAGCTTCGGTGGCTTCGCCGGCGGCGGCGGCCAGATCGGCGGCGCGGGCCGCCAGGATGGCTTCGGCCTCGCCGATCTGGGTCTGGGCCAGGTCGGAGGCTTCGGTGACCATGCGGGCATGGCGGCCGATGGCGTCGCCGATCTCGCCGACGCGGGTCTCCAGCTTGCCGGACAACACGCTGAATTCGGAGCGCTCGCGGCCAAGGCTTTCCACCAGGCCCATGGCGTCGCGCGCCGCGCCGGACGCCATCTCGATCAGGCGGTCGCTTTCGCGGGCCAGGGTGTTCTGCAGGTTGAGCAGTTCCTGCTGCGCCTTGTCGGCGGCGCGGGTGGCGCCCTGGATTTCCTGACGGATGGCGTTGACGGTCGATCCGGCCCGAGCGGCGGCCAGGGCAGTGGGGGCGATCATCTGGTCCGCCAGGGTCTGCAGGCGATTGACCTCGGCCAGCAGGCGAGCGCCCTGGCGCATGGCGAAGGCGCCGATCCAGATCAGGCCGACGGGCGCCAGGCCCAGCAGGATCAGAACGAGGGTGGCGAAGCCTTCGTCTACGAACGGGCCGACGTGCGAGCGCAGACCCAGGGTGTAGGCGGCCAAACCGCCGGCCCACAGGACGGTGGCGACCACGGCCAGGAAATAGATGAAGCCGGTTCCGGGCGCGGCCGCCGGCTTGGACGGACCCGTCAGGGGGGGCAAGGGCGCTTCGGTCGCGGTCTTCTGCGGCATGTTGCGCGAAGCCCTGGCGGGCGCCGGGGCTTCCTCGGTAGGAACAGGCGGCATGCCCAGCGACAGGGACTCTTCAGTCACGGCTGCGGGCGGCGCGTCCTCGGCAAAGGACGGTGCAGCGAAATTCAACGGCCGCTTCTTGCTTTTCATACCCTGCCTGGCGTGCGGTGCGGAGAACCCTAGCCTGCGCGCCCGCTTCAATACCCGCGCGCAGGCCGCAAACCTAACGGCGAACGTCAGGCGCTGGAAGGGGCCAGGGCCGCTTAAACCCTGCGGCTAGTTGGACGTGTACAGGGCTGAGATTTTCGGGGCGCCCTCGGCCTGCTTGCTGATCGGCTGGCACCAGTCGAAGCGCGGCTGCACGGAGCGGGCGGCGAGGCCCTGTTCGAACAGGATATCGCCGAGGTCGGCCCCGTCGATCGACAGCGCGCCGACCTCGCGGTTGTAGGTGTCGCGCTGGCCGTTCGCTTTGAAGTCGAAGCTGCGGGCGTGCTCGACCAAGTCCTTGACGAATGCGGTGGCGCGGTCCGAAGCCAGAGCCTCTGCCCAGCAGCGGGCGTGGAGCAGGGTTTCCGGGGCATAGGCGTTGGCCAGGGTGATGTGCTTGCCGTCGACGATCAGCACGTTGGCGTCCAGAACCCGCACCCGGCCGACAATCGACGGCGGAGGGGCGGCGGCGAGGGTTTCCTCCTTGGGCTCGCACGCACTCAGCAGCACCCCGCCCACGATGGGGGCAAGTGCGGTAAGGGCGAGGCTGGCAAAAGTGCGCAACGGGGCCATGAGCTCAGGAAAACGAAGCGGGTCCAATCGGCGGGAAAGGCCCGGCTGCGGCGATGATCAGCCGTCGCACAGCGAGGACGCCGCAGCGTCACCCAACCCCCAAGCGCCTTATTTGGGGTCGAAGGCGGTCGATGTCTACCGGCGCCGCAACAAAGCTTGACGATAAGCTCAGGGGTGCGGTTTTTGAGCCAACCCGGGGTCTGGCAGCAGGCTCGCCTTGGGCGCGCCGATATGGTCGGCGAATTCGGCGCCGGTAAAGCCTTCGGTGAAACTTTCGGCGATTTCCGGCAGCATTCCGTCGTTCCAGGCTGCCCAGCGGGCTTTCAGGCGCGCGAAATCGTCGGGCCTTCGATTTTTCAGATTAGCCCGTTCCATCGGGTCGGCGACCACGTCGAACAGGAACTCGTTGTCGAGGATTTTGAGGTACTTCAGGTTGCCGATGCGGGCCGAACGTTGCCAGTTGGCCTTGTAGCGCCAGAATATCTCGCGCGGCTTGGGCGGCGCCCTGCCGGAGAGGATCGGCATCAGGTCGATTCCGTCGCTGGGATAGGCCGGATCGGGCGCCCCGCCGGCGGCGGTCAACAGGGTGGGCAACCAGTCCATGGTCATGCCGATCTGATCGCTGACCCTGCCCTTGGGCAGGCCCGCCGGCCAGCGGACCAGCACCGGCACGCGCACGCCACCTTCCAGCAGCTCGGTCTTGCGGCCGTTGAATGGCCAAGTGTTAGCGAAGCGCTCGCCGCCGTTGTCGCTGGTGAAGATGACAATGGTGTCCTGGGCGACGCCGTTCGCATCGAGCGCGTCCAGCACCCGGCCCACTTCCTTGTCCATTGCCTGGACCATGCGCCGGTAGGTCTGCTGATCGCCGCCATCCCAGTCGCGCAGGTTGCTGCCAGCAACCCGCTTGGACTCCGCCTCGTCCTCGGGACCTTCCCAGGGCCAGTGCGGAGCATTGAAGTGCAGCGATAGGAAGAACGGCTGATGCGCCTTGGCGTAGTCGCCGATGGCGGCGACCGCCTGGTCGCCAAGCAGCTGGGTCAGGTAGCCCGTTTGATGCACCTGGACGTCGCCATCCCAAAGGTCGTCGTTGTTGGTGACGCCCTTGTGCGAAAAGTAGTCCACCGTTCCGCCACGGAAGCCGTAGAAATGATCGTACCCGCTCTTCAGCGGTCCGTAGTTGGGCAGGGGGCCGAGGTGCCACTTGCCGACCAGGGTCGTGCCATAGCCGGCTTTCCTGAGCAGCGACGGCAGGGTCGGGTGACTGGGCGGCAGGCCCGCCTCATGCCCGCCGCCGGCCAGCGGCTCCTCCAGCCCCAGGGGAATGCGATACTGGTAGCGACCCGTGATCAGAGCGGTGCGGCTGGCGGAGCATACCGGCGAGTTGGCGTAGGCCTGAGCCAGGCGCACGCCCTCGCGGCCGATGCGGTCGATGTTGGGCGTCTGGAAGTCCGGCCTGCCGTAGATGGAGATGTCGGACACGCCCATGTCGTCGGCCATCATGAACACGATGTTCGGCTTGCGTGGCTGAGCCCGGGCGGCGCGCCCGGTCAGCGCGAAGGCGCTCGCGGCGGTGGCGGCGAGCAGGTGGCGTCGGGTCACGGAGGACATGGCGGCTCCAGGCCAGGGTGGTGCCGGAAGAGGGGATTGAACCCCCGACCTTCGGTTTACAAAACCGCTGCTCTACCGCTGAGCTATTCCGGCTGCCTCAGGCGACCGATGCCACGTCAGGGTTTGCTGGACAAGCCAAACAGGTCCTTCAACTGCGCGCCGAGGCCGGGAGCGGGCTGCGCCACGGGCGGCCCTGCGGTGGCGGGCCCCGGATCGACAACGGGAATGGGCTGCGCAACCGCGTCCGGCACCGCGGGTCCGGGAGCGATGGGGCCGCTGGGCAGGCGTTTCAGGGCGACGCGCATATAGTCATGCCACAGTTCGGCCGGGGCGATTCCGCCGGTGATCCGGCGCATAGGCTTGGCGTCGTCCCGGCCCATCCAGACCACGGTCGTGAGGCTTCCGGTGAAGCCGCAGAACCAGGCATCCTTGTAGTCGGAGGTGGTGCCGGTCTTGCCGGCCAGGTCGTAGCCGGGGATGGCGGCGCGGGTCCCAGTGCCGGACACCAGCACCTGGCGCATCATGCGGTCCAGCTCGCCTAGCGCCGGATTGTTGATGGCAGGGGCCGGAGCGATATCCTTATGCCGCCACAGCACCTGGCCGTTGGCGCCCCTGATGCGTTCGATGCCGTAGGCGGCCACCCGACCTCCGCCGTTGCCGAAGGCGGTGTAGGCCTGGGCCATCTCCAGCGGCGTGACGAGGGTCGTCCCCAGCGCCATGGCTGGATCGGTGTTGATCGGCGAGACGATGCCGACCCGACGGGCGGTGGACGCCACCTGCGGACGGCCGACTTCGTCGGCCAGGCGCGCGGCGACGGTATTCACCGACTCCGCCAGGGCATGCTCAAGCGTGATCGAGCCCAGGAATTCAGGCTCGAAATTTCTAGGTGTCCAGTTGGCGATGGTGATCGGCTCGTCCACCACCATGTCGTCGGGGGTGCGCCCGGCTTCCAGGGCGGTCAGGTAGACGAAGGGCTTCCATGCGGAGCCGGCCTGGCGGTGGGCGTCCACGGCGCGGTTGAACGGGCTGGTGCTGTATTCGATCCCCCCGACCATGGCGCGGATGCGGCCTTGACCGTCGACCGATACAACGGCGGCCTGGCCGATCTTCTGCTTGGCGTAGCGGGCGACCACAGTCTTCGCGGCCTCGCCGGCGGCCTGTTCGGCGGGCAGGTCCAGGGTGGTTTCGACCACCATATCCTGCTTGGGATTGCCCACCAATTGCCGGGTCTGACCGTCGATATAGTCGATGAAGTACTGCGCCGGCCCCGTCGGCGAGGTCTTCCACACCTTGGGTGTCTGCGACAGGGCGCGGGCGCGATCCGAGGCGCGGATGGCCCCGGTGTCGACCATGGCGTCGAGCACCAGCTTGGTCCGGTCTGCCGATTTCTGCGGATTGTCGGCGGGATTGTAGTTGGTCGGGGACTTCATGATCCCCGCCAGCATGGCCGCCTCGCGCACCGTTAGGTTGGCGGCGGGCTTGTTGAAATAGCGCTGGGCGGCGGCTTCTAGACCGTAGGCGCCGGCCCCGAAGTAGGTGCGGCTGAGATAGAGCGCCAGGATCTGCTTCTTGGAATAGACCTGCTCCAGCTGCACCGAATAGAGCAGTTCGTGCGCCTTGCGCTCGGCGGTGCGGTCGTTGGTCAGATAGAGGTTGCGGGCCAGCTGCTGGGTGATGGTCGAGGCGCCTTGAGCGGCGCGGCCCTTGGCGATGTCGGTGACGATTGCGCGGGCGATACCCACCGCGTCGAAGCCTGAATGTTCGTAGAAGCGGCGGTCCTCGATGGCGATGAAGGCGGCGGGGACATAGGCCGGCAGCTTGTCGATGTTGACGGGCGGGGCGTACTGGCCGCCGCGCACCCCCAATACAGCCCCGGATCGATCCACATATGTGACCTGGGGCTCGCGCTTGATGTCGGGCAGTTTGGGTAGGGACGGCCCCTGCGCAAGCGTAAAGGCGGCCAAGATCGAGGCGAGCAAACGAAGACTCCGGCATCCGGGGAGGGACTCGCCCAGCATACACCCTGCGATTGCGGCGGGCGCGCGGCGGAACAGTTAAGCTGAGGCGGTGTTGTGTCACATAGGCCACAGGAGAGTGTCGTGAGCGAACCACTGGAAATCCTGCACGCCGCCGTGCGCGACGCCGTGGCCGTGCTGGCCGAGGACTATGCCGTGCGCCGCCGAGCGCAGCCGGACTGGAGCGAGGAGGCCTACTTCCTCAACCTGCGGCGGATGATCGAGAGCCGGGCGGTGACGGTGGACCTGGTCAAGGAAGATGGTCCCATGGGCGGCGGCGGGCCGGGGGAGGCCTAGACAAGCAAACGGCGCCGCTCCTGGGAGCGACGCCGTCTTTTGTTCAGCGAAGGTCGCTGGGCTTACTTCGACAGCTCGGCGTACAGCACATCAAGACGGGCCGGCGCGTTCCAGGCGGGGGTCATGAGATTCCAGCCGAGATCGTCGGTCTTGATCGAGGCCAGGAAGGCTTCCTTGGTCGTGCCGCCCTTGATCGAGGCGCGGCCGCGGGCGACCACAGTGTCGATCTTCTTGCGGTACTCTTCGAACTGGGCGCGGGTCAGGGTGATGGCGCCGTGGCCGGGGACCACGGTGTCGAAGTCGAGCTTCGCCACTTGGTTCAGGCTGTCCAGCAGGCCAACCAGGCTGCCGCCGTAGACGAAGTCGATGTTCGGGGTGACCGCCACGATTTCATCGCCGCCCGAGACGACCTTCAGATCGGGGAAATAGACCAGGGTGTCGCCGCCGGTGTGGCCGGGGTCGAAGTGGAGGAGACGGGCGGTGGCGCCGTTGATCTTCACTTCGGTGGTCTTGTCATAGGTCTTGGTCGGCTTGGCCGGCTTGAAGCCGCCGGCGGCGGTGTAGCCCTTGTCGAGCTGGGCCGGCAGGCCGACATTGGTGGTCACGGTGGCGCCGTCGGCTTCGAAGTCGCCGATGCCGCCGGAGTGGTCGGCGTGGTGGTGGGTGACGACCACTTCCTTGACCGGCAGAGCCGATACGCTGCGGATCGCCTTGATCAGTTCGGCGTGGACCGCAGGGCCGGGGTTCTTGGTGTCGACCACCAGCAGGGCGTCCTTGCCGACGCGCAGAGTGGTGTTGCCGCCGTTTTCGGACAGGACGTAGAGGCCCGGCTTCACCTGGGTGACAACCACCGGAACCACGGCAGGCGGGGCCGGCGCGGGGGCGGGAGCCTGGGCGGCGGCGGCGCCGGCCATCATCAGGGCGGCGGTCGCGGCCGCTCCCATGAGAATTTTGTGCATGTGTATCTCCATGATTTTCAGCTTGGCCGAGGTCGACCTTACTTGGACATTTCGGCGTAAAGGGGGTCCAGGCGGTCCGCCGGCGTGCATTGCACGCCGGTGACGTTCCAACCGATGTCGTCGGTCTTGATCGAGGCCAGGAATTTGTCCTTCGGCGTGCCGGCCTTGATCGAGGCGCGGGCGCGCTCGACGAAGGTGACCCACTTCTGGCGGTATTCGTCGAACTGGGCCCGGGTCATGGCGATGGCCCGGTGGCCGGTGACGATGGTGTCGAAGTCGAGCTTGGCGATCTGGTTCAGGCTGTCGATCCAGCCGAGCACACTGGCTCCGTAGGGGTAATCGACGTTGGGCGTGACCGTGACGATCTCGTCGCCGGCGGCGACCACCTTCAGGTCGGGAAAGTAGACGATGGTGTCGCCGCCGGTGTGGGCGGGGTCGAAGTTGTAAAGCTTGGCCTCGGCCCCAGCGATTTTGACGTCATAGGTCTTGGCGTAGGTGACCTTGGCCTCGGCCGGGACGAACTTGTCGGCGCCCGTGTAGCCGGCCTTGATCTGCCTGTTGTAGCCCTCGTGGGCGATTACGGTCGCGCCCTCGGCGGCGAACGCGCCGGCCCCGCCGGAGTGGTCGGCATGATGGTGGGTGACGATCAGGTCCTTGACCGGCAGCTGGGTCATGCTGCGGATGTTCTTCATCAGCTCGGCGTGCACCGCCGCGCCGGGGTTCTTGGCATCGACCACGATCAGGCCGTCCTTGCCCTCGCGCACGGTGACATTGCCGCCGTTGTCGAACACGACGAAAAGGCCGGGCTTGATCCGGGTGGTGACCATGGGACCGGGGGGCGGCGCCTGAGCCGCTGCGACGCCGGCGACCATGCACAGGGCGGCGGCCGCGACGGCTCCCACGAGCATCCTGTGCATAGCGATCTCCCTAGACTTTCATACGGCGAAGTCTTGTAGCGGCAACGCTATGGGCGGCCCGGAGCAAAGTCCAGACCTGTATACCTGCCGGTATGCCGGGTTGGGCCTTTGGCTTTGGCGGCGGCGCGCTTATATGGCCGCCTCACGCGTACCAGACGAAAGCCCGCATGGCCCGGATCCTGATCACCTCGGCGTTGCCCTACATCAACGGCATCAAGCACCTGGGCAATCTGGCGGGCTCGATGTTGCCGGCCGACGTCTATGCCCGCTTCAAGCGGTCCCAGGGCGACGAGGTGCTTTATATCTGCGCCACCGACGAACACGGCACCCCCGCCGAGCTGGCCGCCGCCGCCGCCGGTCAGGACGTGGCGAGCTATTGCGCGGAGCAGCATACCCTGCAGCACGACATCGGCCGCGCCTACGGCCTGTCGTGGGACTGGTTCGGGCGCTCGTCCTCGCCGCAGAACCACCGCCTGACCCAACATTTCGCCGAGGTCCTGGAGGACCAGGGGCTGATCGAGGAGCGGGTCGACCAGATGGTCTATTCGATAGACGACAAGCGCTTCCTGCCCGACCGCTATGTCGAGGGCACCTGTCCACACTGCGCCTACACCCCGGCGCGGGGCGACCAGTGCGACAACTGCGGCCGGCTGCTGGACCCCACCGACCTCATCGAGCCCTATTCGGCCATTTCAGGCTCGCGCAATATCGAGGTGCGCGACACCCGGCACCTGTACTTGCTGCAGACCAAGATGGAGCCGCAGCTCCGGGCGTGGCTGGCGACCAAGGACGCCTGGCCGACCTTGCCCAAATCCATCGCCAACAAGCATCTGGACGAGGGATTGATCGATCGCGGCATCACCCGCGATCTGGCCTGGGGCGTGCCGGTC
>CANJMO010000042.1 GCA_947475845.1 Caulobacteraceae bacterium | reverse complement strand
TGCGTCAGTTCTTCCTGCAGCGTGAGATGAGCCGCCGCATGGACGTGAAGCTCAACGAGCTCGCCGCCCGCGTGCGCAAGGGCGAGGCCGTCGAGGCCGTCGCCCAATCGATCGGCTCCGGCGTGACCAAGCTGTCGATCACCCGCACCCAGGCCCAGCAGAGCAAGAACCTGAAGCCGGAACAGATCGCCAAGATCTTCGCCGCCAAGACCGGCGAGGTGATCACCACCGGCGCAGTGGTGGCCCGCATCGACTCGATCACCGCCCCCCCGCCCGGCCTCATCGCCGCGATTATGACCGGCGGGCAGCAGCAACTGTCGCGCGCCGTGTTCGAGGAACTGCAGCAGGAAAGCCGCGCCTGGTCCAAGGGCATGGTCAAGCCGAAGGTCAATGTCGCCCTCGCCCGCCAGGCGATCGGTATCCAGCCGACCGACGACAAGGCCGGGAAGACGCAGTGACCCTGGAGGTCTCTCCAGGCTTCGATCAGTTCAAGGCTGCCTATGACGCGGGCCAGCCTCAGGTGGTTCACGTCAAGTTGGTGGACGACCTGGAAACCCCGGTGTCCGCCTATCTGAAGATCGGCCACGGTCGCGCTTTCGCCTTCCTGTTCGAGTCCGTCGAGGGCGGCACCTGGAGGGGCCGCTATTCCATCGTCGCCATGAAGCCGGACCTGGTCTGGCGGTGCCGCGGCGACGCCGCCGAGATCAGCGAGGGTTCGGACCTCGCGGCCGGGACCTACAAGCCCCAGGCCGGCGGGGCCCTGGATTCCCTGCGCGATCTGATCGGCCGCTCGGCGATCAAGCTGCCGCCCGAGGTCCCGCCCATGGCCGCCGGGGTGTTCGGCGCCATCGGCTACGACATGGTGCGACTGGTCGAGCCCCTGTCGGACGTCAATCCGGATCCCCTGGGCCTGCCGGATTCTGTGATGACCCGCCCGTCGATCGTGGCGGTGTTCGATTCCATCGGTCAGGAGATCGTCCTGGTCACCCCCGCGCGCCCGTCATCTCAGAAGGCCGAGCAGGCCTATGAAGCGGCGCGGGCGCGATTGCAGGATACGGTCGCCGACCTGCGCCGAGCCCTGCCCGCCTCGCCCGAGCGCGCGCAGACGCCCCAGCAGCCCCTGACGTCTCAGGTGACCCGCGCCGACTACGGCCGCATCGTGGAGGCCGCCAAGGAATATATCCGCGCGGGCGACATCTTTCAGGTGGTCCCGAGCCACCGCTTCAGCGCCCCGTTCGCCCTTGACCCGTTCGCATTTTATCGAGCGCTGAGAAGGCTTAATCCGTCTCCGTTCATGTATTATCTGAATTTCGGCGACTTCCATTTGGCGGGATCCAGCCCTGAGATCATGGTCCGCCTGCGCGACGGCAAGATCACCATCCGCCCCATCGCCGGCACCCGCCCCCGCGGCAAGACGCCTGAGCAGGATCTGGCGCTGGAAAAGGAATTGCTGGCCGATCCCAAGGAGCGCGCCGAACACCTGATGCTGCTGGACCTCGGCCGCAACGACGTCGGACGGGTGGCCATGCTGCGCGCGGCCGGATCGAACGAGCCGGCCCAGCCTCAGCGCGGGCCCCATGTACGGGTCACCGAAAGCTTCAAGATCGAGCGTTACAGCCACGTCATGCACATCGTCTCTAACGTCGAGGGAGACGCGCCCGAGGGCCTGGACCCGGTCGATGTGCTGATGGCCGCCCTGCCCGCCGGCACCCTGTCGGGCGCGCCCAAGGTGCGGGCTATGCAGATCATCGATGAGCTGGAGACGGTGAAGCGCGGAATCGGCTACGGCGGCGCGGCCGGCTACATCGGCGCCGACGGCGCGGTCGACACCTGCATCATCCTGCGCACCGCCCTGTTCAAGGACGGCATGATCTACGCCCAGGCCGGCGGCGGGGTGGTGGCGGATTCCGATCCGGACGCCGAATACGAAGAGACTCTGCACAAGTCCGGCGCCCAGCGCCGCGCGGCCGAGGAAGCCTGGCGCTTCGCCTAAACCTTCAACCCATTGGCGCCCTGGATCGCCTCGCGGACCTTGGCCGCCAGCTGGTCGATGGTGAAGGGCTTGGGCAGAAAGTTCACGCCCGGATCGAGCATGCCGTTGTGCACCACCGCATTACGGGTGAAGCCGGTCATGTACAGCACGGCCAGATCCGGCCGCACCCGCAAGGCCTGCTCGGCCAACTGGCGGCCGTTGGTCTCGGGCATGACGATGTCGGTCAGCAGCAGATCGATCTGAGCCTCGGTGGTCAGATGGGTCATGGCGCGAGCGGCGCCGTCGGCCTCGATCACGCGGTAGCCGAGCTCTCGCAGCGCCTCCAGCGCGAACTGCCGCACACGCTCGTCGTCCTCCACCAGCAGGATCGTGTACTGCACCGCGTCGTGGACGGCTGACCGCCAGGTTGACCAGGGCGCTTTCCAGCTGGGCGGCGTCGGACCTGGCGCGCCACAGGCCGGCCCCCAGCACCGTCTCCACCACTATGGTCTCGCCCAGGGTCCGGGCCAGCAGGTCGGACATGCCCATCACCAGTCGGTTCGGCTCGATCGACTGGGCCGCCAGCGGCTGCTGGCGCGAGAAGGCCAACAGACGGCTGGTCAGGGTGGCGGCGCGGTTGGCGCCCTCCATGGCCGATTCCACGAATGGGCCGACCTCGGTCTGTCCTTTAGCCAGCCGGCGCTGGATCAGGTTCAGATTGCCGATAACAACCGCCAACATGTTATTGAAATCATGAGCAATTCCGCCGGTAAGCTGCCCGACCGCCTCCATCTTCTGCATCTGCCGCACCTGGCTCTCGGCCAGGGATCGGCTGGCCATTTCGGAAACCAGTTCGCCGTTGGTCGCGGTTAGGGCGTCGTTGACGGCTTCGAGCGCGCGCCCGCTTTTGCGCTCTTGCTCGACCCACAGGTAGGAGAGCAGCCCGGTGGCGGCCACGGCCAGCAGGATGGCCAGGTTCAACCACTCCGCCTCACGCGTGCGGGTGGCCAGCAGCCCCTCCTCGTTCTGGCGCATGGTGCGCAGGATCACGGCGATCCTGGAGGTCAGGGCCCGGGTCGAGCCGTCGCTGATACTTTCGCTGGCCGCCGCCTGGCCCTGGCGGCGCAGGGCGATGGAGGCGTCGAGCTCCCCGTATTTGCGCTGCACCGCCTCGCGCAGGTCGGCGATCAGCTTCTGTTCCGCCGGATTGTCCGCGGTGAGCGTCTGTAAATTCGCCAGCTCGGTGTTCAGATTGCCCCGCGAGCGCTGATAGCCGGTGAAGAAGATTTCCTGGCCGCTGAGAATGTAGCCGCGCTGGACCGCTTCGGCCTGAAACAGGGCGCTCTGGACGTCGCTGAGGGTGTTCTCGACCTCGAGGGTATGGCGAATCCAGACAATGCGGTCGTTGTGCAGCTTGGACAGCCCCACCACCGCAACGGCGATTGCCGCCGCCAGGACGCCGAAGACGACGGGAAGACGCGCTCGGCGGATCACCGTGCCCCCAGAGATGACTGCACGCGCAGACCTGCGCGCGGACCCGGATGTTTGCTCACGGCGTCGGCGCCGTCCAGGGATTCCGTATTATCGGACACTGGTCTTGGACGCGGGCGACAGCTTGACCGGGGGCGCCAGAATAGCGGCGGTAGCGAAGCCGAGGGCGGCGACGGCGAAAAAGGCGGCGGCCAGCACCGCCGGCCAGGCCCGTTCGACGCGAACCGGGGCGGTCAGCCGCTCTCGGGCCCTGTCCATGGCCTCGGCGAAACCGCTTTCGGAGGATGAACTCGACTCAAGCCACATACCCGCGAGGCTAGCGCCGCGCGGCTTGCCAGCCTAGAAGCTAAGGCGCGAAAGGCATGCGACCGATGATCCTGGTGATCGATAACTACGACAGCTTCACCTACAACCTCGTCCACTATCTGAACGAGTTGGGGGCGCAGACGCGCGTCTATCGCAACGACGCCCTGACGGCGGAAGAAGCCCTTGCGATGAAGCCGCAGGCGATCCTGCTGTCGCCCGGCCCGTGCACGCCGGACGACGCGGGCATTTGTCTCGACATCCTGGCCAAGGCTCCGCACGACCTGCCGATCCTCGGCGTGTGCCTGGGGCACCAGGCCATGGGCCAGGCCGCCGGCGGCAAGGTGATCCGCGCCCAGGCGCTGATGCACGGCAAGACCGACGCCATTGCCCACAATGGGATGGGCATCTTCAAGGACATCCCCACCCAGTTCACCGCCACGCGCTATCACAGCCTGGCGATCGAGCGCGGCAGCCTGCCCAATGCGCTGGAGGTGACCGCCTGGACCGCCGACGGCGAGATCATGGGCGTGCAGCACCGCGAGCGGCCGCTCTATGGCGTGCAGTTCCACCCGGAATCGATCGCCACCGAATACGGCCACGAGATGCTGGCCAACTTCCTCGATCTGGCCGGCGTCGACCGCCTCGCGCCCGCTTCGGTCTAAGACCATGTCGGACGCCTTCAAGCCTCTGTTGGCCAAGCTGGCCGACGGCGCCACCCTGACCGAGGAGGACGCCGCCGACTTCTTCGCCGCCTGCCTGCGCGGCGAGCCGAGTCCGGCTCAGATCGCAGCGGCGGTGACCGCCATGCGCCTGCGTGGCGAGACCGTAGGCGAAATCACCGCCTCGGCCCGCGCCATGCGCGCCGCCGCCATGTCGCTGGACCATCCCTATGAGGTGATCGACACCTGCGGCACCGGCGGCGACGGCCTGCACACGCTCAACATCTCCACCGCGGCGGCCATCGTCGCCGCCGGCGCGGGGGTGAAGGTGGCCAAGCACGGCAACCGGGCGATTTCGTCACGCTCCGGCTCTTCGGAAGTACTGGCCGCCTTGGGGGTCAATGTCGCCGCCAACCTGGAGCAGTCGCGCCGGGCGCTGGACGACGCCAACATCTGCTTCCTGTTCGCCCCCGCCCATCACGGGGCCATGAAACACGTTCTGCCGGTCCGCCAGCAGCTGGGTTTCCGTACGATTTTCAATCTGTTGGGGCCGCTCTCTAATCCCGCGGGCGCGCAACGCCAAGTGCTCGGCGTCTACGACCTACGCTGGGTCGAACCCCTGGCGCGGGTGCTGGGCGCGCTCGGATCCAAGCGCGCCTGGGTCGTGCATGGCCAGGGCCTGGACGAACTGACCACCACGGGACCGACCAACGTCGCCGAATGGCGCGAAGGCGGCGTGCGCCTGTTCACCATCACCCCCGAAGCCGTCGGCCTGCCCAAGGCCAGGCTGGCGGACCTGCAAGGCGGCGATCCGGAGGTCAACGCCCAGGCGATCCGCGACCTGCTGGCCGGAGCCAGGGGCGCCTACCGCGACGTGGTCCTGCTCAACAGCGCCGCCGCCCTCCTGGTCAGCGACAAGGTCGAGACCTTGCGCGAAGGCGTGGAGATGGCCGGGGCGGTGATCGACGACGGCCGCGCTCAGACCGCGCTCGACCGACTGATTCAGGCGTCAAACGCATGAGCAGCGACATCCTGGAGCGGATCGCCGCCTACAAGCGGACCGAGGTCGCGGAGCGCAAGGCGGCTGTGACGCTGCGCGAGATGGTGCAGGCCGCCGAAGCGGCCTCCGCCCCGCGCGGTTTCCGCCGGGCTTTGCAACAGGCTCATAGACCCGGCCGCCTCGCCCTGATCGCCGAGATCAAGAAGGCCAGCCCCTCCAAGGGCCTGATCCGCGCCGATTTCGATCCCCCGGCTCTGGCCCTGGCCTATCAGAGCGGCGGCGCGGCCTGCCTTTCCGTCCTCACCGACGGCCCCAGCTTCCAGGGGGCGGACAGCTATCTGGCCGCCGCGCGCGACGCGGTCGCCCTGCCCTGCCTGCGCAAGGAGTTCCTGGTCGATCCATGGCAGGTCGCCGAATCGCGGGCGCTCGGGGCCGACTGCATCCTGGTGATTCTCGACATGGTCGATGATTCGCTGGCCCGCGACCTGCTGGCCGAGGCCCGCCGATTCGGCATGGACGTCCTGGTGGAGACCCACGACGAGGCGGAAATGGAGCGCGCCGCGGCGCTGGGCGCCGACCTGATCGGAGTCAATAACCGCTCCCTGCGCACCTTCGAAGTGGATCTGGCAAACACCGAAGTCCTGGCCGTCGCCGCGCCGAAAAACGCCCTGCTCGTCACCGAAAGTGGCATCTTTACCTCGGCCGACGCGGCCCGGCTGGAACGCTCAGGCGCAACGGCGATGCTGGTGGGCGAAAGCCTTATGCGTCAGGCCGACGTGGCCGCCGCCACGCGGGCCCTGTTGGGATAAACAGTCTGTAACTTGACATTAACGAAGAACACCTAGAGAACATCCTCATATGTTGATGGTTTGTTCCTCAGGGATTCACGTCCATGCTCACGCGCAAACAGCACGAATTGCTGATGTTCATCCACGAACGGATCAAGGAGAGCGGTGTCTCGCCTTCCTTCGATGAGATGAAGGAGGCCCTGGACCTCGCGTCCAAGTCGGGCATCCACCGTCTGATCACCGCCCTGGAAGAACGCGGCTTCCTACGGCGCCTGCCGCACCGGGCCCGCGCGCTCGAAGTGGTCAAGATGCCCCAGCAGGCCACCGCCGCCGCTCCGCCCAAGGGCCGCGCCCCGTTCCGGCCTCAGGTGGTGGAGGGCGTTCGCATGCCCGATAACGCCGGCATGGCCAGCGACGTCCGCGACATTCCCATACTGGGCAAGATCGCCGCCGGCACCCCGATCGAGGCCATACAGCACGAACGCGACCGGATGCCGATCCCCGAAGTCATGCTCGGGGCCGGCGAGCACTTCATCCTCGAAGTGCAGGGCGACTCCATGATCGACGCCGGCATCCTCGACGGCGATCATGTGATCATCAAACGCGGCCACACCGCCCATTCCGGCGAGATCGTCGTGGCCCTGGTGCTCGGCGAGGAAGCTACGCTCAAGCGCTTGCGAAAGAAGGGCGCCTCTATCGCGCTGGAGCCCGCGAACAAGAGCTATGAGACCCGCATCTTCGGTCCGGACCAGGTCCAGGTGCAAGGCAAGCTGGTCGGCCTGCTGCGTCGCTACCACTAGCCTCGGCTAGCCGTCGCTATCGCCCAATGTGGGGCCGCCGGTCCATGGCCGGCGGCCTCGCTCGTTCTGAGCCCAGCGGAAGCGCCAGCCCGCCCCGACACGCCACATCTCCACCGATCCGCCGCGGGCGAAGTCCTCGCCGGTCAGCACCGTCGCCGATGGGCATGCCTGCCCAGGTCCCAGCGCCGAGCGCAGCATCAGGACCTCCGCGCCGACGCAGAGCTGCCGAAACGCATCGTCCTTGGGCGGCCGCGTCCCGGCCCAAAGCGCCAGGCCCACCGGCGCGTCTCCTCTGGGCGCGCAACTGCGGCGATCGCAGTCAAACATGAGGTCGTGGTCCGGATCCTCGGTCGGCAACTCATAGCCGTAGCGGCGCATCCATAGCTGGGCGGCGAACAAACCCGTGCCAGGCCTCAGCAATACAGGATGGCCGCCGGCATAGACCGCCGCATTGGCTCCGTTGGAGGCGGCCCAGATCGCCGGCGCGGGCGGGCGCGGCCAAAGGGTCACCGCCAGCGCCAAGGGCAACCCCAGCCAGCGCAGCGGACCGCGCCACAGACATAGCCACAGGACGCCGATGAAGGCGATCGGCAGAGCGATATTGGGCGCCGAGGACACCGTGCGGATGGCGCCCGGCGCGCTCGCGGCCATATGCGCCAGCGCCAACATTCGCTCAATGCCCCACCCGGCCATGTCCAGCAGCCAGCCTCCGCCGCCGAACAGCTGCGCCACCGCGCCTAAGGCCAGGGCCGGCATGATGACGAAGGTCGACAGCGGCTCCAGCAGCAGGTTGGCGCCCAGCCCATAGACCGAGACCCGGTTGAAGTGCTGGATCGCGAACGGCGCCGTAGCCGCTCCCGCCACCACGCCGACCGCGATGCCGGCGACCAGCCAGTCCTTGGCCGTCTGCAGCAGGCGCAGGATCAGGGGCGTATTGATCGGCCGCTGGGCGCGGGGCCAGACCTCGGCCAGGGCCACCAGGGCGGCGGTGGCGGCGTAGGACATCTGGAAGCCCGGCTCGGTGACCGCTTCCGGCTGCAGCAGCAGCACGATCAGGGCGGATAGCCCTAACCCGCGCAGGCTGATCGCTCGCCGGTCCAGCAGGATCGCGCCGAACGCCACCGACGCGGTCACCGCCGAACGTTGCGCGGCCGGCGGCCATCCGGACACAACCAGATAGGTGGCGATGGCGGCCAGGCCGGCCACCGCGGCCCACTTCTTGCCGTTGACGCGCACCGCCAGCCACGGCCAGGCGGCGATCAGCAGGCGGATGGCGAAGAACACGAAGCCGCCGACGATGGCCATGTGCACGCCGGAGATCGACAGGATGTGCGAGATGCCGGCGTTGCGCATCTCGTTGGTGTCGGTCTGAGCGATCGAATAGTCGTGGCCGGTGATCATGGCCGCCGCTATGCCCCCCGCCGGCTGGCCCATGGCCCCGATGATCCTCTGGGTCAGGCCCCAGCGCATGCGGTTGATCGACAGCTGCAGGCCCAGCCGCCAGGGCGGCCGCGGCAGGTCGATGATCTGCGGCGGCTTGAGAGCCAGGCCAACACCTCCGACCCCGGTGAAATAGGCGCTGCGGGCGAAGTCGAAGGCTCCAGGGCTGGCGGGAGACGGCGGCGGATTGAGCAGGGCCGTGAAACGGATCGGCGTCCCCGGCCCCACGACCCCGTCCTCCTTGACCGTCACCCGGACCCGCTTGGGCGTGCGCCAGTACGGCAGGCCTCCGATATAGACCGGCGCCACCAGCAGGCGCGGCCCTGTGGTTCCCCGACTGGCCACATCGACCACCCAGCCTTCGACCGGCACGCCCGCCAGGGCCGGCGCTATGGGTCCGGTGAGGTTCAGGGTCTGTATCTTGGCCGCCAAGGTCCCGGCTGCCGCGAAAGCGCACATCAAAGCGATGGCTGAGGCGACCGCCGCCCTGCCCCATCGGCGCAGCAGGATCACGGCCAGGATCAAGGCTGCGGCGATGCCGATCAACAGACCCAGAGCCGGTTCGCGCAGCAGGCTGAAATACAGGCCGCAACCGAACGCTACCGGGGTCCACAACGACCAGCGGTCGGCCTGAATGCGCAGCTGTTCCAACGCCCAGGCCCGGGAAAACCACGACGGCGCACTAGGAGGCGTGGAGCCGCGCGTGGTAAGAGGTGCCGCCCCTTCCCACAGGATATCAATGTCCGACCGCCCCTCCGTCGTCACCCGGTTCGCCCCTTCCCCCACGGGAGATCTCCATATTGGAGGCGCCCGGACGGCCTTGTTCAACTGGCTTTATGCGCGCCACACCGGCGGGACCTTCCTGTTGCGGGTCGAGGACACCGATCGGGAGCGCTCCACCCCCGCCGCGGTGGAGGCGATTTTCCGCGGCCTGGACTGGCTGGGCTTGAAATCCGACGCCGAGCCGGTGTTCCAATACAAGCAGGCCGACCGCCACCGGGCCGCCGTGCAGCAGCTGCTGGACAAAGGCCGCGCCTATCGCTGTTGGATGAGTGTCGAGGAACTCGACATCGAGCGCACCAAGGCCCGCGCCGAGGGTCGCGCCATCCGCTCGGTCTGGCGCGAGCATGACGCCCCGGCCAACGACAAGCCGTTCGTGGTCCGCTTCAAGGGCCCGTTGAAGGGCGAGACCGTGGTCGACGACCTGGTCAAGGGCCCTGTCCGCTTCCAGAACAAGGAGCTCGACGATCTGGTCCTGCTGCGTTCGGACGGCGCGCCGACCTACAATCTGGCCGTGGTCGTCGACGATCACGACATGGGCGTCACCCACGTTATCCGGGGCGACGATCACCTGAACAACGCCGCCCGTCAGACCCTGATCTATCAGGCGCTGGAGTTCGCCGTTCCCGCCTTCGCCCACATCCCCCTGATCCACGGACCGGACGGGGCCAAGCTCAGCAAGCGTCACGGCGCCCAGGCGGTGGGCGAGTTCGCCGACATGGGCTACCTGCCCGAAGCCATGCGCAACTATCTGGCCCGCCTGGGCTGGGGCCACGGCGACGACGAGATCTTCTCCGACGCCCAAGCCGTGGAATGGTTTGACGTGGCCGATGTGGTCAAGGCGCCGGCGCGGCTCGACTGGGCCAAGCTCAACCACATCAACAACCACTACCTGCGCCTGGCGGACGACCATCGCCTGGCCTTGCTTGTCGCCAAGGCGCTGGAGCAGAAGGGCGAGTCCCTGGCCGCCGACGGGCTGACCCGTCTGGAGGCCGCCATTCCCCTGGTCAAGGAAGGCGCCAAGACCGTGCCGGAACTGGCGGACCTGATCGCATTCACCCTGAAAGTCCGCCCACTCGCCCTGGACGAGAAAACTCAAAACCTTTTGACCGACGAGACCCGCGAGCGAATGCAGCGGCTGACCGAGCATCTGTCGGCGGCCCCAATCTGGGCTCCAACCGAGATCGAGGGGCAACTGAAGGATTTCGCCGCTCAGGAAGGCGTCGGCATGGGCAAATTCGGCCCCGCGCTGCGCGGAATCCTCAGTGGCGGCAGTCCCGCGCCGGATTTGGCGTCGACCCTGGCCGCTCTGGGACGCGAAGAGTCCCTGGGCCGGTTGCATGACGCGCTTTTCAAGGCGACAAAGACGTTATAACGCATTGCAGCATGAAAATGCGGTCTCAAGCCGCACTGGGTGCGGTTTCACAGGCTAAGGGACAGGGGAATGGATAAGATGACGGATACGGCCATCGCCACCTTGCATTACGGCGATAAGTCTCTGCAGCTTCCGATCCTCAAGGGAACGGTTGGGCCGGACGTGATCGATGTCCGCAAGCTCTACGCTGAATCCGACGCCTTCACCTTCGACCCCGGCTTCACCTCCACCGCCAGTTGCCAGAGCGCCCTGACCTATATCGATGGCGACGCCGGCATCCTGCTGCACCGCGGCTATCCGATCGACGAACTGGCCAACAATTCCAGCTTCCTGGAAGTCTGCTACCTGCTGCTGAACGGCGAACTGCCCAACGCGGCGGACTTCGCCAAGTTCGAAGGCAACATCACCAACCACACGATGTTGCACGACCAATTCGACCGCTTCTTCCAGGGCTTCC
The DNA here is from genome assembly GCA_947475845.1 of Caulobacteraceae bacterium. Lineage (GTDB taxonomy): Bacteria > Pseudomonadota > Alphaproteobacteria > Caulobacterales > Caulobacteraceae > BOG-938. Next base: position 15,708 of record CANJMO010000042.1, on the reverse strand, counting down.
GCCGCGACGCCCACCCGATGGCGATCGTGCTCGGCGCCGTCGGCGCCCTGTCGGCCTTCTACCACGACAGCCTGGACACCTCGGACGAGCACCAGCGGATGGTCTCGGCCCATCGCCTGATCGCCAAGATTCCGACCATCGCCGCCCGTGCCTACAAATATTCGGTCGGCCAGCCCTTCGTCAGCCCGCGCAACGACCTCGGTTATGCCGAGAATTTCCTGCGCATGTGCTTCGCCGTCCCGGCCGAGGACTGGAAGCCCAATCCGACCCTGTCCAAGGCCATGGACAAGATTTTCATCCTTCACGCCGACCACGAGCAGAATGCTTCCACCTCGACGGTGCGCATGGCCGGCTCGACCGGGGTCAATCCGTTCGCTTGTATCGCCGCGGGCATCGCCGCCCTGTGGGGCCCGGCGCACGGCGGGGCCAACGAAGAAGCGCTGAACATGCTCAAGGAAATCGGCACGGTCGATAAGATCCCTGAGTTCGTTCAAGGCGTTAAGGACCGTAAGTACAAGCTGATGGGCTTCGGTCACCGGGTCTACAAGAACTACGACCCGCGCGCCAAGGTGATGCAGGAAACCTGCCACCAGGTGCTGGCGGTGGTTGGCGACCCCGACGAACCGCTGCTGCAGGTGGCTCAGGAGCTGGAGCGTATCGCGCTGAGCGACGAGTACTTCATCAGCCGCAAGCTCTATCCCAACGTCGATTTCTATTCGGGCATCACCCTGTCGGCGATGGGCTTCCCGCCCGAGATGTTCACCGTGCTATTCGCCCTGGCGCGCACCGTGGGCTGGGTCTCGCAGTGGAAGGAAATGATCGAAGATCCGCAGCAGAAGATCAATCGTCCGCGCCAGCTCTACACCGGCCCGGCCAAACGCCCCTACGTCCCGCTCGACAAGCGCGGCTGACGTCTGCGGACATCGCTATGAATAACGGGCGGGCCTTCGGGTCCGCCCGTTTTCGTTTCAGGGCGCCCGGCCTTCCAGGATGGCGATCACCGCGTCCGCCGCGCGTTCGGACGGATCAGGACCGCCCTTGGGGCCCATCTTCTCCAGAGCCGCGTCCTGCTCGGCGATCTGATGCAGACGCAGGTCCTCGTCATCCAGCCGCTTGGCCAAGGCCGCCGCGAGCAGAGGGCCCGTGCACTTGTCCTGCAGCAGCTCCGGCGCGATCTCGCGCCCGGCCGCGATATTGACCAGGCAGACATAGGCAGTCGTGACGAACCGTTTGACCAGGAACCAGCTGATCGGACTCATCCGGTAAGCCACCACCATCGGGCAACCGGCCAGGGCCACCTCTGTCGTCACCGTGCCGCTGCAGGCCAGAGCCAGGGTAGCGCCGCGCATAGCGTCGATCCGCGCCGCTTCTCCCTGAACCAGATAGGGCAGCACCGGCCAGGCCTCGGCGGCGGCGCGGGCGTCGTCGGCGATGGAATCGGCCAGGGCCAGGGCCACATGCAGGCGCGGGCGGTCCTTCTTCAACCGCGCGACCGCATCTCCGAACGGGCTCATCAGCCGTGAAATCTCGGATTTACGGCTGCCCGGCAGGACCAGCAGGATCTGATCGGCCGGCGCCGCGCCGATCTGCTGGCGCAGCCAATCCGGATCGGCCTTGGAGAAGTCCTTGGCCAGGGTCGGATTACCGACCGGGGTGACCGGCAAGCCTTCCTTCTCGAACCAGGGCGCGTCGAAGGCCAGGATCGACAGCAGGTGGTCGAAGGTCGCCGCCAAGATCTTGGCCCGGCCGGGGCGTGACGCCCAGACCTGCGGCCCGACGTACTTGATCAGCTTCAGGCTGGGGTCCTGGCGGCGCAGGCGTTGCGCGACCCGCATGGTGAAGCCCCAGGAGTCGATCAGGACCGCGGCGTCCGGCTTCTCGCGCGCGGCCAGAGCGGCGGTCTCGTCGGCGCGGGCGACCACCTTGCGGTAAGCCCTCGCCCCTTCGAACCAGCCGAGGATCGACAGTTCGGCGATGTCGAACGGGCTATCCAGCCCTTCGGCGGTCATCAACGGTCCGCCGACACCGACAAAGCGAACGCCTTCCCCCAGCCGGCGGCGCAGCGCCCGCATCAGGCCCGCGCCCAGGGCGTCGCCTGAAGGCTCTGCGGCGACCAGCATGATGCAGGTCGCCGTTCCCATCACATGTTGCCGAATTGAGCGGGGTAATCGGCGTGCTCATCCTGCGATACGCCATAGACGAACAGGCCGAGCCGGTCCGCGGCGGCGATCACCCCTGCCCGGTCCAGCACCAGCACCTTGCCCGCTTCGCCCACCACGCCCGCCAGCCCGGCGCGCGCGGCGTTCTCGACCGTGGTGACGCCCAGCGCCGGCAGGTCGACACGCTGTTCCTGGATCGGCTTGGGCCGTTTTGCGATGACGCCCTTGGGTTGGCCGGGCTCGCCGCGCAGTTCACGGGGCAGCTCCGCGCAGCGGAGCAACATGACGTCGGTGCCCTCCTGGGCCTCCACCGCCAGCACCAGACCCTCGCAGACGACCGCGCCCTGGCCGATGTCCATGCGCCCGATCTCGCCGGCCACCTCGAACGCCTTGTGGATGTCGGCCATGTGCTCGGCGGACGGCGCGATCTTGCCCAGCGGTCCCGCGTCCAGGGTCAGCCCGGCGGCGATTTCGTGCGCGCCCTCGACCACGAAGCCCTCGCTCTCGAATTCACCGACCAGGAAGCGCAGCAGAGCGTCGTCTCCGCCCCGCGCCGCCGTCACCGCTCCGGCCAGCGCCTTGACCCCGCGCAGATCGGGCTTCAGCGACGCCCAATCGGGCCGCTTGACCACACCAGCGAGGCAGATGGACTCGCATCCGGCGGTCTTGAGGGCCTTGAAGCATTTCCCAAGCTCGGCAAGGCCGATGTCCTCGCCCGGAAACTCACGCAGGGGCTCGTCGGCGATGCCCTTGAGACGCACCACGAACAACGGGCGGCCGACCGCATGGCACTGCCGCGCCAGGGTGATGGGCAGGGCCCCGCCGCCGGCGATCAGCCCCAGCTTGCGCACCGCCTAGTCCAGACCCGGCAGACAGAGCGGGCGGTTGGCGTCGGCATGGATAAAGCTGACGATCTCCATCACCTCGGGCGATCCGGCGTAGGTCTCGGCCACGTCGGCCAGACGCTCCTGGAAGGTGCCTTCGTCGGCGAACAGCAGGCGGTAGGCGGCGCGCAGGTGATTGACCTGCTCGCGCGAGAAGCCCCGGCGCCTCAGTCCAACGAGATTGAGGCCTTCAAGATGGGCGTGGTTGCCCCACACCGAACCGAACGGGATCACGTCCTTGGTCACCGCGGCCAGGCCGCCGATGAAGCTGTAACGGCCGATGCGGCTGAACTGGTGAGCGGCGGCCAGGCCGCCCATGAACACGAAGTCGGCCATTTGAACGTGGCCGCCGAGGGTGGCGCAGTTGGCCAGCACCACATTATTGCCGACGATACAGTCGTGGGCCACGTGGGAGCCGGCCATGAACAGGCCATCCGAGCCCACCATGGTCACGCCCCGACTGCTGACGGTGCCGGTGTGCATGGTGACGTGCTCGCGGATGGTGTTGCGGGCGCCGATCGTCAGGCGGGTCAGTTCGCCCTTGTGCGCGCTGTGCTGGGGCGGGCCGCCGAGATTGGCGAAGGGGTGGATGACGCAGGCTTCGCCGATCTCGGTTTCGCCTTCGATCACTACATGGGACTGCAGACGCACGCCGTCGCCCAGGGTGACGTGAGCGCCGACCAAGCAGTAGGGACCGACCTCGACATCGGCGCCCAGCTTGGCGCCGTCCTGGACGATGGCGGTGGGGTGAATTTTGGCCATCAGAGTGTTGGCGAGTGGACGACCATGGCGGCGAAGTCGGCCTGGGCCGCCAGTTTGTCGCCGACCATCGCCTTGCCGCGGAACTTGAACAGATCGCCCCGGTGGCGGGTGACCTCGACATACAGGCGCAATTGGTCGCCTGGCCGCACCGGAAGCCGAAAGCGGGTTTCGTCCATCGATACGATCATGATGGTCTTGTTGGTGACGTCGGCGTCCAGGCTCTTGGACATCAGCACCGCGCCCGTCTGAGCCATAGCCTCCACAATCAGCACGCCCGGCATCACCGGATTGCCCGGGAAGTGGCCGATGAAGAACGGCTCGTTCATCGTCACAGACTTGATGCCGACGATCGACTCGTGGGGCCGGTAGTCCTCGGCGCGGTCGACCAGCAGCATCGGATAGCGATGGGGAATCCGGTGCAGGATTTCGAGGATGTCGATATCGACGCGGGGGGCGGATCCGTCAGCGCTCATTCTCTAGAACCTTCCCGTGCGCTCGCCAGCCTGGCGATCAAGGCAGCTTCGCGAAGCCACCGTCTGATCGGACGAGCGGGCGTTCCGGCCCAAACCTCACCCGGCGGAATATCCTGCATCACCCCGGCGCGGGCCCCGATCCTGGCGCCGTCGCCGATCTTCATGTGGTCGGCGATGCCCGCCTGACCACCGAAGTGGACATTATCTCCGACGATGCAGCTGCCTGAAATGCCCGTATGGGCCGCGATCAGGCAGTTGCGTCCGATGCGCACGTTGTGGGCGATCTGGACCATGTTGTCGATCTTCGTGTTCTCGCCGATCACCGTGTCGTCCCAGGCGCCCCGGTCGACACAGGTGCAGGCGCCGATGCCGGCATTGTCCTGGATGATCACGCGCCCAAGCTGGGGCACATCGACGGTGCGTCCCTGCCCCATCGTCACACCGAAGCCCGGCTCTCCGATCACCGCGCCCGAATAGATGCCGCAGCGATCGCCGATCAGCGCGAATCCGATGGTGACGTGCGAGCCGACAACGCAGTTGCGCCCGAGGGCCACGCCGGGGCCGATCACCGAGTAGGATCCGATCGAGGTGCCCCGGCCGATCCGCGCACCCGCGCCGATGATCACGCCGGGGGCCAGGATCACGCCTTCCTCGATCTCGGCGGAGGGATGGATGGCCGGGTCCGTGGCCAAGGCCAGGCGCGGGCGATGCAGACGGTTGGCCGCGGCGGAATAGGCGGCGTGCGGGTCCTTGTGGATCAGCACGGCGCAGGTGGCCGGCGCGTACTCCGCCATTCCGGCGGACAGGAACACCGCACCGGACTTGGTCGCTCTGAGGTCGTCGAGATAGCGGCGGTCGGAGAAGAAGCTGGCGCTGACCGCATCGCCGCGCACCAGGGGTGCCACGGTGCTGATCAGTCGCTCGCCTTCTTCCGGCTTGGCCAGGACCGCCCCCGTCACCGAGGCCAGTTCAACGAGCGAGATGGGACCCAGATCTTCGAAGAAACGCGAATCGGGCATGTTGTCCCTCTAAGGTCGCGGCGGCCCGGCGACCCGCGCCGAGCGGTTCGGCGAAATCAAAAGAAACTAGAACGGCCCAAACCCGGCTGACCGGGTCTGGGCCTTTTTGGGCTCGCCTGGGCGAGTCGAAGTCTAGCGAGCTTGCGGCGCGCCGGCTTGGGCGTCCAGACGCTCACGCTCGAAAGTAAACTGGGTCATCTTGCCGTTGAGCGCGGTGACCACCGCCGGCGTGATGTCCATGGTCGGGTTACCGGCCAGCACCGAATTGGCGTCCAGCAGGATGCCGCAGGCTTTGGTCTTCACGACATCGCCGACAAGCGGGCTGGCTTCCTGCAGCACGCGGGCGATGGCCTTCTGCTCCGTGGCTTGCAGCTCACGATCACGCTGTTGGGCCTTCTCCTGCAGGGTCACGGCGCGTTGCTGCAGGGCTTGGCCCTGCTGCTGATAGGAGGCCGGGGCCAGGGTGGCCTTCTTGCCGTCGAGCGCCTTGGCTTCGTTCTGCAAGGTAGTCTGCTCGCCGGTCAGTTCGGCGTTCACTTGGGTGCCGAGCTGCTGCATGCGGGTGGTGACGAACTTGCCGACGGTGGATGCGCCGATCAGCCCTTCGCGGGACAGAACGCAAACGCCGGGGACGTTGGCGGTGATGGTCGGAGCCGGCGGCGCGGCGGGGGCGGCCGGAGCGGCCTGGGCGAAGGCGACGGTGGCGCAGCCGAGGGCCGCGATGGAGCCGATGCCGAAGGCGGCGAGAGTGGAAGACTTCATGGGATCAGAACCTAGTGGAGGTGCGGAATTGGAACTGTTCAGTCCGGTCGTAAGATTGGCGCTTGAGGACCTGGCTGATGTCGAAACGCAGCGGACCCATCGGCGACTTCCAGAACACGGTGACGCCCGCTGAAGCGCGCAAGGCGAGGTCGTCCCGGATGTTGGGGTCGGGCAGACCTGTGTTCGGATCGATCTTGGCGCGGGCGTCGAGCATGCCCACCGTGCCCACGTCGCTGAACAGGGCGGTGTTGATGCCGTACTGCTCGGGCAGGCCGTTGGGGAAGGTCAGCTCGACTGTGCCGATGCTGAAGAACTTTCCGCCCAAGGCGTCGCCGTAGACGATGTCGCGCGGGCCGATGCCGGCGATCTGGAAGCCGCGGAAGGTGTCGGCGCCTTTGTAGAAGCGGTCGTTGATACGGATGTAGTCGCCGCCCCACGGCTCGACGTTGCCGGCCTGGCCCTGGATGGTCAGGACGATGTTGGGCGTGAAGCCATGGTACCAGGCGGTGTCGATGGTGGTGCGCATGAAGCGGACGTTGCCGCCGACGCCGGCGAATTCCTGGCCAAAGTTGAAGTAGAAGCCGCGCGTCGGACGCACCGGGTCATCGCGGCGATCCATACGATACTGGAAGCCGATCTGCGAGGTCAGGGTCGAGCCGCGCTGGTCGCACAGGGTGCGCGACACGGTTTCCTGACCGGCGATGCAGAACGAGTTGTCCACGGTGATGCGGTCGGCGTGGATGGAGTAGGTGCCGGCCAGACGCGAGGTGTCGGTCAGCGGGAAGCCCAGGCTGAAGCTCGCCCCGGCCGCGCTGGTTTGATACGAGGCCTGGGTCGAGAAATCGTAACGCGTGGCGTAGATGTTGTAGCCGCCCGACAGGTTGCGGCCGAGGAAGTGCGGCTCGGTGAAGCCAAGGCTCAGTTCCTGGCGCAGGTAGCCGGCGGAGACGCGGAACGTCACCTGCTGGCCGCGGCCGCGGAAGTTGCGCTCTGAAATCCCGATGTCGGCCACCACCTGATCGACCGAGCTGTAGCCCAGGCTGAACGACAGCTCGCCGGTCGGCTGCTCGGTGACGCGCACCCGCAACACGGTCTTATCCGGCGCCGAACCCGGCTCCTGGGTGATGTCGACGTCCTTGAAGAAGCCCAGCGAGCGCACGCGCAGCTTCGAGCGGTCCACCAGCACGCGGTTGTAGGCGTCGCCTTCGGCCACCAGCATCTCGCGGCGGATCACCGGGTCGATGGTGCGAGTGTTGCCAATGATGTCGATCCGCTCGACGTAGACGCGCGGGCCTTCGATCACTTGGAAGTTGACGTTGACGGTGTGGGTCTTGGGATCGGCGGTATAGCGCGGACGCACATCGACGAAGGCGAAGCCCGCAGCGCCGGCGGCGAAGGTCAGGGCGTCGGTGGCCTTTTCGACCTGGTCGTCCTGATACTGCTGACCTTCCTTGATCGGCAGCACGCGGCGCAGGATGTCGGGGCTGAGGCGCTTCAGATCGGTCTCGACCGTCAGCTTGCCGAAGTGGTACTTGCCGCCCTCTTCCAGGGTGTAGGTGACGGTGAAGCCGTTCTTCTCGGACGCCAGCTCGGCCACGGCCGACAGGATGTGGAAGTCGTAGTAGCCGCGGTTGCGATAGAACTTGCGCAGTTGCTCGCGGTCGAACTCGATCCGGTCGGGGTCGTAGTTATCGTTGTTGGTGAAGAACCGGTACCACTTGGATTCCTTGGTCACGATCACGTCGCGCAGGGCGTTATCGGAGAACTCCTTGTTACCCAGCACATTGACGTTGAGGATGCCGCTCTTGGGCCCCTCGTTGATCTCGAAGATCAGATCGACGCGCTTTTGCGGCAGTTCGACGATCTTGGGCGTGACCTCGGCCGAGACGCGGCCGGAGCGACGGTAGAGCTCGACGATCCGCTGGACGTCGGCCTGCACCTTGGACTTGGTGAACACACCGCGCGGGCGCACCTGCACCTCGTCGCGCAGCTTGTCTTCCTTGAGCGCCTTGTTCCCCTCGAACACCACCTGATTGATGATCGGGTTCTCGATCACGCGCACCAGCAGGTCGCCGCCACGCAGCTCGATCTGGACGTCGGCGAACAGGTCGGTGCGGAACAGGGCCTTCAGCGCGGCGTCGATCTTGGCCGGATCGACCGAATCACCCGGGGTGATCGGCAGGTAGGACAGGATGGTCGAGATATCGATGCGTTCGGCGCCCGTCACGTCGATGCGCTGGGCGATTCCGCTTTGCTCAGGCGGCGCGGTCGCGCCGGGCTGCAGGCCCGGGCCAACGCCGGTGGCCACCGGGGGCGTCACGGGAGGCGCGATGGTGCCCTGAGCCAGGGCGGCCGAAGAGAACGCAAGCGTGCCGAGCAGAAGGACCGCCGAGGAGATCAGCGCAGAGCAGCGGGCGCGTGAAACGTGCATCAAGGATCAAGCCTGAACAGAGCAAGCGGGCTAAGAGAAGAGCCCGCCCAGGATTTGGAACACGCGGAGTCGCTGCAGATCATTCCAGGTGGCGAACAACATCAATCCGAGCAGCAAAGCAAGGCCTACGCGATAGCCCGCCGCCTGCACCCTCGCTCCCAAAGGCCGCCGCGCCGCCGCCTCGTAGGCGTAAAACAGCAAGTGGCCTCCGTCCAGCACCGGAACAGGTAACACGTTCATGAAGCCGATGCTCACCGATAGCAGGGCCGCCCATCCCAGCAGAGCCGTCAGTCCGCCGACGAAAGCCAGCCAGGCATTGGGCGCGCCCTCGGCGCCGACATGGGCGATGGCGCCGGAGGTCTGGGCGATTCCCAGGGGGCCGCTGAGCTGATCGGCCGGCAGTTGGCCGTGCAACAGGCGACCGATGACGAAAACGGTGGTTTTCAAGGTTTCCCAGGTGCGCACCGCGCCGCCGCCGACCGCCTCGATCGGATTGTAGCGATGGTGAGTCACATCGCCGGGCTTCTGCACGCCTTCGATGCCGATGACGCCGATCTTCTGCTTGCCGAGCGGGCTCTGCATCTCGCGCATGGCCGGGGACGCGACCACGGTCTGGCTCTGGCCCGCACGCTGGACCGTGAAGGTGATCGGCACGCCGGCGCGCAGGCCGACGTACTCCCGCATGTCGCTGAAACCCTTGATGGCGTGGCCGTCGATGGCCTTGATCACGTCGCCGACCTGAAACCCGGCCTTGGCCGCCGCGCCGCCGGGGACCAGCCCGTCGACCCGCGCCGGAACCATGGTCTCGCCCACGGTCATCAGCAGGATCGCGAACAGCACCGTCGACAGCACGAAATTGGCCATGGGACCGGCGACCACGACGATGGCGCGCTGCCAGACCGGCTTGAAGTGAAAATAGCGGTTCAGGGCCGCCGGCCCTTCCTCGCGCAGCACCTGGGCGCGCAGGGTCATCAGGTCCTCGTGATCGGGCACGCTGGCGGCGGTCTCGTCCCCGGAGAAGCGGACGTAGCCGCCCAGCGGGATCCAGGCGATCTGCCAGTTGACCCCGGCCTTGTCGCGCCAGCTGACAATCGGACGGCCGAAGCCGATAGAAAACTGGTCCACCGCCACGCCGCAGGCCTTGGCCGCCAGGAAGTGCCCAAGCTCGTGAATGGTCACCACCAGTCCCAGCACGAACAGGAACGGCACGACGCTGAAGAAGACGTATTCAACCCAGTGAAGCATGTGACTCTGGATTTCCTAGTTGAGCTGCTTGGCGCGGGTCAGCATGTCGGTGGCGGTGCGGCGCGCCAGGGCGTCGATGGCCACGGCGGACTCCAGTACGTCGTCGTTGGTGGGCTTGAGATCGCCGGAGGCTTCCAGCTGCTCGACCACGCGCTCCACGGTGGAGGCGATGTCGAGGAAGCCGATGCGGCGGGCCAGGAACGCCGCCACGGCGATTTCGTTGGCCGCGTTCATCGCCGCCGGGGCCCCTCCCCCGATGCGCAAGGCTGTGCGGGCCAGGGCGATGGCGGGGAAGCGGTCCGGGTCAGGCTCTTCGAAGGTGAGGGAGGCGATCTTGGCCAGGTCCAGCTTGGGCGCCGGCCAGGAGATGCGGTCGGGCCAGGCCAGGGCGAAGGCGATCGGCGCGCGCATGTCGGGCGGACCCAACTGCGCCAAGGTCGAACCGTCGGCGTATTCGACCATGCTGTGGATGATCGACTGCGGGTGCACCAGCACGTCGATCTGCTCGGGCGGCATGGAGAACAGATAGGCGGCCTCGATCATCTCCAGCGCCTTGTTCATCATGGTCGCGGAGTCGATCGAGATCTTGGCTCCCATGCTCCAGTTGGGATGGGCCACGGCCTGCTCAGGCGTGGCCGCCGACATCGACTGGCGGTCCCAGGTGCGGAACGGTCCGCCGGACGCGGTCAGGATCAGCCGCGAGACGGCGATCTTCCAGTTCTCCTGCAGCGACTGGAAGATGGCGGAGTGCTCGGAGTCCACCGGCACCACCACGCCGCCGGCCTTGCGCGCGGTCTCCAGCAGCACCGGGCCGGCGCAGACCAGGCTTTCCTTGTTGGCCAGGGCCACCAGGGCCCCGCGCCGCGCGGCCGTCAGGGTGGGTGCCAGGCCCGCCGCGCCGACAATCGACGACATCACCCAGCCGGCGCTCATGTCGGCGGCCTCGGCCACGGCGGTCTTGCCGGACGCGGTCTCGATGCCCGTGCCCTTGAGCAGGTCTCTCAGATCGCCCAGCAGGCTCTCGTCTTCGATCACCGCCATCTTGGGCCGCCACGCGATGGCTTGCTCGGCCAGGCGCGCGACGTTGCGGCCGGCGGTCAGGGCGACCACCTCGATCTCGGAGCCGCCATCCCGGGCATGGCCCAGGAGGTCCAGGGTCGAAACGCCGATGGACCCGGTGGAGCCCAGGACGGTAACGGAACGGGTCAAACTCAATTCGGCCACCCCAGGTTGACTATCAGCCGGGCGACGGCGACAGCCAGAAAAGCGAACATCAGGCCGTCGACGCGATCGAGCAAGCCGCCGTGTCCGGGGATCAAATCCCCGGAGTCCTTCACGCCGAATCGCCGTTTCAACATCGACTCCCATAAGTCTCCCGCCATGGTGGCGAGGCCTGCGAACAGGCCCAGGGCCATCGCCTTGGGCGGATCAAGTTGCACGGGCCAGAAATAGGCCACCGCCAGCGCTGCGAGCGTGGCGGCGACCAAGCCGCCAATGAACCCCGACCAAGTCTTGTTCGGCGAGAACTGCGGCCAAAGTTTAGGCCCTTTCAAGGCGTTGCCTACCACAAAGGCGGTGATGTCGGCAGCCCAGGCGACCGCCAGGACCATCACCGTCCATCGCTCTCCGAACGGACCGTGGCTGCGCAGCCACATCAGGGCCAGCAGCGGCGCGCCGATGTACAGGGCGCCGAAGGCGGCGTCGGCCGGACGCGCAGCTATACCGCGGGCGATCACGGCGGCGACGCCGGCGCTGAGCACCAGAACCAGCCAGGCGATGCGGTATTGGCCGTAGTCGGCGGTGAAGGCGGCGGCCAGCACGGCGGCGGTGACCGCGGCTGCGATGCGGGCGGAGGCCTGGCGGGCGCTCATCATGGCCCATTCGATGGCCAACAGGGCCGCCACCACCGCGATCAACACCAGGCGCAGCTTGGAGCCCCACGGCCCGTCGAGCAGCAGCACGAACAGCGCCGCCGGCGCCAGCACCGCGGTGGACAGCGCTCGGATCCCCAGATTGGTCCAGTTGAAGCGTTTAGCCGGTGGCGAGGGCGTCATTCACGTCCGCTCCGCCGTAACGGCGCTCGCGCGTACGGAACTCCTCGATGGCCGCCTTCAGATCATCGGGGCCGTAGTCGGGCCACAGCACGTCTTGGAAGACGAATTCCGCGTAGGCCGCCTCCCACAACAGGAAATTCGACAGGCGCTGCTCGCCGCTGGTGCGGATAATCAGGTCGGGCACCGGGCAGTCCGCCGTGGACAGATAGGACTGGAAGTTCTCCTCGGTGAGATCCTCCGGCTGCGCCCTGCCCTCCTTGACCGCCTGAGCGAACACGCGGGCGGCGTCGATGATGTCGGCCTGGCCGCCATAGTTGAAGGCGACTTGCAGGTGGAACACGTCGTTCTGCGTGGTCGAGCTTTCGGCGTGTTCGATGGTCTCCAGGATGTCGCGCGGCAGGCCGGTTCGGCGGCCGAGGATATGCACGCGCACCCCTTCGCGGCGCAGGCGGTCGAGGTCCGATTTCACATAGGCCTTCAGCAGGCGCAGCAGCTCGGACACCTCGCCCGCGGGCCGGCGCCAGTTCTCGGTGGAAAAGCCGAACACCGTCAGCCGCTCGACACCCATCTTCGGCACCGCTTCCACGACTCGTTTCAAGGCCGCGACGCCGGCGCGGTGACCCAGGCTGCGCGGCAGGCCGCGCGATTTCGCCCAGCGTCCATTGCCGTCCATGATGATGGCGACATGGGCCAGCGAGCCCTCGACGGCGGCGTCGGGGCGCGCCCCCAGATCTGTCTGAGGATTAGAGCCTTTCAGAAGACTGGGCATCAAGCCGGTCCGCAGCGCCATGATCACATCCTCGTCCCGGCGGAATGAACTACCGCGACGGTCAAACCTGCATGATCTCTTGTTCTTTGGTTTTCAACATCTCATCGACGCGCTTGATCGCCGCGTCGGTGAAGCCCTGGACCTCGTCGCTCATGCGCTTGAGCTCGTCTTCGGTGATGACGCTATCCTTCTGCGCCTTCTTCAGGTCGTCGATCATATCGCGGCGGACGTTGCGCACGGCGATGCGCTGGGTCTCGGCGTATTTGCCCGCCAGCTTGGCCAGGTCCTTGCGGCGTTCCTCGGTCAGGGGCGGCACCGGGATGCGCAGGTTCTGACCATCGACCTGGGGATTGAGACCCAGGCCCGCGGCACGGATCGCCTTTTCCACAGACACAGCCACGCCCTTGTCCCAGACGCTGACCATGAGGGCCCGGGGCTCGGGCACGCTGACGGCGGCGACGGTATTGAGCGGCACGGTGGAGCCGTAGGCCTCGACCATCACCTGATCCAGCAGTCCGGCCGAGGCGCGGCCGGTGCGCAGAGAGGCGAACTCGTCCTTCAGGGCGGCGACGGTCTTGTCCATGCGCTCGCGCGCCTTGGCGACCTGGGGTTTTTCAGCAGCGGCCATGACTTCAGTTCCTAGTCGCGTTTCTGATCGTGCCGGTCTTCGCCGATCACGGTGTGGACGCCGTCGCCGGTCAGCACATCGCGCAGAGCCCCGCGCTGGCGGATCGAGAAGACGACGATGGGAATGCCGTTGTCGCGCATCAGGCTGATCGCCGATGCATCCATGACCTTAAGGTCTTGCGCCAGAACCTCAAGGTAGCTCAGGCGCTCGTAACGCACCGCGTCGGGGTGCTTCTTGGGGTCGGCGGTGTAGACCCCGTCGACGCTGGTGCCCTTCATCAGGGCGTCGCAGCCCATCTCGGCGGCGCGCAGGGCGGCGGCGGTGTCGGTGGTGAAGAACGGGTTGCCGGTGCCGGCGGCGAAGATCACCACCCGGCCCTTTTCCAGATGGCGAAGGGCGCGGCGACGAATATAGGGCTCACACACAGTGTCCATTGGAATTGCGCTTTGAACACGGGTGTTTACGCCGATCTTCTCAAGCGAATTCTGCATCGCCAGGGCGTTCATCACCGTGCCCAGCATGCCCATGTAGTCGGCGCTGGCCCGCTCCATGCCCTTGGCCGCGGTCGACAGTCCGCGGAAGATATTGCCGCCGCCGATCACCAGGCACAGCTCGACCCCCAGGGTGACCAGCTCGGAAATCTCCATGGCCACCGCGTCGATGGTCTTCATGTCGATGCCGAAGCCGCCGTCGCCCATCAGGACTTCGCCGGACACCTTCAGCAGGATGCGCCGGTAGCGCGGAGCCCGCTCTTCCGATTTGGTCATGGACAGGGTCATGGGGTCGCCTTCGCCTGCGATACGGATTCGTCAGGGCACAATAGACGAAGGGCGCGGGGTCCGTCGAACGGTCCCGCGCCCTTCTTTGTAGGTCAGGCTGTTTTTAGCCGCCGGTGAGAGACGCGACTTCGGCCGCGAAGTCCTCGGTCTTCTTCTCGACGCCTTCGCCCAGCGCCAGGCGAACGAAGCCCTTCACCGTGATCGGCGAACCCAGGGTCTTGGCGGTTTCGGCCACCAGCTGCTCGACGGTCTGGTCCGGATTCATGACGAAAGCCTGCTTCAGAAGCACGACTTCCTCGAGGAACTTGCGGATACGGCCTTCGACCATCTTCTCGACCACGGCGGGCGGCTTGCCCGATTCCGCCGCCTGTTCGGCGAAGATGGCGCGTTCGCGTTCGATCGCCGCCGGGTCCAGGTCGTCGGGCGACAGGGACAGAGGCGCGGTCGCCGCGACGTGCAGGGCGATCTTCTTGCCAAGGTCCTGCAGGGCGGCTTGGTCGCCGGCGCCTTCCACGGCCACCAGCACGCCGATGCGGCCGATTTCCGGGGCCACGGCGTTGTGCACATAGGCGGCGATGGCGCCTTGAGCCACGTCGAAGCGGGCCGAGCGGCGCACCAGCATGTTCTCGCCGATGGTGGCGATAAGATTGGTGATCATGTCGGACACGACGACGCCATCAGCGGTCTTGGCCGCGCTCAGGTCCTCGACGCCGCCGGTCACGTCCAGAGCCGTCTTGGCCACCGAGCGGGCGGCGTTCTGGAACAGCTCGTTGCGGGCGACAAAGTCGGTTTCGGCGTTCAGTTCGACGGCGGCGCCGGTCATGCCCTTGCCGTTGTTGCGCAGGGCCACGGCCACGAGGCCTTCGGCGGCGATGCGGTCGGCCTTCTTGGCGGCCTTGGACAGGCCCTTGGTGCGCAACCAATCCATGGACTGTTCGATGTCGCCGCCGTTCTCGGTCAGCGCCTTCTTGCAGTCCATCATACCGACGCCGGATTTCTCGCGCAGTTCCTTGACCAGCGCGGCGGTGATTTCGGCCATGGTTCTACCCTCCAGGTAATAGAGATGGCGGCCCAGTGCGCCCTTGCGAGGGTGTACCGGGCCGCCTTGTCATTTGTGCGATGGCCGGACTTAGGAAGTCCGGCCGGCAATTTAAACTACTGAGCGCTCTCGTCGGCGGTTTCGCCGGCGACTTCAGCCACCACTTCGGCCGAGGTTTCGGCTTCGGGGGCAGCTTCGGCTTCAGGAGCAGCTTCGGCGGCGGGCGCCTCGGCGACGGCTTCAGCCTTGGGCGCCTTGGCGGCCTTGGGAGCCTTGGCGGCGACCGGAGCGGCGGCCAGTTCCTCGGCGACGGCGGTCAGTTCAGGCGAAGACTCTTCCGGGGCCGCTTCAGCTTCGGCGGCCGGAGCCGCCTTAGCCTTGGACTTGCGCAGGGCCGGCTCGGTCGGGTTGACCGAAGCGCCCAGGTCGACGCCCATCGAGGCTTGGCCGGCGGCCAGGCCGTCCAGCACCGCATCCGCGATCAGGTCGCAGTACAGTTGCAGGGCGCGCGCGGCGTCGTCGTTGCCGGGGATCGGATAGGTGATGCCGTCCGGATCGGAATTGGTGTCGAGGATGGCGACCACGGGGATGTTCAGCTTGCGCGCTTCCTGGATCGCGATCGCTTCCTTGTTGGTGTCGATCACGAACATCAGGTCGGGGATGCCGCCCATGTCCTTGATGCCGCCCAGGGACAGTTCCAGCTT
>CANJMO010000041.1 GCA_947475845.1 Caulobacteraceae bacterium | reverse complement strand
GTCCACCAGCACGGCGTGGGGGTGTGCGGCGTGTTCACATACGAAGTTGCGGAAACCAAGGTGGCCATGGTGGTCGACACGGCGCGTCGCCATCAGCACCCCCTTCAATGTACGATGGAAAAGGACTGAGAGGTTTTAGTGCCCTCCTTCTCGCGCAATCTGGAAGAAACCCTTCATCGCGCGGTGGCTTACGCCAACCAGCGTGAGCATGAGTACGCCACGCTCGAGCACCTGCTGCTCTCGCTCGCCGAGGATCCTGAAGCCAGCGCGGTCATGCGCGCCTGCAACGTCGATCTCGCGGCCCTGAAGAAGAGTCTGGTCGGTTATCTCGACGCAGAGCTGAAATCGCTGGTCATCGAAGGCGGCGAGGAGGCCAAACCTACCGCCGGCTTCCAGCGCGTGATCCAGCGCGCGGTGATTCACGTCCAGTCCTCCGGCCATGACGAGGTGTCGGGCGCTAATGTGCTGGTCGCCGTCTTCTCCGAACGGGAGAGCCACGCGGCCTTCTTCCTGCAGGAGCAGGACATGACCCGCTACGACGCGGTCAACTTCATCGCCCACGGCATCGCCAAGAAGGCGGGCGCTTCCGAACAGCGCACCGTCAAGGGCGCGGTCGAGCCGGAGGCCGAGGAAAAGGGCGAGAAGGGCGGACCCAAGTCGGGCGAGGCGCTCGAGGCCTATTGCGTCAACCTCAATGAGAAGGCCAAGGCCGGCAAGGTCGACCCGTTGATCGGCCGCCACGCCGAGGTCGAACGCGCCATCCAGGTGCTTTGCCGCCGGACCAAGAACAACCCCTTGCTGGTCGGCGACCCGGGCGTCGGCAAGACCGCCATCGCCGAGGGCCTGGCCCGCAAGATCGTCACCGGCGATGTGCCGGAGGTGCTGGCCGAGGCCACCATCTTCTCGCTCGACATGGGCTCACTCCTGGCCGGAACCCGCTATCGCGGCGACTTCGAGGAGCGGGTCAAGCAGGTGGTCAAGGAACTGGAGGCGCATCCCAACGCCGTCCTGTTCATCGACGAGATCCACACGGTGATCGGCGCGGGGGCGACTTCGGGCGGAGCCATGGACGCGTCCAATCTGCTGAAGCCGGCCCTGGCTTCGGGCACCCTGCGCTGCATGGGCTCGACCACATACAAGGAGTTCCGTCAGCACTTCGAGAAGGACCGGGCCCTCGTCCGGCGCTTCCAGAAGATCGATGTGAACGAGCCGACCGTCGAAGACGCGATCAAGATCCTCAAGGGGCTCAAGAGCTACTACGAGGACTTCCACAAGGTGAAGTTCACCCAGGAAGCCATCAAGGTCGCGGTGGAATTGTCGGCGCGCTACATCACCGACCGCAAGCTGCCGGACAAGGCCATCGACATCATCGACGAGGCCGGCGCCTCGCAGATGCTGCTGCCCGAGGGCCGTCGCAAGAAGACCCTGGGCGTCAAGGAGATCGAAGCCGTCGTGGCCAAGATCGCCCGCATCCCGCCCAAGTCCGTCTCCAAGACGGACGCGGAATCCCTGCGCCAGCTGGAGACCGATCTGAAGGGCGCGGTGTTCGGCCAGGACGACGCCATCGTCTCCCTGTCCTCCGCCATGAAGATGGCGCGGGCGGGCCTGCGTGACGCCAACAAGCCGATCGGCAGCTACCTGTTCTCGGGCCCTACCGGCACCGGCAAGACCGAGACCGCTAAACAGCTGGCCCTGACCCTGGGCATCGAGATGCTGCGCTTCGACATGTCGGAATACATGGAGCGGCACACCGTCTCGCGGCTGATCGGCGCGCCTCCGGGCTATGTCGGCCACGACCAGGGCGGGCTTCTGACCGACGCCGTCGATCAGCATCCCCACTCGGTGGTGCTGCTGGACGAGATTGAGAAGGCGCACCCGGACGTCTACAACATCCTGCTCCAGGTCATGGATCATGGTGTGCTGACGGACGCGGTGGGCAAGAAGGTCGACTTCCGCAACGTGATCCTGATCATGACCACCAACGCCGGCGCCGCCGACGCTCAGCGCAACACCATCGGCTTCGGCCGGGGCCGCGCCGACGACGAGGAAGAGCAGGCGATCAAGCGGGTGTTCACCCCTGAGTTCCGCAACCGCCTCGACGCGGTGGTGGGCTTCAAGGCCCTGACTCCCGAGATCATCCGCCTGGTGGTGCAGAAGTTCATCCTGCAGCTGGAAGTCCAACTCGCCGACCGTCACGTCACCATCGAGACGAGCGACGACGCGGCCGACTGGCTGGCCAAGAACGGCTTCGACGAGCTCTACGGCGCCCGGCCTCTGGCCCGGGTCATCCAGGAGCACATCAAGAAGCCGCTGGCGGACGAAATCCTGTTCGGCAAGCTGGTGCGCGGCGGTCACGTCCGCGTCGAGCTGAAGGACGGCAAGTTGGTGTTCGACATCGACGCGGCGGCCCCTCCGGCCACCCCGGGCGTGATCGAGATCAGCACCGAATCCGACGCGCCGGACTCGGGCTCGGCCGAAAGCGTGCTGGTCGAATAGGCCGGTGATCCAAACGGGGAGGGCGCGCGTAGCTATCACGCGTCCTGCTTGTCCCTCCCCGGGACTTCCGCTCCCCTGCAGAGCAGGACGTGCGTACGAAAGGGTCGGTCCGCGAGGGCCGGCCCTTTTGCTTTTGCCGGGTTTGGGCCATCCATTCGGCAACCCCCGGTCCGCGCCCCGGGTTACCTTCCCAGTTCCAGTGGCGGAGTGAGTCCCATGGCCGAGCGTCCTTCCTTCCAGACCGTCGATCCGTCGAACGATCAGCCCGGACGCCGCTACGACGGCCACACCCCCGATGAAGCCAAGGCCATCGTCGCCTCAACCTACGCCGCTCAGCAGGCCTGGAAGCGCACGTCCTTCGCCGAGCGCTCGCGCCTGATGCACGCCGCCGCCGCGGTGCTGCGCAAACGCGTGGATGAATTCGCCGAGCTGATGACCGCCGAGATGGGCAAGACCGTGACCGAAGGCCGCGCCGAGGTCGAGAAATGCGCCATGACGTGCGATGTCCTGGCCGATCAGGCCGAGGGCTATCTGGCCTCGATCCCGGTGGACATGGACGGGCCCAAGGCGATGGTCGTGTTCAGGCCGATCGGCGTCGTGTTGGCTGTGATGCCCTGGAACTTCCCCTTCTGGCAGGTGGTCCGTTTCGCGGCCCCGGCCCTGATGGCCGGCAACGGCGGGGTGCTCAAACACGCCTCCAACGTGCCGGGCAGCGCCCTGGCTCTGGAACAGGTGTTCGAGGAGGCGGGCTTTCCCAAGAACCTGTTCCGCACCCTGCTGATCCCCAGCCGCGACGTGAAGGCGGTCATCGACAATCCCCAGATCGCCGCCGTCACCCTGACCGGCAGCGTCGGGGCGGGCCGCGAGGTCGCCTCCGCCGCCGGCGCGGTGCTCAAAAAAGCCGTGCTGGAGCTGGGCGGCAGCGACGCCTACCTGGTCCTTGAGGACGCCGACATCGACCACGCCGCCGAGGTGGCGGTCACCGCCCGCATGGTCAACGCCGGCCAGAGCTGCATCGCCGGCAAGCGCTTCATTGTCCTGCCTCAGGTCCGTGAGGCGTTCGAGCAGGCCCTGACCCAGCGCATGCAGGCCTTCGTCCTGGCCGACCCGCGCCAGAAGGACACGAAGCTCGGCCCCCTGCAGAGCAGCAAGGCCCGCGACGAGATCCACGATCAGGTGACCCGCAGCATCGCCGCCGGCGCCCGCCTGCTGTGCGGCGGGACCGTGCCGGACAAGCCCGGCGCCTGGTATCCGGCCACTGTCCTGGCGGGCTGCAAGTCGGGCATGCCGGCCTACGACGAGGAGGTGTTCGGCCCGGTCGCGGCGATCATCGACGCCCGAGACGAGGCCGACGCCATCGCCATCGCCAACAGCTCCGAATACGGCCTCGGCTCAGGCGTCTTGACCCGCGACCTAGCCCGCGGCGAGCGCATCGCGGTGGAAGAGCTGGAAGCGGGCATGAGCTTCGTCAACCAGAACGTCCGCTCCGACCCGCGCCTCCCGTTCGGCGGGGTCAAGCACTCCGGCCATGGCCGCGAGCTCACCGCCTTCGGCATCCGCGAGTTCACGAACATCAAGTCGGTGCTGGTCCACGCCAGCGGCGCCGAGCCGCACAAGGGTTCAGAATAGGGGCGGGAACTCCAGGCTGAAGGTGGCGTTCCCCATGCCTCAATCGCTGCAAATGGGGCAGTTCAATGCGCTCAATTCTGTTTCTCGTTCTCGGTGTTCCGATCCCGATCATTCTGCTGCTGGCGCTCTGCACCCACCACATCTAGGCCCTAGCCGATCAGCGCCCTCAGCGCCGTCAGGTACTTGTCGCGGGTCTTTAGGATGACCTCGTCAGGCAGCCTCGGCGCCGGGGGTTTCTGGTCCCATTTGATGGCCAGCAGGTGGTCGCGCACGAACTGCTTGTCATAGCTCGGCGGCGACTGCCCGGGCGCATAGCTTTCAGCCGGCCAGTAGCGCGAGGAATCCGGCGTAAGCACTTCATCGATCAGCCAAAGTCCGCCGTCGCTGCAGGTTCCGAATTCGAACTTCGTATCCGCGAGGATCATGCCCGCCGCCTTGGCCTTGGCGTGACCGAAGGCATAGAGTTCCAGGCTCTTGGCCTTGCAGGCGTTGTAGATATCCGCTCCCACGATCCGGATACCCTCGGCGTCGTCGATGGCCTCGTCGTGCTGGCCCTTGGGGGCCTTGGTGGTCGGGGTGAAGATCGGCTCGGGCAGTTTGTCGGCCTGGCGCAGGCCCTGGGGCAGGCGGATGCCGCTGACCGTGCCGCTCTCCTGATAGCTGACCCAGCCGGACCCGGTGATGTATCCGCGCGCCACGCATTCCACCGGCACGGTCTTCAGCTTCTTGACCACCATCGAGCGCAGCCGCAGGTCCGGGTCGGTCATGCCGCGCCGGTCAAACTCGCCGGCCTGATCGGGCAGCAGGTGGTTGCGGATCAGGCCCTCAGTCTGGGCGAACCACCAGTTGCTCATCTGCGTCAGGATCGCACCCTTGCCGGGGATGCCGTCGGGCAGGATCACGTCGAACGCCGACAGCCGGTCGGTGGCCGTCAGTAGCAGGGCGTCGCCCAGGTCGAAGATCTCGCGCACCTTGCCCGACGCAATGCGCGGGAAGGGCAGGCCCTCGATGGTCAGCACGGCCTTGTCCGGCAGGGCGGCGGCAATCTCGGATGCGTTCATTACAGCTCCGCCGCGATCTGCTGGGCCAGGGCGGCCAGCGCCTTGGGATCGGCCATCCCGCCCTCGCCGTGCGCCTTCAGCGGCGCGCTGGCGTAGCGGGGGATCAGATGGAAATGCAGGTGGAACACCGTCTGCCCCGCCGCCGCCCCATTGAATTGGGTCAGGACGATGCCGTCCGGCTTCAGCGCCGCGCGCATCGCCTTGGCCACCTTCTGCACATCGGCCATCAGGCGGCTCAGCGACTCCGGCGTCACATCCAGCAGATTGCGCGCCTTGGCCGTCTTGGAGATCACCAGCACATGGCCGCGCGACTGCGGGAACACGTCCATGAAGGCCAGGACGTGGGCGTCCTCGAACACCTTGGCCGCCGGAATGTCGCCCCGGATGATCTTGGCGAAGATGTTGTCGTCGTCGTAGGCGCCGTCGAGACTCATGGCCGCACTCCCGTGTCCGCCTAACTCTGATACCAAAGCCGGACCCGAGAGGGGAGGGCTGTTAGGCAATTCCGCTAAGCTCATGTTATAGTTGAAGTCTTGGCCAATTCACCGGCCCCGCGAATGTTTCATCTCTAGGGCGAGTCGACGGTGGTAATGGCGATCATCCACAGATATTGCGGCTGGACCCCACATATAGTGTTAACAGCGCGTTTACACACAAGGGATCGGGTGATTACCGTTCATTTGAGTTCCCCTGGAGCACGATTCGGATGAGTTCGGCCCCCTGGTCCGTCAAGGGCATTGATCCGAAAGCCCGCGAGATCGCCAAAGATCTTGCGCGCCGCTCGGGCATGACTCTGGGCGAGTGGATCAACCACATGATCTTCGAGGACGGCTCCGAGGCCGAGGAGGTCGATGCTCCCGTCGCGGCCCCCGCGCCGGCTCCGGCTGCCCTTCAACGCGCCGCCGCGCCAATCCCGCCCCGTCCCGTCGCCGAATCCCGTCCGCCCCGCCGCACCGGCGGCGACTACGATCTCGGCCGCGTCCTGGCCGCCCTGGATGGGCTGTCGGCGCGCCTGGACACCTCCGAGCGCCGTCAGGCGGAAATCGCGTCGCGCTTCGACGCCGCCCTGCACGATCTGCGCCCCGATCAGGCCCGTGCGGCCGAACGGGCCTACAGCGCCGAACAGAGCCCCAGCGGCGCCGGGCGCGCCGAAAGCCTGCGCGCCCTGGAAGGCGCCCTGAACAAGGTCGCCGGTCATCTGCAGGACGGAGAGATCCGCAGCCGCGAGGCCATGGCTGTGCTACGCAACGAGATGAGCCAAGAGGTTCAGCGTGTTGCAGAGCAAATGAGCCAGAAGGTTCAAGCGGTCGAAAACCGAAGCGCGGACGCCATCTCGCAGGTGTGCGCCGAGGTCACTCGCGTTGCGTCGGTGGTCGAGCAGCGCCTGCGCCGCGCCGACGACGCCCAGGCCGAAGCCCTCGAAAAGCTGGGCGCCGAGATCGCCCGCATCACCGAGCGACTGTCCGAACGCATCGCCGCCGCCGAGCGCCGCTCGGCCCAGGCCATAGACGACGTCGGCGAGCAGATGGCCCGCGTCACCGATCGCATTCACCAGCGCCAGGAACGCACCTCCTCCGAACTGGCCGACCGCATGCGCCAGAGCGAGGAACGCACCGCCAAACTGCTGGAGGACGCGCGCGAGAAGATCGAGCGCCGCCTCGGCAAGCTGGCCTCGTCCGACGAAGCCCCTTCGACGATCGCCGAGGCTGCGACCGCTCCCGCCAGTGTCTTCGCCGCCCGATGGCAGCCGGAAACGGCCGCGCCCGCCGAACCTCCGGTTCAAGCCGCGCCCCCGGCCCCGCAGCACGCCTTCCTCGAGCCGCCGGCCCTGATCATCGATCCGCCGCCGGCCGGTCAGGCCGCCCCGCTCCAGACCCTTTCGGTCCCGACCCCTTCGATCCAGGCCCGCGAAGATATCCCGGCGGCTCCCGCCGCGCCTGCGGACATCGACCTGGAAACCTATCTGGCCGTCGACCGCCATCAGGACATCGAAATCCCGCTGCAGCAGGAAGCGCCTCGCGCCGCGCCTACGCAGACCGCCCGCTTCGAACCCGCCGAGGCGGACAGGCCGCTGGACGACGAGCAGAGCCTGCGGCCGTCCACCCGCGAATTGATCGCCGCCGCCCGCGCCGCGGCCCGCATCAACGTCGAGGAGCCCACCTACCGGACCAGCGACATCGCGGCCGAGGACGAGTCGGACGTCGTGTTCGGCGCCATGCCGCGCCGCCAGCGCATGGCCGGCGGCATGCGCGGGATGCTGCTGACCGGCGCCGTGGCCTCGATCGGGCTCGCCGGGACCGGCTATGTGGTGATGCATCCCGACGTGGTGGCGCCGCTGACCAACGCCCTCGCGCCCAAGGCGGCCAAGCCGATCCCGGTCGGCCCCGCGTCCGGCGCGGGGACTCCGGCCCCGACCCAGGCCATGAACCTGACCACCAAGACCAAGCCCGCCGATGCCGCGTCCACCGACGCCGAAGCTCTGTTCAACGAAGCCGTGGCCAAGGTCGATGTCGGCGACGCTTCCGGCGTGGCGCCCCTGCGCACCTCGGCCAACCTCGGCTGGGCTCCGGCCCAGCGCCGGCTCGGCAAGCTCTACGAGGATGGCGGCGCCGGCGTCGCGAAGGATCCCGTCGAAGGCCGCCGCTGGACCCAGCGCGCCGCCACCAACGGCGATCCGCGCGGCATGCACAACCTCGGCCTCGACTATTACGAAGGCGTCGGCGGGGCCAAGAACCTGGCGGTCGCCGCCCAGTGGTTCGGCCGCGCCGCGGAACTGGGCCTGCGCGACAGCCAGTACAACCTGGCCCGCTTCTACGAGGCCGGCCTGGGCGTGAAACAGGATCTGCTGGCCGCCTACAAATGGTACCTGATCGCCGGCCGCACCGGAGACACCGAGGCCGCCGCCCGCGGCGAAGCCCTGAAGATGCAGCTGCCGGTCGCCCAGCGGGCCAGCATCGAGAAGACGGCTCTGGCCTTCACCCCCGACAAGCCACCCGCACCTCAGTCGCTGACCGCCGGTCTCAAGACCATGTCGCCGCAACAGCTGGCCTTCGCCCAGCGCGCCCTGGCAAGCTCGGCTACTATCAGGGAGCCTACGACGGCGCTCCGTCCCAGAACCTCGGTCAGGCGATCCAGGCCTATCAACGCGATCGCGGCCTGGCGGCCAACGGGACCCTCAGCCCCGAGCTGATGCAGACCTTCTCCAACGTCTCGCGCTAGCCTTTAAGAAGGCTTGGGATTAGAAGCGGCGCCCTGACCGGGCGCTTGCGCCCTGGCGCATCACGGATACGCGGACCATGGCAGGACACTCAAAATTCAAGAACATCCAGTTCCGCAAGGGCCGCCAGGACAAGATGCGGTCCAAGCTGTTCTCCAAGCTGTCGCGCGACATCACCCTGGCGGCGAAGGCCGGGGTGCCTGACCCCAACTCCAACGCCCGCCTGCGTCTGGCCGTGGCCAACGCCCGCGCCGAGAGCGTGCCGCGCGAGAACATCGAACGGGCCATCAAGAAGGGCGCGGCCGGCGAGGCCGATAACCTGGAAGAAATCCGCTACGAAGGCTTCGGCCCCGGCGGCGTCGGCATCATCGTCGAAGTGCTGACCGACAACCGCAACCGCGCCGCCGCTAACGTCCGCACCGTGTTCGGCAAGAACGGCGGCAACATGGGCGAGAGCGGCTCGGTGGCCTTCATGTTCGATCGCCAGGGCCAGATCACCTATCCGCCGGCGGCCGGCTCCGAAGACAAGGTCATGGAAGCGGCCATCGAGGCCGGCGCAGAGGACGTCTCGTCGGACGAGGACGCCCACCTGATCTTCACCGCCTACGAAGACCTCAGCGAAGTGGCGGGCGCCCTGGCTGCCGTGCTCGGCGACGCCAAGTCCACCACCCACGTCTGGCGGCCCAAGACCGGCACGCCGGTGTCCGACGAAGACGCCGCCGGCCTGATGAAACTGCTCGACGCCCTGGACGACGACGACGACGTCTCCAACGTCTATTCCAACGTCGAACTGACCGACGAACAGGCGGGCAGTCCCGAAGACTAGTTCCTTGTTATGGTGCGAACGCATGACGAACGCGATTCGCATCCTTGGTCTTGATCCCGGCCTGCGCTGCACCGGCTGGGGCGTGGTGTCCGTCGAGGGCTCGCGCCTGGTCCACGTCGCCCACGGGACCATCCGCCCGGACGATAAGCTGCCCCTGTCCGAGCGTCTGCTGGCCCTGTTCGACGCGGTCAGCGCCGTGCTCGCCGAGCACGCCCCGCATGAGGCGGCCATCGAAGAGACCTTCGTCAACAACAACCCTTCCTCGACTCTGAAGCTCGGCCACGCCCGCGCCGCCGCCATGATCGCCCCAGCCAAGGCCGGCCTGCTGGTGGCCGAATACGCCGCCACCGTGGTCAAGAAGGCGGTGGTCGGCACCGGCGGCGCCGACAAGACTCAGGTCGCCTTCATGGTCCGCCGGCTTCTTCCTACAGCAGGTGATCCCAGCGCGGACGCGGCCGACGCCCTGGCCGTCGCCATCTGCCACGCTCATGCCCGCACTGCTCGCAAAGGGTATGCCGCATGATTGGCAGGCTCCGAGGCGTTCTCGCCGAAGTCAGCGACGAAGAGGCCCTGATCGACGTCGGCGGGGTCGGCTATCTGGTCCGCTGCGGCTCGCGGACCCTTGGCCGTCTGCCGCCGGTCGGCGACGAGACCCTGATTCATATCGACAGCCAGACCCGCGAGGATGGCACGCGCCTCTACGGCTTCCTGACCCGCGAGGAGCGCCAGGCCTTCGTGCTGCTGCAGGGCGTCCAGGGCGTCGGCCCCAAGGCCGCGCTGTCGGTGCTCGACGTCCTGCCCCCCGCCGAACTGGCCCAGGCCATCGCCCGCGAGGACAAGGCTATGGTCGGCCGCGCCCAAGGCGTCGGCCCCAAGCTGGCCCTGCGCATCGTCGTCGAGCTGAAGGACAAGCCCATCGGCGTCGGCGACATCGCCGCCTTCCACGCCCAGGTCGCCGCCGCGTCCATCCCCGCCGCGCCCTCCGTTGCCGGCGAAGCGGTCAGCGCCCTGATGGGACTCGGCACGGCTGAAGTGATCGCCCGCCGCGCCGTGGAGCAGGCCATCGGCCGTCTCGGCTCGGACGCGCCGCTGCCGGCGGTGATCAAGGGCGCGCTTCAGGAACTGGCTAAGTGACCCGGATCGTCTCCGGAGAGCCAGAGCGGTTCGAAGCGACCGACAAGGCCTTGCGCCCGCAGACCCTGGCCGAGTTCGTCGGGCAGGAGCAGATCAAGGCCAACCTGACCGTGTTCATCGACGGGGCGCGGGGCAGGGGCGAGGCGCTCGACCACGTCCTGCTGTTCGGCCCACCGGGCTTGGGCAAGACCACCCTGGCTCAGATCGTCGCCCGCGAACTGGGCGTCAACTTCCGCGCCACCTCCGGCCCGGTCTTGGCCAAGGCCTCGGACCTGGCGGCGATCCTGACCAATCTGGAAGCCAACGACGTCCTGTTCATCGACGAGATCCACCGTCTGGCCCCCGCCGTCGAGGAAATCCTCTATCCGGCGATGGAGGACCATGTCCTGGATCTGATGATCGGCGACGGCCCCTCGGCCCGCTCGATCCGCATCGATCTGCAGCCCTTCACCCTGGTCGCCGCCACCACCCGCGCCGGCATGCTGGCCACGCCCCTGCGCGACCGTTTCGGCATCCCCCTGCGTCTGGAATTCTACACCCCCGCCGAACTGCAACGGGTGCTGGAGCAGGCCGCGCGCAAGATGGGCGCGCCTCTCACATCCGACGGCGCCGCCGAGATCGCGGCGCGGGCGCGGGGCACGCCGCGCGTGGCGGGCCGTCTGTTGCGCCGGGTGCGCGACTTCGCCGGGGCCGAGAGCGCCACATCCATCGACCGCAAGTGCGCCGCCCGCGCCCTGGCCCGTCTGGAAGTGGACGAGGCGGGGCTCGACAGCCTCGACCGCCGCTACCTGCGGGTGATGATCGAGAACTACGGCGGCGGCCCGGTCGGGGTCGAAACCCTGGCCTACGCCATCGCCGAGGCGCGGGATTCCGTCGAGGACGTGATCGAGCCCTTCCTGATGCAGCAGGGCTTCATCCAGCGCACCCCGCGCGGCCGCATGGCCGCCGGTCGGGCCTATCTGCACCTGGGCCTGACCGCGCCGCCCACGCGTCCCGGACAGGCGGATATGTTCGAAGGGGGCGGGGAGTGACCGCGCCGCAGCCCGCTTCAGGCCAGTTCGAGGGCAAGACCCATCTGCTGCCGGTGCGGGTCTACTACGAGGACACCGACTTCACCGGCGTCGTCTACCACGCCAACTACCTGCGCTATTTCGAGCGTGGCCGTTCGGAGTTCCTGCGCCTGACCGGGATCAGCCACACCGCGATGCGCGGGCTGGAGACGCCGCTGGCCTTCGTGGTGGTGCGCATGACCATCGACTACCGCAAGGCGGCGCGGATCGACGACGCTTTGGTGGTGCGCACGGCCTACGAGCGGGTGCAGCGCGCGCGGGTGCATGTGCGCCAGATCATTACCCGGGGTCTGGACGTGATCGCCGAAGCGGTTGAGGAAATTGCCTGCATCGATCTGGACGGACGGCCCCGCCGCCCGCCTCAGGCGTTCATGGACGGACTGAAGGACTGGTTCCAGCAGACGTCGCCATAGTTTCACCCCACGGACCGGCCAAGCGAAGGTCAGTTCGGCTTTGAGGAGCAGACGCGCTCATGGATGCACTCGCTGGGGCCATTGCCCCCACCAACTTCTCCGCCCTGGCCATCTTCATGCGCGGCGACTTCGTGGTGAAGGGCGTGCTGCTGGGGCTGATGCTCGCCTCGCTGTGGTCGTGGACGATCATCATCGACAAGCTGTTCCGCTTCTCCGCCTTGGGCAAGGAAGCTGACCGCTTCGAGGATCAGGTCAATTCCGGTCGCTCGCTGGAAGACGTCGCCGCCGAAGCCGGGGAGCGGCCGCGCCAGGCCCTGCCGCGCATGCTGCAGGCCGCGCTCAAGGAATGGCGCGAAGCCCGCGCCAAAGGCGCGCTCAGCGGGCCGGGCGCCGACGGCCACGCCGCCATGCTGATCTCGCGCATCGACCGCCTGCTCGACAGCATCATCGCCCGCGAGACGCGGCGGGTGGAGGACGGGCTGGGTTCCCTGGCCATCGTCGCCACCGCCTCGCCCTTCGTCGGGCTGTTCGGCACGGTCTGGGGCATCATGCACGCCTTCGTCGCCATCGCCGCGCAGAAGAACACCAACCTGGCGGTAGTCGCCCCCTCGATCGCCGAGGCCCTGTTCACCACCGCCATCGGCCTGGTCGCCGCGATCCCGGCCTACATCGCCTACAACAAGTTCTCCACCGACGCGGGCCGGTTCAGCGGACGTCTGGAAGCCTTCGCCGACGATCTGGCCACCGCCGTCGCCCGCCGTCTGGCCGACCGCCAGGCACCGCCGCCGCCCGCGGACCGGGGCTGACCGATGGCTCTGTCCGCCAACGACGCCTTCTCCGTGGGACGCCGCCGCCGCCGCGGCGGCCATCGCCGCGGGGCCCTGGCCGAGATCAACGTCACGCCCCTCGTCGACGTGATGCTGGTGCTGCTGATCATCTTCATGATCTCCGCGCCCCTGCTGACCGTGGGTGTGCCGGTCGAACTGCCCAAGACCGAGGCCGCCGCCGTCGACGACCAGACCCTGCCGCTGAGCATCACGGTCAAGGCCGATGGGACCATCTTCGTGCAGGAGGCGCAGACCGCCTTCGATCAGTTGTCGGTGCGCTTGACCGCCCTGGCCGGCCAGGGCTTCGACAAGCCGATCTTCGTGCGCGCGGACGGCAAGGCCCCCTATGCGGTGGTGGCCCAGGTGATGGCGGCGCTGTCGACCTCGGGCTTCACCAAGATCAACCTGATCACCGACACCGGCGGTCCGACCTCCGGCGCCCCCGTCCAGCTTCCGGCGCAGCCGCCCGCGCCCAACAGCCGCTAGGGCCCGATGCGAAGGGGCGACCGCGCAGACCTGAAGCCGTCGATGCTGGCGGCGGTCGGCCTCCACCTCGCTGTGGTGGTCTCGGGTCTGATCGTGTGGCCGTGGGGCAAGCCGGTGCAGATCGCCAACGTCACCGCCATCACCCTGACCCCGTCCAAGGCCGCCCCGCCGCCTCCGGCGCTGCAGGCGCCCGAGGAGCAGCACGCCACCGCGCCCGAGCCGGTTCCGGTTCCCGAGCCACCCAAACCACCGCCGCCCAAGCCCCAGCCGACGCCGACTCCGGTCAAGCCCACCCCGCCGCCGCCCAAGATCGATCCCAAGGGCATTCCCAAGCCGATGGCGGCCAAGCCCAAGCCCGCCGAGCCCGACTTCCTGTCGTCCCTGACCTCGAGCCTGGACAAGACCGTTAAGCCCCAAGCCGCGACCAAGGGCCCGCCGCGCCAGGAGACCGCGCCCGTCGCGCGCACCGATCCCGGCGCCGAACAGGCCACCGCCAATGCAGCCGACGCCGTCGGCGCGCGTTTGAACCGCATCTGGAACAAGAGCTGCGGCGTGGAAGGTTTCCGCGACGTGGTGATCCACGTGAAATTCAACCTGACCCCGGAAGGCGCCTTGCAAGGGGCTCCCCAGGTGATGGATCCGCCGCAGTCGGGCAACTCCGTCTGGCAGGCGGCCGCCGACCGCGCCGTGCGCGCCGTGGTGCAGGCCGCGCCGTTCGGTGAATTGCCCAAGGCCACCTACGGCCAATGGCGGGTGTTTAACGCCGTGTTCAACGGCAGAGAGGCGTGCCAGAACCAATGACCACTCCACGCAACATGGAGCGCCCGATGCGCCTTAGGTCTCTGCTGCAGATCGTCATGGCCGTCTGTCTGGCGGCGGGGCTTGGCGCCGGCCAGGCGCGGGCTGAGATCACCGTCAACGTCAACCAGGGCGTCACCCAGCCCCTGCCGATCTCGATCCCCGCGTTCAACAGCGCCAACGCCGTCGGCGCGGACATCGCCCGGGTGATCAGCGGCGACCTGGAGCGTTCGGGGCTGTTCAAGCCGCTCGACCCCAACTCGTTCCTGGAGCGCAAGCTCGACGTCAACGTTCAGCCGCGCTTCACCGACTGGAAGACCATCGGCTCGCAAGCCCTGGTCAACGGTCAGGTGACGGTGGACGCCGACGGCCGGCTGCGGGTCGATTTCCGCCTTTGGGACGTGGTCTCCGAGACCCAGCTGCAGGGCCTCCAGTTCACCTCGACGCCCGAGAACTGGCGGCGCGTGGCGCACAAGATTTCCGACGCCGTCTACAAGCGCCTGACCGGCGAGGACGGATATTTCGACACCCGCGTGGTGTTCGTCGCCGAGAGCGGGAGCAAGGTCAAACGCATCAAGCGCCTGGCGATCATGGACCAGGACGGGGCCAATCCCAGTTTCCTGACCGACGGCTCCTACCAGGTGCTGACCCCGCGCTTCTCCACCTCGACGCAGGAGATCACCTACATGGCCCTGCGCGACACCGGGGCCAGCCTCTACCTGTTCAACATCGAGACCGGCCGCCAGGAAACCCTGGGCAAGTTCCCCGGCATGGTGTTCGCGCCGCGCTTCTCGCCGGACGGCTCCAAGGTCGCCTTCTCGGTCGAACGCGGCGGCAACAGCGACGTCTACACCATGGACCTGCGCAGCCGCGCCACCACCCGCCTGACCACCGACCCGTCGATCGACACCTCGCCGTCCTTCGCGCCGGACGGTCAGCACCTGGTGTTCAACTCCGACCGGGGAGGCTCGCCCCAGATCTACGTCATGAACGCCGACGGTTCGGGGGCCAAGCGCATCTCGTTCGGGTCGGGCCGCTACACCACGCCCGTCTGGTCGCCGCGCGGCGACTTCATCGCCTTCACCAAGCAGACCGGGGGCGAATTCCACATCGGCGTGATGAAGCCCGACGGTTCCGACGAGCGCATCCTGACGTCGTCCTTCCTCGACGAGGGCCCGACCTGGGCCCCCAACGGCCGGGTGCTGATGTTCTTCCGCGAGCAGGGCGGGGCGGGGCCCCGTCTGTGGACGGTGGATATCACCGGCCGCATCCAGCAGCAGGCGCCTTACCCAGGGCAAGCGTCGGACCCGGCTTGGTCTCCGTTGTTGCCTTGAGAAGGTTGGGCAATAAAAAAAAGAGGGCACGATTAAGCTTGTTGAGTATAGTCAGCTTTAGCTGATCAGCGCGGGGAAACGGGGGGCTGGAAAACCGTTTCGCTCATAAGCACTTAAGGAGACCAGACCGTGAAATTCGACCCCCGTTACCCGATTAGACTGTCGATTCTCGCCGGCACCGCCGCCGTTCTCGCGGCCTGCGCCACGCCCAAGCCGCCGCCGCCGGCCGCGCCTCCGCCTCCGCCCCCGCCGCCCCCCGCGGCTCCGGCTGAGCGTCCGCCCCCGCCGCCGGTCTCGCAGGCTCCGGTCGGCCCGATCCCCGGCTCGATGCAGGACTTCGTCGTCAACGTCGGCGACCGCGTCTACTTCGACTACGACCAGTTCACCGTGCGCTCGGACGCCGAACCGATCCTGTCGGCCCAGGCCGCCTGGCTGGCCCGCTATCCCTCAGTCAATGTCCGCATCGAAGGCAACGCCGACGAACGCGGCACCCGTGAGTACAACCTGGCCCTCGGCGCCCGCCGTTCCAGTTCGATCAAGGACTTCCTGGTCGGCAAGGGCGTCGCCGCCACCCGCATCGAAACCGTCTCCTTCGGTAAGGAAAAGCCGATCGACGCCGGTGAGAGCGAAGAGGCCTACGCCAAGAACCGCAACGGACACACGGCGATCACCGCCGGCGCCCAGTAAGGTTTTTCGGATAACGACACAGGGAGGGAGCCCGCGAGGGCTCCCTCTTTGCGTTTTCCGGCTATGCTTCGGATGATTTGTTTTTGGGGTCGTCGCAATTTCGCCCCCTAACCCTCGGACTCTCCCGCCATGACCCACAATCAAACGCGATCCTTGTTGCTGGCGGCCGCCCTCGGCCTGAGCCTGCTGGGTCCGGCCCCGGCCCTGGCCCAACGCGGCGTGCTCGAACTGCCGCAGCCGGCGCTGCCCCTGGCCGATCCGTCCGAGGCGATCGACAACAAGCGCATCGAGGCCCGCCTCCAGCGCGAGGAGAAGGCCTTGCGCGAACTGCGCCAGATCGTTCTGCAGGCCAAGGCGCAAGGCGCGCCAGTCGAGGTCAAGGACGCCGGCCCCGACCCCCAGATCGGCGAGCTGCGCACCCGCATCGGCGACCTCGAGGAAACCCTGCGCAAGCAGACCGGCCAGATGGAACTGACGGCGCACGACGCCGCCGTCGCTGCCAAGTCCGCCGCCGACGCCAACGAGGCCAACAAGGCCCTGATCGCCCGTCTTGAGACTCTCGAGAAGCAACTGGCCGCCGCTCCCGTCGGCCCGCCGCCGCCGCCGCCCCTGACGGGCGGGGCGGTCAACCCCGGCTCGGGCGTCCTGGGCACGCTCAGCGGACCCGCGTCCGGCTCCGTATCCGCTCCGGCCGACGCCGCCGGCGGCGACGAGCCGACCATCTACCGACAGGCGCGCCAGACCCTCGACAGCGGCGACTATGTCGGCGGGGCCACGGCCCTGCAGGACTATCTGCAGCGCTTCCCCAATAGCCCGCGTGCGCCGGAGGCCAACTACTGGCTGGGCCGGACCCTGGCCCTGCGCAACATGCATGCCGAGGCTGCCGGGGCCTACGCCCGCGCGCTCAAGGGCTGGCCGCAGACCACCTGGGGCGGCGACGCGGTGCTTCGCCTGTCGTCCTCGCTGATCGAGCTGAAGCGCAATCCGGACGCTTGCCGCGCCCTCACCGAATTCGACTCCCGCTACGCCGCCAAGGCGGCCCCGGCCCTGAAGAGCCGCGCCAAGGATACCCGCGCCCTGGCCGCCTGCGCCTAGTATGATCGCGCCGCTCGACGCGGGGCTCGAGGTCTGCGGCCGCCGCCTGTCGCGGGCGGGTCCCCTTGCCCTGGCATTTTCCGGCGGCGGAGACTCCCTGGCCCTGCTGCTGGTAGCCCGCGTCTGGGCGCGCGAAACCGGCCGCACCCTGCTGGCGATTCATGTCGATCACGGGCTGCAGGCGCAAAGCGGCGCCTGGGCCGCGCGGGCCAGGGCCATGGCCGATCGCCTGGGGGTTCCATTCCTTGGCCTGGCCTGGACAGGCGACAAACCCGCCGCCGGCCTGCCTGCGGCCGCCCGAGCAGCGCGCCACGGCCTGATCGCAGACGCGGCCCGCGCCGCCGGCGCCCGCGTGATCCTGCTCGGCCACACCCTCGACGATCAGCTCGAAAACGCCGTCATGCGCGGCGCCGGCGCGCCGGTCGGCGCCCTGGTGGACTGGAGCGCCAGCCCCGTCTGGCCGCAGGGTAGGGGCCTGTTCCATTGCCGTCCGCTGCTCGCCGTGCGCCGGGCTGCCCTGCGCGACTGGTTGCGGATCGAAGGCCTCGACTGGATCGACGATCCGGCCAACGCCGACCCGCTTTACGCCCGCGTGCGCGCCCGCCGCGCCCTGGCCGACGGCGCCCAAACCGAGGCCCTTCCCCCCGCCGCCGACGTCGCGGCCCTGGCCGCCCAGTGTCAAGTGACCCCCTGGGGCGCCATCGAGATCGACCGGCCCCGGCTGCGCGCCGCGCAAGACCGGCAGGCTCTGCGCCTGCTGCAGATCGCCGTGGCCTGCGCGTCGGGGGCCGAAACCCTGGCTCGTCCGGCCCGGGCGCGCGTCTTGCTCGAGCGCCTGCGCGGACCGGACCCTTTCACCGCCGTGCTCGGCGGCGCGCGAGTGCTGGCCACCGATACGGTGCGCCTGACTCGCGAGGCGGGCGAGGCGGCTCGCGGCGGGCTCGCGCCCGTCGACCGAGGGGTCTGGGACGGCCGCTGGGAGCTTCGCGGGCCGGGCCGGGTGCAGGTCCTGGCCGGACTGGCGGCGCGTCTGGACCCGGTCGACGCCGCCCGCCTGCGCGCCATCGCGGCCTCGGATCGGCCCTCATTGCCTGTTTTACGGGGCTCCCAAGGCGAGGTTCGCCTCGCGCGGCTTGCCACGGCGGGCCATGACGATCACATAGACGAGGCCATGGGGCAGTTGTCTCTGCTCGTTGAACACCGTTTTAAGGCTGCTTGCGGTCTTATCCGGCGCGAAGACGAGATCGGGGCAATCGTCCACATGGCGAACGTCCATCCGCCATCCTATGTTGGTGCGGAAGGTAAGGGCTAACCGATGAATTTGAGAAATCTGGCCATCTGGGGCGTGATCGTCGTCCTGCTGATCAGCCTGTATGGCGTGCTCAACCGCGGCAGCCGCGCGGGCGGACCCGCGCCGATCACCTATTCGCAACTGCTGAACCGCGTGGACGGGGGCCGGATCAAGGCCGTCACCATCCGCGGCGAGGTGGTCGAGGCGCGCGACTCCGACGGCAAGAGCTATACGACGCTCACCCCTGGCAACCAGGACGACCTGCTCAAGCGCCTGGGCGCGCAGAACGCCGACATCGACGTCAAGCCGGCCAACCAGGTCACCCTGCTGGGCGTCTTGGTGCAGAGCCTGCCGATCCTGCTGCTGCTCGGCGTGTGGATCTTCATGATGCGCCAGATGCAGGGCGGCGCCCGCGGCGCCATGGGCTTTGGCAAGTCCAAGGCCCGCCTGCTGACCGAAAACAAGAACAAGGTTACGTTCGAGGACGTGGCCGGCGTCGACGAAGCCAAGGAAGAGCTGTCCGAGATCGTCGACTTCTTGAAGGACCCGGGCAAATTCCAGCGCCTGGGCGGCAAGATCCCCAAGGGCGCGCTGCTGGTCGGCCCTCCGGGCACCGGCAAGACCCTGCTGGCCCGCGCCATCGCCGGCGAGGCGGGCGTGCCCTTCTTCACCATCTCCGGTTCGGACTTCGTGGAAATGTTCGTCGGCGTCGGCGCCAGCCGCGTGCGCGACATGTTCGAACAGGCCAAGAAGAACGCCCCCTGCATCATCTTCATCGACGAAATCGACGCTGTCGGCCGCCATCGCGGCGCGGGCCTGGGCGGCGGTAACGACGAGCGCGAGCAGACCCTCAACCAGCTGCTGGTGGAGATGGACGGCTTCGAAGCCAACGAAGGCATCATCCTGGTCGCCGCCACCAACCGTCCCGACGTGCTCGATCCCGCCCTGCTGCGTCCGGGCCGCTTCGACCGCCAGGTCGTGGTGCCCAACCCCGACGTCAACGGCCGCGAACGCATCCTGCGCGTGCACATGCGTAACGTGCCCCTGTCGGCCGACGTCGACGTCAAGGTCATCGCCCGCGGCACCCCCGGCTTCTCCGGCGCCGACCTGGCCAACCTGGTCAACGAAGCGGCCCTGCTGGCCGCGCGCAAGAACCGCCGCATGGTCACCCAGCGCGACTTCGAAGAGGCCAAGGACAAGGTCATGATGGGCGCCGAGCGCCGGTCCATGGCCATGACCGAGGACGAGAAGAAGCTGACTGCCTATCACGAGGGCGGCCACGCCATCCTGGCCCTCACGGTCCCCAACACCGATCCGGTGCACAAGGCCACGATCATCCCGCGCGGCCGCGCCCTGGGCATGGTCATGCAGCTGCCCGAACGCGACAAGCTGTCGATGAGCTTCCAGCAGATGACCTCGCGTCTGGTCATTCTGATGGGCGGCCGCGTGGCCGAAGAGCTGATCTTCGGCAAGGAGCACGTCACCTCCGGCGCTTCGTCCGACATTCAGCAGGCCACCAAGCTGGCGCGCATGATGGTCACCCAGTGGGGCTATTCCGAAGAGCTGGGCGTGGTCAGCTACGGCGAGAACCAGGAAGAGGTGTTCCTCGGACACTCCGTCTCTCGCACCCAGAACATTTCCGAGGAGACGGCGCGCAAGATCGACTCCGAGGTCAAGAAACTGGTCCAGGGCGGTTATGACGAAGCCAAGCGCATCCTCACCGACCGCATCGCCGACCTGCACATCATGGCCAAGGCTCTGCTGGAGTACGAGACCCTGACCGGCGATGAGATCATCAACGCCTTGAAGGGCATCGCCCCGGTGCGCGACGATGCCGAGGACCAGCGTCCGTCCGGTCCGTCGGTTTCGGTCCCGCTGACGCCTTCGTTGCCGCCCCTGGCCGGCCCGGACCCCCAGCCGGCCTGATCAAGCTTCGGTTGTCTCGGCTTGACGCGACTCCGCAAAGCCCGTTCCTTCTGGGCTGTACGGGGAGACTAAGCGTGATGTGGCGCGTCGCACGGACGGGACGATACCTGTGGCCTGCCGTGGCGCTCGCTTGCGTCCTCGCGGCGCCGGCCTTGGCCCAGACCAGGACCGCGGTCTACGAAGACCAGGCCCAGATCTTCAAGAGCTTCCCATCTTTGGCGCAGCCCACCGACCGTGGCGTGCGGGTGCGGCTGAGGACGGGTCTGTGGTCGGAGATCATCGACAATCCATTCGCATCCGGCGTGAAACCCGTGCCCTATTGGTACGCCCCCAAGCTGCAGGTTCTCGGGATCTGCCAGAACTCGCCGACGCTCACCATCACCCTGCTGCGGGTGACCCCGAGGGATGTCTTTGAAGAAGGCGACGTCTCTTTCGACGATGACGTGTCGCCCGCCGGTTGGGCCGGCCTGGGCTGTTTCCGTCTGAAGACCAAGGCCGGCGGCGCCTGGCTGGAGAAGGGCGTATCCGGCTGGACCCAGCGAACCCCCGCCCAGTCCGCCATCTGCCAGAAGCGTCATGGCGGCTGAGCCTCAAGATGTCTGACCGGCACCCCCTGGTGATGGGGGTGGTGAACGTGACCCCCGACAGCTTCTCCGACGGCGGCCGTTTCCTCGGCGCCGACGCCGCCATTGCCCATGCCCGGCGGCTGCTGGCCGAGGGCGCCGACATTCTCGACATCGGCGGGGAGTCCACCCGGCCCGGCGCCGAACCGACCCCGGCGGACGTCGAGATCGCGCGCATCCTGCCGGTGGTCCAGGCGATCCGCGCCGACAGCCGCGCGACAATCTCCATCGACACCATGAAGCCGCAGGTGATGCGCGCCTCCGCCGCCGCCGGAGCCGACATCTGGAACGACGTCACCGCCCTCGGCTTCTCGCAGGACAGCCCGGCCGTGGCCGCCGAACTCGGCTGCGGCGTGATCCTCATGCACATGCAGGGCGACCCCGGCACCATGCAGCTGAATCCGGTCTATGCCGACGTGGTCGCCGAGGTGTCGGGGTTCCTGCAAGCGCGCGCCGATGCGGCGATGGCCGCCGGCGTCCGCCGCGAGGCGATCTGGATCGACCCCGGCATCGGCTTCGGCAAGACCTTGGACCACAACCTGGCCTTGCTGGCCAACCTCGACCGCCTGACGGGCCTGGGTTTGCGCACCGTGCTCGGCGTCAGCCGCAAGCGGTTCCTGCGCGCGATCGACCCGACCGCCGTCGAGCCGTCCGACCGCCTCGGCGGTTCCTTGGCGGGCGCTCTGGTCGGCGCGCGGGCAGGGGTCGACGCCGTGCGCGTGCACGACGTCCACGAGACGGTGCAGGCGCTCAGTCTTTGGGCGGCGGTTTCGGCGGCGCGCCTGCCTGGGGCGTCGTGACGCCCAATCCCGGCAGGCGGGCCTTGTAGATTTCGAACCGCGGCAGCCAGACATCCATGCCGCCGGAATCCGGCGCGTCCTCGATGGCCGCCTGCATCCGGTCGAGGCAGACGTGCCAGCCCGCCGTGGTGCGGGCGATGATGACCTCGTCGCCGACTGTCTGGCGCATCACCAGGCGGCAGCCGTCCGGCTCGGGCGTGATGTCCCAGCGCATCGGATTGGTCGGGCCGAAACCGCTGCTCCAAAGCCACTCGATCACCCGCGGCGGGTCCAGGTCGGTGATCAGTCCCTCGCTCCATTGGTCGACGACCGAATGATAGAAGCGGATCACGGCGCCGACCTTCAGCGGCTGCGGCATCTCGGTTTGGTCGAACCAGCGGCTCATCTCGCCGGGCCCAGTGATGGCGCGCCACACTCGCTCGGGGGCATGCTTCAGGCGGCGCTCGAAGCGGATCACCCAATCCCCGTCGATCTTCAATATCGCGCCTTCGCGTCCGTCCATGGTCAGTGCTACTCGTCCATGCCGTCCTCGACCATAACCATCAAGGCCGCAATCCGAAGCTGGCTAGAGGCACCGGCCTATGGAATGAAGGACGCATGGCACCTCAGTTCGCTCGCGTCCTCATCATCGCTGGCTCCGACTCCGGGGGCGGAGCGGGCGTGCAGGCCGACATCAAGACCGTCACCGCGCTTGGCGGCTACGCGGCCACCGCCATCACCGCCATCACCGTGCAGAACACCCTTGGCGTTTCCGATATCGCGCGCCTGCCGGTCGAACTGGTGCTGGCCCAGGCGCAGGCGGTGCTGAACGATATCGGCGCGGACGCCATCAAGACGGGCATGCTAGGCGGCCGCAAGATGGTCGAGGCGGTGGCGGCCTTGCTGGACACCGCCGAAGGCGTGCCCGCCGTGGTCGATCCGGTGATGATCGCCAAGGACGGCCAGTCGCTGCTGTCGGACAAGGCGCTGGGCGCCGTGCTCAACCTGCTTGTCCCGCGCGCCGCCCTGTTGACCCCGAACGCGCCGGAGGCGGAGGCCCTGACCGGCATCGCCGTGAACGATCTGGACGGTCAGCGCCGGGCAGGGGAGGCGCTACTGGCCCTTGGCGCCCGCGCCGTGCTGATCAAGGGGGGGCATGTGCCTGGGCCCCAGGTGATCGACCTGCTGCTGACGCCCGATGGCGAGACCCTGCTGGAAGGTCCGCGCCTGGACACCCGCAACACCCACGGCACCGGCTGCACCTTGGCCTCGGCCTGCGCGACGGGCCTGGCCAGGGGACTGAAGCTGGAGGACGCGGTCGCGCGCGCCTGGGCCTATACCGCCGAAGCGATTCGCCGCGCTCCGGGCCTCGGAGCCGGTCACGGTCCCCTCGACCACGGCTGGCTGCTGCGCGAGGCGCCGTGAGCCTGGAGGACCAACTGATCGCCGCGGTTCGCGCCAGTCCCACACTGATGCAGGTGATGCGCGGCGTGAGGGCGTTGGAACTGCCCGATTGGCGGCTGGTGTCCGGTTGCGTCTATCAAACCTTCTGGAACAGGGCGTCATGTCGGGAACCCGACTATGGCTTGAAGGATTACGATGCCGTCTATTTCGACCCGGATTCGTCCTACGAGGCTGAAGACGTGCACATCCGCCGAGCGGCGGCGGCCTTTGCGCCGCCCCTAGATCAGATCGTCGAGGTGCGAAACCAAGCGCGGGTGCATCTGTGGTTCGAAGGCAAGTTTGGCGAGCCTTACGCGCCGCTTGCCTGCACTGACGGAGCGCTGGAGCGGTTCTTGTGTCCGGCTTTCGCGGTGGGCATCAGACTGGAGGCCGACGACGCCATCAGCGTCGCGGCGCCGTTCGGACTGGAGGACATGGCGGCCATGCGACTGCGGCCCAATCCGCGCAGGCCTTATAACGCCGATGGCTTCGCCCGCGTCGTCGCGTCGGCTAGGAGGAGATGGCCGGAAGTTATCGTGGAGACGCCCCCCATGCAGGCAGCGGATTGATGCGTCAGTAGACAGTCGACGCTTTCGCCAGCGCGCCGTTTCGCGGCAGCCCGGCCGCCGTGGTCGAGCCATTCGACTCCTGGCCCGACGACTCCTGGATGCAGGCTCTGGCCCAAGAGAACAATCTGGCCGAAACCGCCTTCCTGTTGAAGACCGCCGACTCCGACCGTTTCGGCCTGCGCTGGTTCTCGCCGGCGCGTGAAATCCCGCTTTGCGGTCACGCCACCATGGCCGCCGGTCATGTGCTGATGTCGGAGTTGGACGGCCCGCCGCGCATCACCTTTGAAACGATGTCCGGACCGCTGACGGTCAGCGATGCCGGTGGCCGCTACGAGATGAATTTCCCCGCCGATCCGCCCCTGGCTATTGCTACGCCGGACGGTCTGGCGGAAGCCATCGGCGCGCCGGTGTTGGAATGTTGGGCGGGGGCCTATCTGGTCGCTATCCTGGATAACGAGGCGGTGGTGCGTAGTGTGAAGCCGGACTTCCGCCGGCTCGCGATCATCGGCGGACAAGCGCGCCACGGTCCTGGAAATGTCTGCGTCGCCGCGGTGGCTGACAAGGGCGCGCCGTATCAGGTGATCAGCAGATTTTTCGCCCCCGGCGTCGGCATTCCCGAAGACCCCGCCACCGGCTCGGCGCACTGCATCCTGTCGCCGCTGTTCAGCCACAAGCTGGAACGCGACCATCTGAGTTTCTTTCAGGCTTTTCCGGGCCGCGGCGCTGAGCTCAACGCTCAGATCATCGGGTCGCGGGTGATCCTGGCCGGCCGCGCCGTTACGGTGATCGACAGTCGCCTCAGGGTCTGACGGGGCTACTTCGCCGGTGTTTCCCGGATGATGATGGTCGTGGTGGTGTCACCGGCCTGATAGGCGACCGGGTCCGAATTGACCGTGATACGGGCCGACAGGGTGTCATAGCGCGCCTGAAGGTCTTCGCGCTGGTTCAGCGTCAGGCCGGTTTCCCGGTACTGGGCTTCCAGGTTCAACAGGCCCTTGAATTGGTCGCGCAGGTCGCGGGCCTGGAGCCTGCTGAGCGAGCCGGAGGCTTCACCGAGCGCGATACGCTGATCGATGTTGGCCGCGCGCTGGCCCAGGGGCTGCCAATCGGCCGGACGCGGGCCTTGGGCGGAAGCGGGCAGGGCGCAGGCGCAAATAGCGCCGGCCGCCAACAGGCTGAGGAGGTTACGGTTCATAGGTCACCTCTGACTTGGACAGACAATAGCGCCCCGGCCGGAACCGGGGCGCCTTTGGTCTGCGGGTTTAGCGGCCCGCGGGGTAGTAGCGGGTGTCGTTGTCGCGCCGCTCGAACCGAACGCGCTGAGCCAGGGCGTCGTAGCGACGCTGTAGGTCTTGGCGCTCGTCCATGGTGAAGCGGCCGGCCTTGTACTGGGCTTCCAGGCGAAGCAGGCCGTTGAACTCGCCGCGCAAGGCCACCGCCTCGCCGCGAGTCAGTTGCCCGCTGCGCACGCCTTGGTCGATACGCTGATCCAGGACAGCCTGGCGCACCGCCAGGGGTTGCCAGTCGCCCGGGCGCGGGCCTTGGGCAAATGAAGGGGCGGCCGAGCCCACAATGGCGCCGGCGGCAAGCAGGGAAAGAACGATACGCTTCATGACATCACCTTTTTGGTTGAACGCATGGTCGGGCGTTGGGGGAGGAAAAGGTCGCCCCGGCCGAAGCCGGGGCTATGATCTAGGTCGCTTCAGGCGCGCTTAGCGCCAGGTCACATGCCGGTGGCCGAAGCGGTCGAAATAGACGACGCGATGGCGATGGTGGCGCCGTTCAAAGCGGTCGTGACGGTCGTAGCGGCCGCCGACATAGACACCGGCCGGACGGACCACCACGTCGCCGTGACGGTTTTCGCGGATGACCACTTGGGCCGAGGCCGGCACGGCGCCGCCGATGGCGGCAACGGCGGCGAGGCCGAGAATAATCTTCTTAATCATCTTCTTGCTCCTTGCTGGGAGGGGAGAGCCCAGCTCTAGAATTTTCCGGGGAGATCGCCCCGCACGTCTTTAAACGCAGGGCCATGATCGTCCCTTGCACCTGAAATGCGGCTGAATGCATTTCGGCTCCACGGTTCATGTTTGTTGTTTTCTGTTCATGTTCGGGCGCGGCCCCGCGTCACGAAAGTTTCCCTCGCCATCGGGGCGACTTGGTGTAGAACCGCCGCGGGCCACGCCCCCCCAACGGGGCGCAGTCCATCTGTAAGGATGGGAGACAATCCATGACGACCCCCGCAAAGCCGGCCATGCGCCCGGCTCGACCCGAATTCTCGTCCGGCCCTTGCGCCAAGCGCCCCGGATGGAAAGTCGAAAACCTGCAGGGAGCGCTCGTCGGC
Source organism: Caulobacteraceae bacterium (assembly GCA_947475845.1). GTDB lineage: Bacteria > Pseudomonadota > Alphaproteobacteria > Caulobacterales > Caulobacteraceae > BOG-938. Next base: position 1,646 of record CANJMO010000041.1, on the reverse strand, counting down.
CGCTCCCACCGCTCCAAACCCGGCAAGGCGCGTCTCAAAGAGGCGATCGACCAGACCCGCGCGGTTCTGCAGGTTCCCGCCGACTACCTGATCGGCATCGTGCCTGCCTCCGACACCGGCGCCATGGAAATGGCGATGTGGTCGATGCTCGGCGCCCGGCCGCTGCAGATCGTCGCCTTCGAATCGTTCGGCAAGGACTGGGTGACCGACGTCACCAAGCAGCTGAAGCTGAAGGACGTCGAGGTCCTCGACGCCCCCTACGGCGCCCTGCCGGACCTGACCAAGGTGCGCAAGGACGCGGACCTGGTGTTCACCTGGAACGGGACTACCTCCGGCGTGCGCGTGCCCAACGCCGACTTCATCTCGGACGACCGTGAAGGCGTGACCATCTGCGACGCGACCTCGGCCGCCTTCGCCATGGACCTGGACTGGGCCAAACTCGATGTCGTGACCTTCTCCTGGCAGAAGGTGCTCGGCGGCGAAGCGGCTCACGGCGTGCTCGTCCTCAGCCCGCGCGCCGTCGCCCGGCTGGAAAGCTACAGCCCGCCCTGGCCCATGCCGAAGATCTTCCGCATGACCAAGGGCGGCAAGGTCTCGCTCGACATCTTTGAGGGCGCGACCATCAACACCCCGTCGATGCTGTGCGTCGAAGACTACCTGGACGCCCTGAAGTGGTCCGCCTCCATCGGCGGCTTGGACGGGCTGATGAAGCGCTCCAACGCCAACCTGGCCGCCCTGGCGGAATGGGTGGGCAAAACGGCCTGGGTCGAGTTCTTGGCCGAAAGCGCCGACATCCGCTCCAACACCTCGGTCTGCATCAAGGTGGGGGACAAGCGCATTACCTCGCTCTCCTCCGACGCCCAGGCCGACTTCGCCAAGAAGCTGGCCGCGCTGCTGGAGAAGGAAGGCGTGGCGCTCGACACCGGCAGCTATCGCGACGCCCCTCCCGGCCTGCGCATCTGGTGCGGCGCCACGGTGGACACATCCGACGTCGACGCCCTGACGCCGTGGCTGGACTGGGCTTTCGAGACCCTCGTGTCCGAGCTGCAAGCCCCCTGAATCCGGCGCGGGGTCCGAGGACCCCGCAGCCTTTCATACTGCGCCGCCTGAAGGCCGCGCACACACCCGCATATTAGGAGGACCTCATGGCTCCCCGCGTACTCATCGCTGACGAACTTTCCCCCGCCGCCGTCGCCATCTTCAAGGATCGCGGCATCCAGGTCGACGTGAAGCCGGGCCTGACCAAGGACCAGTTGCTCGAGATCATCGACCAGTACGACGGTTTGGCCGTCCGCTCGAACACCAAGCCCAACGCGGAAGTCATTGCCAAGGCCAAGAAGCTGAAGGTGATCGGCCGCGCCGGCATCGGCGTCGACAACGTCGACATCCCCGCCGCCACCGCCGCCGGCATCGTCGTCATGAACACCCCGTTCGGCAACTCGATCACCACCGCCGAGCACGCCATCGCAATGATGTTCGCCCTGGCCCGCCAGATGCCCGCCGCCGACATCTCCACCCAGGCCGGCAAGTGGGAGAAGAACCGCTTCATGGGCGTGGAGCTGTACGCCAAGACCCTCGGCCTGATCGGCGCCGGCAACATCGGCTCGATCGTCGCCGACCGGGCGCTGGGCCTGAAGATGAAGGTC
>CANJMO010000040.1 GCA_947475845.1 Caulobacteraceae bacterium | reverse complement strand
GGGCCATGGCCTTGCGGGCCGGATCGACGGCGAAGAAGCCCTGGTTGTCGGCGATGGCCGCGCGGGCGGTTTCCAGCAGGCCGTCGATGCTGGCCGGGGCGTAGACCAGCACCGCCTGGGCGGCGTCGGAGGCTTCCTGATAGCGGCCGATCCGGCGCAGGGACGCCGCCAGCTTGATACCGGCCTCCGCGTCCTTGGGATCGGTGTTGACCTGCGACTGCCAGAAGGCGGCCTGGGCCAGGGGGTCGAGGCGGTCGGCGGCGAGCCGGTCCTGAATGTTTGCCGCGGCGGCGGCCTTGTCGGGCGCGGGGGCCTTGGCCAGAGCCGGGGAAGCGGCGGCCAGCAGAGTCGCCAATATCTGGGCGGTTGCGGCGAGGGCGAGCTTGCGACACATGATGAGTAAGCCTTGGGAAGCGATTGGCGTGCATCATCGCGCCTGTCCGCCCAAGGAAGTGTTTAACAGGGCGGTTAACGACGCCGCTCCCGCCCTTAACCAAGCTGCTAGTTCATGTCCGACACCCTGATCGCCGCCGCCGACAACGCCATCCCCCTGGTCGCCCTGACCGAGGGTGAGCTGGCTGATTTCCTGGAGGGCGCTTCGGGGTTCGTGCGCGGGCTGGCGGAAGCCGAGAGCTTCAAGGCCAAGAGCGGTCAGCTGCTACGGGTGGCGGGGGCCGACGGCGGGACCGAGCAGGTGCTGCTGGGGCTGGGGTCCGACGGCAAGACCGATGGCCTGCGGGCGGCGGCGGCCAAGCTGCCGGCCGGCGATTATGCGTTGTCGGGCGCCGATGGGCTGGATGCGACAGAGGCGGCGATCGCCTGGGGTCTCGGGGGCTATCGTTTCGACCGTTACAAGCCTTCCAAGGAGAGCCGCGCGCGGCTGGTTCGGCCTGCCGGGGCCGATCTGGCGCTGGCCACGGCGGTGGTCCACGCCTGTCATCTGGCGCGAGACATGGTCAACACCCCGGCCAACGACATGGGGCCGCTACAGATCGAAACCATCGCCCGCGAGTTGGCCGAGAAGTTCGGCGCCGAGATTGCGGTGGTGACCGGGGAGGACCTGCACGAGGCCAACTATCCGGCGGTCCACGCCGTCGGCCGCGCCGCCGCGCCGCACCGCGCGCCGCGTATGATCGAGATGAGCTGGGGCGAGGCTTCGGCGCCGCTGGTCGCCATCGTTGGCAAGGGCGTGGTGTTCGACACCGGCGGGCTCGACATCAAGCCGTCGTCGGGCATGCGGCTGATGAAAAAGGATATGGGCGGCGCCGCCCACGCCCTGGCGCTGGCGTGGATGGTGATGGCGGCCAAGTTGCCGGTGCGGCTGGTGCTGCTGGTGCCCGCCGTGGAGAACGCGATTTCCGGGGACGCCATGCGGCCCGGGGATGTGATCGCCTCGCGCAAGGGGCTGAGCATCGAGATCGGCAATACCGACGCGGAGGGGCGTCTGATCCTGGCCGACGCCCTGGCCCGGGCGGCGGAGCTGGAGCCGGTGCTGACCATCGACATGGCCACCCTGACCGGCGCGGCGCGGGTGGCGCTGGGGCCGCAGGTGATCCCCTTCTATACGCCCGACGACGACCTCGCAGCCGAGATCGCCGCGGCGTCCCTGGCGGCGGCCGATCCGTTGTGGCGGATGCCCTTGTGGGCCGGATACGCGGAGTCGGTCGAGAGCGAGATCGCCGACCTGAAGAACGATCCGGACGCCTGGGCTCAGGCGGGGTCGATGACGGCGGCGCTGTTCCTGCAGCACTTCGCGCCCAAGAGCGGCTGGGCGCACCTGGATATCTTCGCCTGGAACCCCAAGGGGCGGCCGGGCTGGCCGGCGGGGGGCGAGGCGCAGGCCGTGCGCGCCCTGTTCCACCTGCTGCGGACCCGCTACCCGTGAGCGCCGATCCCCGCATCACCCTGGCGCGGCCGGACCTGGCCGACGCGGCTCTGGAAGGCGTGATCCGCGCCGAGCGGTTCGCCCAGACGGTGGCTCATGTGTGCGCGGAGCCGGCGACCGCGATCCGCAAGGCGCCCGACGCCGCCGCCGAGCAATGGGATCAGCTGCTGTTCGGCGAAACCTTCGCCGTGATCGAGACCGGGCGCGGCTGGGCCTGGGGCCAGGCTGGGCGCGACGGCTACGTCGGCTTCGTGCAGATCAAGGACCTGGCGCCCGGCGCTGTGCTGGCCACGCACCGGGTCAGCGCCTTGCGCGCCTACGCGTTCAGCGAACCCAATATCAAGTCGGCGCCGGTGGGGCTGTACAGCCTCAACGTCCTGGTCGTGGTCGAGGGCGTTGAGGGGCGGTTCCTGAAAGCGCAGGGCTCCGGCTGGTTCGCGCGCGAGCAACTCAGCCCCGTGGGTGTGTTCGAAACCGACATGGCTGGGGTCGCCGAGCGGTTCATGGGCGCGCCCTATCAATGGGGCGGGCGTGAGAGCCTGGGCTTGGACTGCTCGGGGCTGGTGCAGCAGGCGCTCTACGCCTGCGGGCGCAGCTGCCCGCGAGATTCCGATATGCAGGCGCTGATGGGCGAGCAAGTGGAGCAGGGAGCGCTAGGACGCGGCGACCTGGTGTTCTGGCGCGGCCACGTCGGGATCATGCTCGATGGCGAGCGGCTGCTGCACGCCAACGCCTTCCACATGCAGGTCGAGATCGAGCCGGTGGCGCAGGCCATCGCCCGGATCGGCGAGCCGACGGCGCTGCGGCGGGTCTGAGCCCACACACCGTTTGAGGAAAGTCCCATGCGCTCCCTGATTGCTGCAGCCGCGCTCGCTTCTCTTTCGTTCGCGCCGACCCACGCCGCCGATTTTCCGGCCAAGGGCGATCCGGCGAAGGCGCAGCATCGGACCCTGAAGTTTCGCGGGACCAACCGCACCTATCTGGCGCAGCCGGTAGCGGGAGCGGGCGCGTTTCCGCTGGTGATCGTGCTGCACGGGGCGACCATCTCGGCCGACCGGGTGTGGGGTCAGACCAGCCTGCCGACCATCGGGGCGAAGGAAAAGTTCATTGTCGTGGCGCCGCAGGGGGTCGACGACCGCTGGGACGAGGACTCCGGGCCGGGGCCGTTGAACGACGTGGAGTTCCTCCGCGCCCTGATCCGCGAAGAGGTGGCCAAGGATCACGCGGACCCTAAGGCGGTGTTCATGGTCGGCATGTCCAACGGCGGCTTCATGACCATCCATTTCGCCTGCGTCGGCGGGCGCGAACTGAGGGCGGCGGGGGTGGTGGCCGCGACCCTGGTCGAGGAGGAGGCGGAGACCTGCGCGCCCGCCAAGCCCTTGCCGTGGATCGAGATGCACGGGGACGCGGACGACATCATACCGTTCGACGGCGGCGGCGGGCTGCTGTCGGCGCAGCGCACCTTCACCTTTTTCGCCGACCGCGACCGCTGCGGGCCTGGGGTGAAGGTGGAGAAGCTGGCGGACTTGACCCGGACCGACAAGTCGACGGCGGAGAAGCGGGTCCGTTCAGGCTGCGCCGACGGGGCGAGCTCGACCTTCTATGTGCTGCACGGGGCCGGTCATAGCTGGCCCAACTCGGGGCCAAGCCGCCGCAACACGCCGGTCAACGCCGATGTGGATTCTGGTGAGATCGTCTGGGCGCATTTCAAGGCGACTTTGAAGTAGCCGCCTCGAGGAAGTTTTTTGCTACCGCTTCGCTGCTTGAGCGCGAAGGTTACTTACCCGGGTTGCTCGCGGCCGCGGCTGGAGCCTTGGCCGGGGGCGCGTTGGTCGCGGCGGGGGCGCCGGTCGGAGCGGTCGTGGCGGCGCCGGCAGCAGCGGCGCCGGCGGCGGGCGCACCGGCGGTGGCCGGAGCAGCGGCGTCAGCGGCCGGAGCGGCGGCGGCCTTCGGGTTCGGCGCGGGGATGGGCGGCGGCGAGGCGTTGAGCGTGCGCAGGTAGGCGATCATGTTGACCCGATCTTCCGGCTTCTTCAGCCCGACAAAGGTCATCTTGGTGCCCGCCATGGTCGCCTGCGGCGCCTTGAGGAAGGTGTAGAGCTCGTCGTAGGTCCAGGCCGGGTTCTTGTTGCCGTACTCGGTCATCGTCGCCGAATAGGCGAAGCCGGGGTGCGAGCCGGGCTTGCGGCCCTCGACGCCGTAGAGGTTGGGTCCGACCAGGTTGGGACCGCCCGCGGCCATGTTGTGGCAGGCAGCGCACTTCTTGGCCACTTCGGCGCCGGCTTCGGCGCTGGCGGTCGGCAGAACGGTGCCCCAGTCGGGCGCGACGTCGGGCGCCTCGGCACCGCCGGCGGCGGCCTCTTCGACGATGGCGATGGCGTAGCCGGGCTTCTTGGCCGGCTCGAACTTGTAGATGATTCCGGACAGCTGGTTCAGGCCGATGACGGCCAAGCCCGTAGCCAGCAATGCGCCGGCGATTTTATTGAAACCGAGGTCGCCGCTCATCTGTACCGTCAGCCCTCAAAAGAATTCTGCCGAGGCGGAATCACCGGGGGGACTCTCAGCCACGTGCTTGCGTGGCGCTCTCTGACACGCTACCGGCCCTGGCGCAACCTGCTGTTCGCACCTGCACTCGCCGATGGCCGCGAGCGGCCGGATTGCAGGCAAACAGGTTCGCTTTGGCAACACCCTCTGATGTACTGATCTTCCCTATGAACCCGATCGTGATCATCCCGGCCCGCATGGCCGCCACCCGCCTACGGGGCAAGCCGCTGGCCGATATCGGCGGTGTGGCGATGATCGTGCGCGTCCTGCGCTGCGCTGAAAAGGCGCAGGTCGGGCCGGTGGCCGTGGCCGCCGGAGACCCCGAGATCGTGGCGGCGGTGGAAGCCGCCGGCGGCCGCGCGGTGCTGACCGACCCGGCTCTGCCGTCGGGCTCCGACCGCATCCTGGCGGCGTTGGCGGTGCTGGACCCCGAAGGCCGCCATGACGCGGTGATCAATCTGCAGGGCGACATGCCGTTCGTCGGACGCGAGGTGCTGACCGCCTGCGCCGGGCTGCTGGCCGACGAAGCCGGCTGCGATATCGCCACGGTAGTGGCCGCCGAGGACAGCGGCGCCGACCGAGCCAATCCCGATGTGGTCAAGGCGATCCTGGCGTTGAAGCCGGGTGCGGCGCGCGGTCCGGCGCTCTATTTCACCCGCTCGACCCTCTATGGCGACGCCCCGGTGTGGCGACACATCGGCATCTATGGCTACCGCCGCGCGGCGCTGGAGCGGTTCAACGCCGCCGAGCCGTCGCCCCTGGAAAAGCGCGAGAAGCTGGAACAGCTGCGCGCCCTCGAGATGGGACTTTCGATCTGGGCGACGGTGATCGACAAGCCGCCGATCTCGGTCGATACCCCGGCGGACCTTGAGCGCGCGAGAGACGCGGCGCGGACGGAGACCTCATGAGCCGCCCCAAGATCGCCTTCCAGGGAGAACTCGGCGCCAACAGCGACGAGGCCTGCCGCGCTCACTTCCCCGATCACGAGCCCCTGCCCTGCGCCACCTTCGAGGACGCCTTCGAGGCGGTGAAGACCGGCGCGGCGGAGCTGGGCATGATCCCCGTGGAAAACTCCATCGCCGGGCGCGTGGCCGACGTGCACCACCTTTTGCCGTCATCGGGCCTGTACATCATCGGCGAGCGGTTCAAGCCGATCCGCTTCCAGCTGATGGCCAATCCAGGCGTGAAGCTGGAAGACATTACCGCGGCGGCGTCGATGCCGATCGCCCTGGCCCAGTGCCGCAAGACCCTGCGCAAGCTCGGTGTGAAACTGGTTTCGGCCAGCGACACGGCGGGGGCGGCCAAGGAGCTGGCCGAGCATCCCGATCCGCACCGGGCGGCTGTGTCGCCGCGTCTGGCGGCCGAGATCTACGGCCTCGACATCCTGCTGGAGGACATCGAGGACGAGCACAACAACACTACGCGCTTCATCGTGATGTCGCGTGAGCGGGCGCATCCGGCCGAGGGCGCGGCGTGCGTGACCGCCTTCGTGTTCAAGGTGAAGAACATCCCGGCGGCGCTGTACAAGGCGATGGGCGGGTTCGCCACCAACAGCGTCAACATGACCAAGCTGGAAAGCTACATGGAGAACGGCGGCTTCACCGCCACCATGTTCTACGCCGAGGTCGACGGCCGTCCCGAAGACCGGGCCGTGGCTCAGGCGCTGGAGGAGCTGAGCTTCTTCTGCGACCGCTTCGAACTGGTGGGCGTGTTCGCCGCCGACCCGTTCCGGGACGGGCTGGCAGGCTAGCTCGGCGCCCTGCAGGTCCAGTTGCGCTCGTCGGTCAGTTGGCCCGAGCCGGAATAGCGCGCCTGTTGCGGATAGGGGCACAGCGGCAGCTGGTGCTGGACGGGAGCGTCGGGCCGGGTGTTGGCGATGATCTGGGTCGGCGCCTGGCCAAGCTCGACCCAGGCTTCCAGGGCCGACAGGGTGTCGAAGCGGTCGGGGCCGGCGCCGCCCGCGCAATGGTGAATGCCGGGGACCAGGAACAGACGGACGGAGCCTTGCGTCTTCGCCTCGCCGCCCAGCATGGCGGTCAGCTCGCGGTAGAAGGCGATGGTGCGCGCCGCCGGGATCGAGGGGTCGCTGGCCCCGTGGTACATGATCAGCTTGCCGCCGCGGGCGATGAACGGGCGCAGGGTCGCCGGATCCTTGGCCTCGCCCGGGCCGAACACGGCGTTGGAGCGGGCCAGCAGGGCGTCGCCGATGACATTGGCGCGGGCGTCGATATCGGCGTGGACGATGTCGGCCGTGGGGCCTTCACCCATCCAGTTGGCCAGGGCTTCGAGGCCCAGTTTCCAGCCGCGCGGCGAGGCGCGATCGTCCGAACCCCATGCCTCCCGCGCCGACCAGATGGGTCAGCTGCCATGGGGCATAGAGCTGGCGGCCCTGCCGATCGCGGATCGGGGTCAGGTAGATCTTGAGGAAGGCGGTCTGGTCGGGGTTGAGGCAGGCGGCGGTCTGGCCGGCCTTGCACTGCAGGTCCTCGGCCTTGACCGGGCAGCGGGCGGGATTCTGCACCAGACCATCACGGGCGCCGTCGATGGCGTCGCACTGGGCGGTCACGCGGGCGTCGATCTGAGCCAGCAGCTCGGGCGGGATATAGGCGGACGCCTTCTGCAGCGCCGCCTTCTGCAAGGCCACGCGGCCAAGGTTGAGGTTGTAGTCCATGGCCGGATCGCCGGCGATGATCCCGGTATAGTCGTCGGGGTAGCGCTCGGCCTCAATCATGGCCATGCGCCCGCCGGTCGAGCAGCCGTCGAAATAGGCGTGCAGCACCGGGGCCAGATAGTAGGCCTGGGCGAAGGCCTTGCCGGCCACGGTCATGTCGTGGGTGGCGCGGTGAAAGAAGTCAGCGACCTTGACCCGGTCGAGACTGCCGTCCGGGTGACGCGCCCATTTGGCGGTGGTGCCGTCGCCGATGTGGCCGGTGTCGGTGAGGACCATGACATAGCCCTTGCCCAGCGCCAGTTGGCGATCCACGGCGCTGGCCGAAGGGATCAGGTTGCCGGCGTTGCCGCCGACGCCGAGGTAGAGGAAGCGCTGCTTCCAGCCGTCCGGCAGCTGCATCGAGAAACGGGCGGAGCCGTCGGGCAGGCCGGCGCCCTGGGTGACCAGGGTTCCCAAAACCTCGCAATGGGCCGGGACCGCGCCCTTGGCGGCGACGGGCTTGGCGTCGGTGACGGTGATGTGCGGCACGTTCAGGGCGTTCAGGGCGTCGACCCGGCACGATGGCGCGGCCTGCGCCGAGGCGGCCCCGGCCAGGAAGATGGCCGCGACGCAGGCTAGGGCAAACCGAAACCGCATAAGACTTCTCTCCAGGCGCCGCCGAACGATCTAGGCGGTTGGACCGCAAGCAGGCAAGGTCTGGCGAACCGGCGCAGACAGCCGGACGGAGGAATCAGATGCGTGCACGTTTCGCCCTGCTGGCTCTAGCCTGCGCCCTGGCCCCGCCGGCGTCCGCCGCCGAGCCCTGGGTGGCGGTATGGGCGGCCAGCCCGGCCACGCAGCCGGCCCCGGCCAACGGTGCGTTGAAGCCGCTGGCGGATCAGACCCTGCGCCAGCGACTGAAGGTCGGGATCGCCGGACGGCGGCTGCAGGTGACTTTGACCAACGCCTATGGCTCCAAGCCGCTGACGGTGGGCGCGGCGAGCGTGGGACGCCTGATTGGCGGCAAGCTCGATCCTGCCTCGATCCGCCCACTGACGTTTGGCGGCAAGCCGTCGATCATCGTGCCGATCGGCGCTCCCGCGCTGAGCGACCCTGTCGATCTGACGATGGCAGCGGGGGCCGAGATCGCGATCAGCCTGTACCTGCCGCAGACCACCCTGCCGGAGACCTATCACCGGCCGTCGAACCCGGTGGAGGTCGTGGGAACGGCCTCTTCGAGCGGGCCGGAGGCGCAGGTCTCGGGGCCCGGTGACCATACGCGCGATGTGGAGATGCCGGGCGCGGCGCCGAGCCCGCGGCTGTTCGTCAGCCGGGTCGACATAGCGCCGGCCAAGCCGGCCGGGGCGATCGTCGTGCTCGGGACCACCCGTCAGGAGGGCGATGGGCGCTGGCCGGACATCCTGCAGAAGCGGCTGGCGGCGGCGGGTCGGCCGCTGGCGGTGGTCAATGCCTCGATGGTGGCCAATCCCCTGACCCATCCCTATCCCGGTGGCGGCGAGGCGGCCCTGGCCCGCTACGACCGCGACGTGCTGCTGATTCCCAGCGCGCGCTATGTGATCCTGGCCGACGCGGCCAACGATATCGGCCAGGCGGGCGGGCTCGTGCCTCTAGCGTTGCCCAGCGCGGACGACCTAATCGCCGCCTACCGCCAATTGACCATGCGGGCGCGGGCGCAGGGGCTGAAGGTGATCGCCACGACGATGATGCCGATGGCGGGGGCGCCGTTCCCCAACTTCTATTCGCCGGAGAAGGAAAAACTGCGCGGCGAGGTCAACGCCTGGATCCGCACCGGCGGCGCCTTCGACGCGGTGATCGACATGGACGCCATCGTCCGCGATCCGGCCGACCCGCTGCGCTTCGCCAAGGGCCTGGATTCGGCGAACCACTTCACCCCCAGCCTGGCCGGGGAACAGAAGCTGGGCGCGGCCATCGACCTGAAGCTGTTCCGTTGAGCAAGGACCCGCCCATGAACGCCGCCGACGCCATTGCCGAGATTCTCAAGCGGGAAGGGGTGGATGTGCTGTTCGCCTATCCGCGCAACGGGGTGATCGAGGCGGCGGCCAAGGCCGGCATCCGCACCATCATCATGCGTCAGGAACGCACCGGCCTGCACATGGCCGACGCCCTGTCGCGAATGACCAAGGGCAGGCGGATGGGCGTGTTTGCCATGCAGCACGGGCCGGGGGCGGAGAACGCCTACGGCGGGGTGGCGCAGGCCTACGGCGACAGCGTGCCGGTGCTGGTGCTGCCGCAGGGCTATGCGCGGCGCCTGGCCTATCTGCCGTTCAACTTCAACCCGACGCGCGAGATGGCCGCGGTGTCAAAGCACGCCGAGCCGCTGACCTCGGGGGCCGAGGTGGTCAATGTGTTCCGCCGGGCCTTCACCCAGCTGCGCAACGGGCGGCCGCAGCCGGTGGTGGTGGAGCTGCCGATGGACGTGTTCGATGAGGCCGCGCCGCAGCCGCTGCACTACACGCCGGTGGTGCGGACGCGGTCCGGGCCCGATCCGGATGCGATCCAGACCGCTGCTCTCATGCTGGTCAAAGCAAAAAGGCCGGTGATCTACGCCGGACAGGGCGTGCATTGGGCCGAGGCCTACGACGAACTCCAGGCCCTGGCCGAGCAGCTGGCGATCCCGGTCTGCACCAGCCTGCCGGGCAAGAGCTGTTTCGACGAGACCCATCCGCTGGCTCTGGGCTCTGGTGGCAACGCCGTGCCGCGGCTGGTGCCGCATTTCCTGCAGGCGGCGGACCTGATCCTGGGGATCGGCTGCAGCTTCACCGAGACCTCGTTCGGCATCGCCATGCCGGCGGGCAAGACCATCATCCACGCCACCGCCGACGCCACCGACATCAACAAGAGCGTCGCCTGCGCCCACGCCCTGGTCGGCGACGCGCAACTGACGCTGCGGGCGCTGATCGAGGCGTGCAAAGCCCTGCCGAACGGCTCGGGCCGCGACGCCAGCGCGGTGGCTGCGGAGATCAAGGCGGTGGAGGCCGATTGGCTGAAGCTGTGGCTGCCCAAGCTGACCTCGAACGACGCGCCGCTCAGCCCGTACCGGGTGCTGTGGGAGCTGCAGCAGACGGTGGATGTGGGCAATACGATCATCACCCATGACGCCGGCAGCCCGCGCGATCAGTTGACCCCGTTCTGGAAATCGACCTCGCGTCACGGCTACATCGGCTGGGGCAAGACTACCCAGCTCGGCTATGGCCTGGGGTTGGCGATGGGGGCCAAGCTGGCCTGCCCGGAGAAGCTGTGCATCAACGTCTGGGGCGACGCGGCGATTGGCTTCACCGGCATGGACTTCGAGACGGCGGTGCGCGAGCGCCTGCCGATCCTGTCGATCCTGCTCAACAACAGCGCCATGGCGATCGAGCTGCCGATCATGCCGGTGGCGACCGACAGGTACCGGGCGACCGATATCTCGGGCGACTACGCCGCCATGGCGCGGGCGTTCGGGGGTTACGGCGAGCGGGTCACCGATCCGAATGAGATCGGGGCGGCGATCCGGCGCGGGATCGCGCGCACCGAGGCCGGTCAGCCGGCGCTGCTGGAGTTCATCACCCAGCAGGAAACCCAGATCTCGAAGGGCTGAGGCATGAGCAGCGACATCGAACGTTTGACCATGCGCAAGCTCGCCTGGCGCATCGGCGGGTTCTGCGGCCTGCTATATTTCTTCAACTGGCTGGACCGCAACAACGTCGGCTTCGCCGCCCTGCAGATGAACAAGGAACTGAGCTTCTCGCCGGCCGTGTACGGCGTGGGCGCGGCGATGTTCTTCCTCGGCTTCGCCATCTTCGAGGTGCCGAGCAACATGATCCTGCACCGGGTCGGGGCCCGGGCGTGGGTGGCGCGGATCATGATCACCTGGGGCCTGATCTGCGCCGCCTGCGCGGCGATCCAGAACATCCCCAGCTTCTACGGCCTGCGCTTCGTCCTGGGGGTGGCCGAGGCGGGATTCACGCCGGGGCTGGTGCTGTATTTCTCGTTCTGGTTTCCGCGCCGATACCGGGCGCGGGCCTTCGCCCTGCTGTTCACCACGCCTCTGCTGGCGCCGGTGATCGGCGGGCCGATCTCAGGCTGGCTGATGACGGCGATGCATGGCGTCGGCGGGCTGTCCGGCTGGCGCTGGATGTTCCTGCTGGAGGGTTTGCCGACCATTATTCTCGGCTTCGTCTGCCTGTTTTACCTGAAGCCATCCCCGCGCGAGGCGCCATGGCTGACGGACGCGGAGAAGGACTGGCTGATCGGGGCGCTGCAGGCGGAAGAGACCGCCGCCCCGGCCAAGCGGCACGCCTCGGCCGGCAAGTTCCTGACCGACGGCCGCCTGTGGGCGTTGGTGGCAGTCTATTTCTTCTGGTCGATGAGCGGCTACGGCATCCTGTTCTGGTTGCCGCAGATCATCAGCGCGGCCAGTGGCCTGAACCCGTTCCAGGTGGGCCTGATCAACGCCGTGCCGTTCATCTTCGCCATTCTCGGCCTGGTGACGATCGGCCGGCGGTCGGACAGGACGGGGCGGCGCAAGGCCCCGATCGTGATCTTCGCCATCGGCAGCGGCGCGGCCCTGATGGCGACGGCCCTGGCCCATTCGCCGATGCTGGGCCTGGTTTTGATCAGCGTGGCGGCGTTCTGCATCTGGGGCCAGCAGGCGGTGTTTTGGACCCTGCCGTCGAGCTACCTGACCGGCGCCTCGGCGGCGGCGGGGATCGCCCTGGTCAATATGGGCGCGGCGGTCGGCGGCTTCGTCAGCCCCGCGGCGATAGGCTTCTTGCGGCAAGCCGGCGGCAGCTACGCCATGGGGCTGGCCTGTCTGGGCGTGACCTCGCTGATGGTGGCGGTGATCGTGTCGATGATGCGCATCGACGAGGTTCGACCGGACTAGTCCGCGTAGGCCCAGTCGCGGATCAGCCAGTGGGCGATGGCCAGGGGCGGGGCGCCGCTGAAGCCGTCGAGCTTGCCCTCGATCAGGTCGCGGGCCTCAGCCCTCGTCAGCCATTTGACGGCTTCGAGTTCGTTGAGATCGGGCTCTGCTTTGTCGTCGGAGACCTCGGCGATCATCCCCAGCATCAGGTTGGACGGATAGGGCCAGGGCTGGCTGGAGTGGTAGCGGACCGCGACGACGGTCAGGCCCGCCTCTTCCTTGACCTCGCGGGCGCAGGCCTCCTCGATCGACTCGCCAGGCTCGACGAAGCCAGCCAGGGCGGAGAAGCGGCCTGGGACCCAGGCGGCCTGGCGGCCCACCAGACACTTGTCGCCGATCACCGGCAGCATGATCACGCAGGGATCGACGCGCGGAAAATGCTGGCCCGCGCAGTTGGGGCAGATGCGCTTCCAGCCGCCGTCCACGGCGTTGGAGGCATGGCCGCAGACCGAGCAGAACTGATGGCGGCGGCGCCATTCGAACAGGCTGCGGGCGGTGGACAGCATGCCGGTATCGGAGATCGGCAGGTCGGCGGCGGCCGCGCGCAGGTCGCCGAACGCACCGCGGCCCTCGAGCGGCCCGGCGGCCGGGTCGGCGTCGCCTTCCAGATCGAGCGCGAACACGGCGTCGTCGCCGTCGAGGCCCAGGAACAGCAGCTGCTCGTCGCGGGCGGCCAGTTGCTTAGCAAAGCCGCCGTCCAGCCAGACCAGAGCGCCGTCCTTGAGCAGGGGCGAGCCGTTCCACATAGCCAGGGCGCGCGCGCCGGGGGCCTTGAGCTTGCCGGCCAGCCAGTCGCTTTCAGGACGCTTGTCGCTGGCGCGGTTGAGCGGGCCGCCGGCGAAGGTGTGGGTGATGAAGGCCATAGCGGGTTTCTAGCGCAGACTTGAGAGTCGCGACAGCTTGGGCGAGCCGGTTGGGTATAAGATTGCTCTTGCCGCCCAATCGCCTTGCATGGGCCGGTCCGGCGCCCGATATTAGAGGCGGAGGCTGGCGGCGGGCGTAGTCCTCGCCAACCCGGTCAGGTCCGGAAGGAAGCAGCCGTAACGAGTTTCGCTGCGGGTCGCCGTTCAGTCTCCACCCACCCTTTCGCAAAGTTGCAATGCCCGCCGATCCGCCCGACATCGATGAGACGGACGAAGCCCCGCCCTGGGACACAGGCGAGCCTGAACGCGACGAAAACACCGCCGACATCTTTGGCGCTCCTCCCGCCGTCAAGGCGACGGAGGACAAGCCCGCTCCCGCTTCCGCTTCGGTGACGCCGGTGCCTGTGTCCGCCGCCTATCAGGTGCTGGCGCGCAAGTACCGGCCGCGCACCTTCGAGGACCTGATCGGTCAGGAGGCCATGGTGCGGACGCTGAAGAACGCGTTCAGCTCCGGCCGCATCGCCCACGCCTTCATGCTGACCGGGGTGCGCGGGGTCGGCAAGACCACCACCGCCCGGCTGCTGGCCCGCGCCCTCAACTACGAGAGCGATACCGTGCACCAGCCGTCGGTCGACCTGACCGTCGATGGCATTCATTGCCGCTCGATCATCGAGGGCCGGCACATGGACGTGCTGGAGATGGACGCCGCCAGCCGCACCAAGGTCGATGAGATGCGTGAGCTGCTGGACAGCGTGCGCTATTCGCCGGTCGAGGCGCGCTACAAGGTCTATGTCATCGACGAAGTGCACATGCTGTCGACGGCGGCGTTCAACGCCCTGCTGAAGACGCTGGAAGAGCCGCCGCCGCACGCCAAGTTCATCTTCGCCACCACCGAGATCCGCAAGGTGCCGGTGACCATCCTGTCGCGCTGCCAGCGCTTCGACCTGCGCCGGGTCGAGCCGGAGGTGCTGATCGGCAACCTCAAGGCGATCTGCGCCGCCGAGGGCGCGCTGGTGGAGGAAGAGGGGCTGATCCTGATCGCCCGCGCCGCCGAGGGATCGGTGCGCGACGCCCAGAGCCTGCTGGATCAGGCGATCGTCCAGGTCGACCGCGGCCAGACCGTCACCGCCGCCGCGATCCGCGACATGCTCGGCCTGGCCGACCGCGCCCAGACCATCTCTCTGTTCGAGGAGGTGATGAAGGGCCACGCAGCCGAGGCTCTGACGGGTTTCCGCACCCTCTATAATTTCGGCGCCGATCCGGCGGTGGTGATGCTCGACCTTTTGGAGCATTCGCACGGCGCCTCGGTGGCCAAGGCTTTAGGCCCGGACGCCCTGACCCTGCCCAAGGACCAGGCCGCGCGGCTGGCCGCGATCGGGGCGGCGGCATCGGCCGGGACCTTGTCGCGCCTGTGGCAGATGCTGCTGAAGGCCTATGAGGAAGCGCGGCGCGCGCCCGATCCGGCGGCGACCTGCGAGATGGCCTTGATCCGCCTGTGCTACGCCGCCGACCTGCCGGGGCCGGAGGAGGCGCTGAAGGCCTTGCAGTCGGGCGAACCGCTTCCCGGCGGCCGCGCGCCGGCCGCCCCAGGTGGCGGTGGTTCGGGAGGCGGCGGGTCGATGGCCCGCGCGCTGGCCCCCCCGTCGATGGCTCAGGCCGAGCCGGTCGCCGCGCCGCAGATCGTGCTGCAGTCGTTCGAGGACGTGGTTGCCCTGATCGAACGGCGCCGCGACATCGTGCTGAAGCTGGATGTAGCCAAATACATGCGGCCGGTGTCGTTCCGGCCCGGCGCCATCGAGTTCGAACCGGCGCCGGGCGCGCCGGGCAACCTGGCCCAGCGCCTGTCGGCCAAGCTCAAGGAATGGACCGGCCAGCCGTGGCTGGTGGCGGCCCAGGGCGGTGGCGGGGCCGAGAGCCTGCTGGAGCGCGAACATCGCGAGAAGGCGGCCGAACGCAAGGCGATCGAGGCAGATCCGTTCGTGCAGTCGGTGATGCAGGCATTCCCCGGAACCGAGATCGTCAGCGTGCGCCAACTGGCGACGCCCGAAGCCGCGGTCGGCGAGGACGCGACCTCCGAGGACGAGGACTAAGCCACAACGAAAAGGGGACCGCGAAGCGATCCCCTTGTCCTGGTCCGGCGTAGCGAAATCTTACTTCGCCGTGGCGTCCTTGCCGCCGACCGAAGAGGTCACGGCGGAGACGGCGCCTTCCTTGCCCGGGGCCTTGCGGTCGAGCACGGCGGCGAGCTTGGGGGTGGCGGTGGGCAGCTTGGGCGTGTTGGCGACGCCGCCATCCTTCAGCACTTCAAGCGCGCGCGACAGCTGGAAGTCGCCGGCCTTGGTGTCGTAGCCGGTCGGCGGCTCTTCAGCCGGGGTATGCGGCATGACGCGGGCCTTGCCCTCGTCGGCGTTCAGCGAATTGCGGAACGAGGCCTCGGAGAACTGGAACGAGCGGTTGGCGATCAGCTGGGCTTCCTCGCGGGTCTGCGCGACTTCCAGCTCCGGCGTGATGCCGGTCTTCTGGATCGAGCGGCCCGACGGGGTGTAATAGCGCGCCGTGGTCAGCTTCAGGGCGCCGTCCTGGCCGCCGTGCAGCGGGATCACGGTCTGCACCGAGCCCTTGCCGAAGCTGGTGATGCCGACCAGTTCCGCGCGGCGGCGGTCCTGCAGGGCGCCGGCGACGATCTCGGCGGCCGAGGCCGAACCGGAGTTGATCATCACCACGATCGGCTTGCCCTTCAGCAGGTCGCCGTTGGGACGGGCGTTGTAGCGTTCCACGTCGCGGGCCTCGCGGCCGCGCTGGGAGACGACTTCGCCGCCGTCGAGGAAGGCGCTGGACACTTCAATGGCCTGATCGAGCAGGCCGCCGGGGTTGTTGCGCAGGTCGAGCACCAGACCCTTCATCTTGGGGTTCTTGGTCACCAGATCCTTGATGCCGTCACGGGTTTCCTGGCCGGTCTTCTCGTTGAACGAGGAGATGCGCAGGTAGCCGTAGTCGCCCTCGAGGCGGGTCTTGACCGACTTCACGTTGATGATTTCGCGGGTCAGGGTCAGGTCGCGCGGGTTGGCGCCTTCGCGAGCGATCGACAGCACGATCGACTGGCCGACCTTGCCGCGCATCTGCTTGACGGCGTCGGTCAGGGTCAGGCCGACGACGCTCTGGCCGTCGATGGCGGTGATGTAGTCGCCGGCCTTGATGCCGGCCTTGGTGGCGGGCGTGTCGTCCATCGGCGAGATGACTTTGACCACCCCGTCCTCGGAGGTGATCTCGATGCCGAGGCCGCCGTATTCGCCGCGCGTCTGATCGCGCATGCCGTCATAGGCCTCGGGGTCGAGGTAGTTGGAGTGCGGATCCAGCGAGGTCAGCATGCCGTCGATGGCCGACTGGATCAGTTTCTTGTTGTTGACCGGAGTCACATACTGGCGCTCGACCGTGTCGACCACGTCGCCGAACAGCTCGATCATCTTATAGGTGCTGCCGGCGGCCGGCTGCGGGGCCGCGGCGGTGGCGGCCTGGTGAAGGTAGGCCATCGTCCCCGCGCCGAGCACGAAGGCAGATGCGCCGATCAGGAGTGAGTTACGCATAAGGTCCGCCTTAGAATGGATTTGCGCCCTTTTCGAGACGCGCGAAATTATCAGAACACAACTCAACGCGACTAGCGAGCGGCGAGCTTGAACCAGCGGGCGGGGTCGATGGTTTCGCCCCCGCGCCTGACTTCCAGATAGAGCTCGGGATTGGGTCCCGCATCATCCGCCATTCGTCCGATCGGCTCGCCTGCCGCGACCATGCGCCCGGCGACCGCATTGGCGGTCCCAAGACCGGCAACGACCAGATGGTAGGCGCCTCCGGTGCGCAAGATCAAGATCACGCCGTAGTCCTTTAGCGGGCCTGCGTATTCGACGATCCCGGCGGCAGGAGCCAGGACCGGCGCTCCGGGCGAGGCGCGCCAGCGGAAGCCTTCGGACGGGCCCTCCTTGGAATAGCGGGCGATGACGGGTCCCTGAACCGGTTCGATGAAGCGCGCGGGGGCTGGGCCGAGCAGTTCGGAGTCGGTCGGCAGGCGGCCGATCAGATCGGCCGGCGCGCCGGATCGCCCGGCCAGATCGCGCAGCGCGGCGTCGGAGGCGTCGGCGTCCGCCATCAGCCCGCGCTGCAGCGCAGTCCTTTGCGCCACAAGGGTTTCCAGCTGGGCGCGCTGGTCGGCCAGCTCGCTTTCGGAGCGGAACAGGTCCTCGCTGGCCCCCTCGGCCAGGCGGCGCACGCGCTTGAGGTCCTGCACCTTGAGCGCCAGGGCGCGGCTGCGGGCCTGAAGTTCGGGGGCCATGGCGCGGGCCAGGATCTGGGCGCGGACGGCGTCCTTGGCCGAGTTCGGATGGACCAGCAGGGCCGGCGGCGGATCGCGGCGGAACAGGGCCAGCACGCCGAGGAGACGCGCGGTGGCGCTCTGGCTAGCCCCGAGCTTGGCGATCAGGGCCTGCTCCTGGCCGTTGAGGCCGTCCAGGCGCGATCTCTTGTCGCCGGTCCCGCGCTCGCCCGCCGCTTCGACGGCGGCCAGTTGCACCAGCTGAGCGCGCAGATGGTCGATCTGGGCCTGGACGCCGGCCGCTTCGGCCCGGTTGTCCCGCGCCGCGCGGGCCAGGGCCTGGGCCTGGGCCGCGACCTTGGGGTCGACTTTGGGCGGCGCGGCGGCGCCGGTCAGCAGCAGCAGGGCGCCGGCTAAGGCGGGGTGAAAGCGCATCTAATGATTCTACGGGATTCGGGCAGCCCTGAACCGTTCCATCGCGCCGGGCATTATCAAGGGATGCAAACAGACGATCCTTGGGATGCTGTGGTGATCGGAGCCGGTCCCGCCGGGCTGACGGCGGCGCTCTATCTGGCGCGCTTCCGGCGCCGGTTCCTGGTCCTCGACGCCGGACAGAGCCGCGCCGCCTGGATTCCCACCAGCCACAACCATCCGGGCTTTCCCAACGGCGTTTCAGGCAAGGACCTGCTGGCGCGGCAGAGGCGTCACGCCCGCCGCTATGGGGCCCATATCCGCAAGGCCGAGGTCGGCAGCCTTGCCGTCAGTCCCGACGGCTTCCGGCTGACGGCGGGCAGCCGGCGGTTCACCGCGCGCACGGTGCTGCTGGCCACCGGGGTGATCGACAACGAGCCCAAGCTGCCGGACCTCGAGCGCGCGGTGGCGCGCGAGCTGATCCGCATCTGCCCGATCTGCGACGGTTTCGAGGCCCAGGGACAGTCGATCGGGGTGATCGGCCACTCCGCTCACGGAGTGCGCGAGGCGCTGTTCCTGCGAACCTATTCGGACGATGTGACCCTGATCCATGTCGGCGAGCCGCGGACCCTGTCGCATGAGGACCGGGCGCAACTCAAGGCGGCCAACCTGCCGCTGATCGAAACGCCGATCGACAAGGTGCAGGTCGAGAACGACCGTATTGTCGCGTTCAGCACTGGAGGCAAAGTCTGCCGATTCGACACCGTCTATTCGGCGCTGGGCTCGACCCCGCGCTATCTGCTGGCCGAGCAGGCGGGGGCGCAGGTGGACGAGCAGGGGCGGCTGCTAGTGGACGAGCACCAGAACACCAGTGTCGAGGGCCTCTATGCCGCGGGCGACGTGGTGCGCGGGCTGAACCAGATGACGGTGGCGGAGTCCGAGGCGGCCATCGCCGCGACCGACATCCATAACCGCCTGCGGGCGATGGGGCTTTAAAAGCGGACGGAGCCTACCTGTCCGGGCTACCTTCGGTGAACGCGCTCACCGCGCGAGCAAAGGACAGCCATGAAAGAATCCAAGGGCAAGTCGAAGAAGGCCGCGGCCCCCAAGGCCAACGCCTCGCAGCCCTCGCTGAAGCTTCCCGGCGCCCTGCCGGTCAAGAAGAAGTAGGCTTTAACGCCTTCTACGCTCTAGTCCGGTACAGGTCCGCACGGCGGCGCTTCCTTGCCGCACCGGCCCTGATCGGCTAGAGCGCGCCTTATGTCCGATACCCCTTTCCGCCCTGAAGCCCGCGCCCCGCGAGGCTTTGCCGACAAGCGCGCGGGCGACCTGCGCGTGGAGCGGCGGATTCTGGACGCCGTGTCCAAGGTCTATGAGCGCTATGGTTTCGAAGCGCTAGACACCGGGGCCTTCGAATACGCCGACGCGCTTGGCAAGTTCCTGCCCGATAGCGACCGTCCCAACGAGGGCGTGTTCGCCCTGCAGGACGATGATGAGCAGTGGATGGCGCTGCGCTATGACCTGACCGCGCCCCTGGCCCGGTTCGCCGCCGAGAACTGGGAAACCCTGCCCAAGCCGTTCCGCCGCTACGCCTTCGGGCCGGTGTGGCGCAACGAGAAGCCGGGCCCCGGCCGCTATCGCCAGTTCATTCAGTGCGACGCCGACACGGTAGGCTCGGCCCGTCCGGAAGCGGACGCCGAGATGATCGCCATGGCCGCCGAGGGGCTGGAGGCCACGGGCCTGCGGCGGGGCGACTACGCGCTGAAGATCAACAACCGCAAGCTGCTCAACGGCCTGCTGACGACTGCGGGCGTCGACGACGCCGGCCAGAAGCTGGGCGTGCTGCGCGCGGTGGACAAGCTGGACCGGCTAGGCGTGGACGGGGTGCGGCTGCTGCTGGGCGAGGGCCGCAAGGACGAGTCCGGGGCGTTCACCAAGGGCGCCGGGCTGAAGGGCCAGGCGATCGAGGCGGTGCTGGCGTTCCTACAGATCAAGGCGGGGCGCAGCGGAACGTTGGACGCCCTGGCCAATGTGCTGAGCTCCGAGGAGGGCGCGGCGGGGGTCGAGGAGCTGGCGCGGATCGACGCCGCCCTGACCGGCATGGGCGTGGGCGAGGATCAGGCGCTGTTCGACCCGGCCATCGTGCGCGGACTGGAGTACTACACGGGCGCGGTGTTCGAGGCCGACCTGCAACTTCCGATGACGGACGAAAAGGGCGCCGCGGTGCGGTTCGGCTCGGTCGGCGGCGGCGGGCGCTACGACGACCTGATCGCCCGCTTCACCGGACAGCCGATCCCGGCGACGGGGTTCTCGTTCGGCGTATCGCGCCTAGCCGCCGCCCTGCGCGCCGCCGGACAGTTGACCGCCGACTCCGCACGCGGCCCGGTGGTGGTGATCGCCTTCGACCAAGATCAGATGACGGCGTATTTCGCCGCCGCCGCAGAGCTGCGCGCCGCCGGCATCCCGGCCGAGGTCTATCTCGGCTCGTCCGGCATGCGCCCGCAGATGAAGTACGCCGACCGCCGCCTGGCCCCCGCCGCCGTGATCATGGGCGGCGACGAAATCGCCGCCGGAACGGTGACCATCAAGGATCTGGACCTGGGCCGCGCCCTGTCGAGCCAGGTGGCCGACAACGAAGCTTGGCGCGCCGAGCGTCCGGGTCAGATGACCGTGCCGCGCGGGCAGATGGTCGCCGCCATCGCCCAGATCATCGAGGCGTCCTCGCGGGAGCCCAAGCCGTGATCGCGCTCGAACCCGCCATCCCGCGCGACGCCCTGAAGACGATCCGCGCGCCTTTCCTGACCAAGGATTTCGAGGCCGTCGACGTGCCGGTGATGCAGCCGCTGGGCCTGCTGCTGGACCTGGCTGGCGAGGCCATGCGCGCGCGCCTGTTCGTTGTCCAGGCCGACGGGATCGACGAGGCCTGCCTGCGCCCCGACTTCACCATCCCGGTGGCCAGTGCTCATATCGCTTCGGGCAAGAGCGGCGGCCGTTACTTCTACGAGGGCAAGGCGTTCCGCGTGGCGCCCGTCGGCTCCGGCCGGTCGGAGGAGTTCCTCCAGGTCGGGCTGGAGGTTCTGGGCGACCAGGGCCCCAAGGCGTCCGACGCCGAGTCCCTGGCCCTGGCCTGGACCGCGTCCGTGGCCGGCGGACGCAAGGACCTGTGGGTGCAGATGGGCGATGTCGGGCTCTACGCCGCCTTTGTCGACGCCCTGGGCCTGGCGGCTTCGACCGCCGCACGACTGAAGCGGGCGTTCCTGCGGCCGCGCGCGCTGAAGGCCGAGCTCGAGCGGGCGCAGAGCTCGGACGCCGCGCCGCGCGAGGGCGACCGGGTGGCGGAACTGCTGGCCGGACTGCCGGAAGCGCAGGCCGCCGCGGCTCTTGAGGAATTGTGGACTCTGGCCGGGATCGAACCTGTGGGCGGGCGCAGCGCCGCCGAGATCGTGCACCGCCTGGCCGAGCGCGCCGCCGCGCGCGCCGCGCCGCGCCTGACCGCCGCGCAGAGCGAACTGATCACCCGGTTTCTGGCGATCGACGAGAAGCCGTCGGTCGCGCTCGACGCCGCCGCCAAGCTGGCGCGGGAAGCCGGGGCCAGGCTCGACGAGACCTGGGCCGATTGGCAGGGCCGCCTCTCGATCCTGTCCGACGCGGGCGTGCCGGAAAGCGCCATGCGCCTGTCGACCGGGTTTGGGCGGGCGTTCGGCTACTACGACAGCTTCCTGTTCGAGGTGAGGAGCGCGGGCCTGATGGCCGACGAGCCTGTGGCCGCGGGCGGGCGTTACGACTCCTTGCTTCAGCGCCTGGGTGCGCCCGCGGGCGTCGGCGGGGCGGTCGGCTGCATGGTCCGGCCCGGGCGGGCGTGGATGGGAGCGGGCCAATGAGCGACGCCAATCCGCTGATCATGGCCGTGCCGTCCAAGGGGCGGCTGAAGGAACAGGCCGACGCCTGGCTGGCCGACTGCGGCTTCACCCTGAAGGCCTTGGGTGGCTCGCGCGGCTATCGCGCCACCATCGACCGGCTGCCCGGCGTGCAGGTTCAGCTGCTGTCGCCGTCCGATACCGCCGCCGCGCTGGAGGCGGGCGAAATCCACCTGGGAATCACCGGCGAGGACCTGCTGCGCGAACGGGGCGAAGGGATCGACGCCCGGGTGATGCTGCTGCGCGCGCTGGGCTTCGGCCGCGCCGATGTGGTGGTGGCCGCGCCCAAGAGCTGGATCGACGTCGACACCATGGCGGATGTGGAAGAAGTGGCCGCCGCCTATCTGGCCCGCACCGGCCGGCGGATGCGGGTGGCGACCAAGTATTTCGTGCTGACGCGGGGGTACTTCTCCCAACACGGCATCGTCGACTACCGGATCGTGGAGTCGGGCGGCGCCACCGAGGGCGCGCCGGCGGCGGGCGCCGCCGAGCTGATCGTCGACATCACCACGACAGGCGCGACCCTGGCGGCCAACAACCTGAAAATCCTGGCCGACGGCGTGATCCTGAAGAGCGAGGCTCAGTTGGCGGCCAGCTTGAAGGCTGTATGGACGGCGGAGCAGGTGAATGTGGTGCGCGGGTTCCTGCGCACGGTGGAGGCGCGGGCGCGGGCCAAGGGTCTGGCGGCGGTGACCTGGCCCGCGGATCAGGACGAGAAGGCGCAGGGGCCGATCAAGCCGTTTCTGGGCAAGGGCGCCACACGACGTGCGCAAGGCGCGCTTACGCCGATGAGCCAACTGTTCGACGCCGCCAACGCCCTGGCCGCCGCGGGAATCGGGCCCGCCGCCGCCAGCCGCCCGGATTATGTGTTCGAACCGGACTGTGTTGCCGCAGACACACTCGCCCGGCGCCTTGGGCTCCTCAGAGGCGAGTAATCGGCATATTTTTGACGGTTGTGTATAAAAAACACAGTCCGAACACAAAATAATTATCCGTTTTGGTCAATTGATGTCTCGCAGTCGTTGACAGCATAAGGGATTTCCGGCTTTCTCACATTGCGCGAAGACGTTGGCCACAAGAGCCACGCGACGCCGGCGTTTCGGGGAGGAAATGCCCTACAATCAAAGCGGGTTAACCCGCTGTTGAGCCCTCTGCGATGCCCTCGCGGAGGGTTCTTTCGTTTCAGGCCCGAATTCAGACCTGACTTTTTCGTGATTGTGGAACTATTGCGGAAACCAGACTGGAGGTTTTTGGCGCTTGCGCCAAAAACCTGCCAATCACGGTCTACCAGATCTTCACCCGCTGATCGGGCGCCAGGTACAGCTTCTCACCGGGCTTTACGACATAGGCGCCGTACCAGGCGTCGACGTTATGGACGACGCCGTTAACCCGCAGCATGTCGGGCGAATGCGGGTCCGTAGCGATCTGGCGGCGCAGGGCGTCGTCCCTGAACTTGCTGCGCCAAGCCTGGGCCCAGCCGAGGAAGACGCGCTGGTCGCCGGTCAGGCCGTCGATCACCGGCGCCGGCTGGCCCTTGAGCGAGGCGTGGTAGGCGTCCAGGCCCAGGAGCAACCCGCCGAGGTCGGCGATGTTCTCGCCCAGGGTCAGGCTGCCGTTGACCTTGGCGCCCGGCAGGGGTTCGAAGGCTGAGTACTGCGTGGCTAGGGCCTGGGCGCGGGCGTCGAAGCGCTCGGCGTCCTCCTTGGTCCACCAGTCGGTCAGCCTGCCGTCGCCGTCCGACTTGCGTCCCTGGTCGTCGAAGCCGTGGGTCATCTCGTGGCCGATCACCCCGCCGATGGCGCCGTAGTTGATCGCCGGGTCGGCCATGGGGTCGAAGAAGGGCGGCTGCAGGATCGCCGCCGGGAACACGATCTCGTTCTTGGTCGAGGAGTAGTAGGCGTTGACGGTCTGCGGGAACATCTCCCACTCGCGGCGGTCGACCGGCTGGTTCAGGCGGTCGATGCGGTAGTGCCATTCAAAGGCCGAGCCGCGCTCCATGTTGCCGTAGAGGTCGCCCGATTTCAGGACCAGCTTGGAATAGTCGCGCCACTTGTCGGGGTAGGCGATCTTGACGTTGAACTTGGCCAGCTTCTCCAGCGCCTTGGTCTTGGTGACGTCGCTCATCCAGTCGAGCTTCTTGATCCGCTCGCCGAGCGCCACCTTCAGGTCGCCGACCAGGGACAGCATCTGGGCCTTGTAGTCGGCGGGGAAGTACTTCTCGACGTAGACGCGGCCGAGCGCCTCGCCGAGCTGGTTGGAGACGACGCTGGTGGCCCGCTTCCAGCGCGGCCGCTGCTCGGGCACGCCCGACAGGGTCTTGGAGTGGAACTGGAAGTTGGCCTGGTCGAAGGCGCGGTTCAGGTAGGGCGAGGCGTTGTCGGCCAGGTTGTAGGCCGCCCAGGCCTTGAGCACCGGCACCGGGGTTCTGCCATAGATGGCGGCGATCTTGGGGAAGGCGGTGTTCTCGCTGACGATCACCCGTTTCACATTGGGGATCTCGGCGGCGGTGAAGAAGGCCGGCCAGTCGAAGCCCGGCGCCGCGGCGGCCAGTTCGGCCGTGGTCATCGGGTTATAGGTCTTGTCGTCGTCGCGCTGATCGACGCGGGTCCAGGAGACCTTAGCGATCTCGGTCTCCATGGCCAGGATCTGCTTGGCGCGCAGGGCGGGGCTGGGCCAGCCGACGCGCTTCAGGGTCGCGGTCAGATAGGCCAGATAGGCGGCCTTCTTGTCCTTGAACTGGTCGGTCAGATAGTAGTCGCGGTCCGGCAGGCCGAGGCCGCTCTGGGTCAGGATCACCGCGTAGTGCAGCGGGTCCTTGGCGTCGTCGCTGACGTAGACGCCGAAGAACGAGCCGTACATCGACGAGGCGCCTTTGCCCATCAGACCGGCCAGTTGGCTACGGGTAGTGGCGGCCTTGATCGCCTTCAGCTCGGGCTGAAGCGGCGCCTGGCCGAGGCTGTTGAGCCGTCCGCGATTCATGAAGCTGAGGTACAGCGCCCTGATCCGGGCTTCGTCGGAGCCGGCGGCCGGTGTCTGGGCCCCCTCGATCACCGCCAGGCTGCGCGAGTCCGACAGTTCGCGCAGGGCGTCGAACACGCCGAACCGCGAGCGGTCCTCGGGGATGGTCATCTTGTCCACGGCCTTGCCGTTGGCGTAGCGGAAGAAGTCGTCGCCGGGCTTGATGGCGGTGTCCTGGCCCGACAGGTCAAAGCCCCACACGCCCATGCGCGGAGCGTGGGTCAGATCCTGCACCGGGGGCGGCTGATCCTCGAGGCCTTGGGCGAAGCCCGCCCCGCCGAAGCCGATTGAGAGCGCGCAGGCGGCCGCCGCGCTAAGCCACAGTCTGTTCATCGTGATCCTTCCAGCGGAGAGGCTGATTGGGCGCCGGTCTGTTTGGCGTCTGTCTTGCGCCGAATTGTGGCATGTCGCCGGCCCAATGTAAGCGGCGGCGTAAAAACCTGTCGCAGCGAGTTTGTACGAACGACCTTGGCCGCCATACTGCCGCCCGGATGGCCAAATAGAGGACGGCAATGACAGAACACGGAGCGGCGGCCGGTAACTACAAGGACGTCATCCTGTTCCTGGCGACGGCGGGCGTGATCGTGCCGCTGTTCAAGCGCTTCAAGATCAGCCCGATCCTGGGATTCCTGGGCGCCGGGGTGGTGCTGGGTCCGTTCGGCCTGGGCGCCCTGGCCAAGACCAGCCCGTGGCTGGCCCCCTTCACCATCGACAATCCGGCCGAAATCGCCGAGCTGGCCGAGTTCGGCGTGGTGTTCCTGCTGTTCATGATCGGGCTGGAGCTGTCGTGGGAACGGCTGAAGCTGATGCGACGGCTGGTATTCGGCCTGGGTGGCGCGGTGACGGTGGTCCCGGCGGTGCTGATGGCGGTGTTGGCCCATGCGTTCGGACAGTCCTGGGGCGCTTCGGCGGGGATCGGCGCGGCCCTGGCCCTGTCGTCGACCGCGGTGATCATGCCGGCCCTGGCCGAGGCCAAGCGGCTGCACAGCGAGGTCGGCCGCGCGACGTTCTCGGTGCTGCTGTTCCAGGACCTGGCGGTGGCCCCGATCCTGGTGGCCATGTCCCTGGCGCACGGCAATTCGGGCGACAGTGGCTGGGCGGTAGCGTGGAAGCTGGCGCCGGCGATCGTGGTCCCGGCGGTGATCCTGCTGGTCGGGCGGCTGCTGCTGCGGCCGATGATGAAGTCGGTGGCGCGGGCCAAGAGCGAAGAGCTGTTCATGGCCGCCAGCCTGCTGGTGGTGCTGGGCACCGGCCTGGCGGCGGCGGTGGCGGGGCTGTCCATGGCGCTGGGCGCGTTTATCGCCGGATTGCTGCTGGCCGAGACCGAATACCGCCACGAGGTCGAGGTGGTCATCGAACCGTTCAAGGGCCTGCTGCTGGGGCTTTTTTTCCTGTCGGTGGGCATCGGCCTGGATTTGGGACGGCTGGCGCAGCAGCCGGTGCTGATCTTCGGCGCGGCGATCGGCCTGATCGTGCTGAAGGCGGTGCTGACCGCGGCGATCGCGCGCCTATTCAAGATGCGCCTGCGCCGAGCGCTGGAGATTGGCCTGATGCTGGGCGCCGGGGGCGAGTTCGCCTTCGTGGTGCTGAACCAGGCGATGGGCTCGGGCCTGATCGGCCAGGAGGCCGGCGAGACCCTGATCGTGGCCGCCACACTGTCGATGTTCGCCATTCCGGGGCTGGCGGCGCTGGGCGAAAAGCTCGGCAAGTCGCGCGTGCCCACGCCGGAGCTGCCGGTCATGACCGGCGACGAACCGCCGCGCGTGCTGGTGATCGGCTACGGCCGCGTCGGGCTTATGGTGGCCGACATGCTGGACCGCCACGAGATCGCCTGGGTGGCGATAGATTCCAGTCCCAGGGCCGCGGAGTCCGGACGCAAGCGCGGCCACACGGTGTTCTTCGGCGATGCGGCGCGCGCCGATTTCATGGCCCGCATCGGCCTGGCGACGGCCCCCGCCGTGGTGGTGACCATGGACGATGCCGAGGCGGTTGAAGCGGTGGTCGCCGCCGCCCGTCAGGCGCGCCCGGACCTGATCATCGTGGCCCGCGCCCGCGACGCGCGCCAGGCCGCGCGGCTCTATGAACTGGGGGCGACCGAGGCTGTGCCGGAAACCGTGGAGGCCAGCCTGCAGTTGTCGGAAGCCCTGCTGGTGGACCTGGGGGTGCCAATGGGCCTGGTGATCGCATCGGTGCACCAGAAGCGCGACGATATCCGCAAGGACCTCAACCGCCCCGAGGCTCTGGGCGCGCGGGTCCGCCGGGCGCGCGACAGGGCGGGCCGATGAGAGGCCGGCTGATGACGATGCGCGGGGCGGTCCTAGCCTTGTGCCTGCTCGCTCCGGCGGGCGCCCACGCGGCCGACGCCGACTGGACCCAGACCCTGAAGCACTGGCTGACCCTGGTGGACAAGGCGCAGTACGGCGACAGCTGGGGCACCGCGGGGACACTGCTGCGCAGCCAGATCACCCAGAAGGACTGGACCGCCCGGGTCGGAAAGGTGCGAGCCCCGCTGGGCGCCATGGCCCGGCGCGTGGTGCTCGACCAGAAGTACGTCACCAGCCTGCCGGGCCTGCCCGACGCCGACTATGAGGTGGTGCGCTTCAGCACCCAGTTCCAGAACAAGGCCGCGGCGGTGGAGACGGTGATCCTGCAGCGGGAAGACAAGGGCTGGAAGGTCGACGGCTACTTCGTCAAATAACCAAAGAAAAAGGGCGGGACCCTGCGGCCCCGCCCTCCATTTCTATGAAGCCCAGTTGGTTTGGACCTAGAAGTCCATACCGCCCATGCCGTGGTCGCCGCCGCCCATTTGCGGGGCGCCGCCCTTTTTCGGGGCATCGGCGATGGCCGCTTCGGTGGTGATCAGCAGGCCGGACACCGAGGCGGCGTCCTGCAGGGCGGTGCGAACCACCTTGGCCGGATCGATCACGCCGTTGGCGACCAGGTCCTGGTACTCTTCGGTCTGGGCGTTGTAGCCGAAGGTGGGCGAGGCGTTTTCCAGCACCTTGCCGACCACGATCGAGCCTTCAGTGCCGGCGTTTTCGGCGATCTGACGGATCGGGGCCTGCAGGGCGCGGCGGACGATGGCGATGCCCGCGGTTTCATCCGCGTTCAGGCCGGTCATGCCGTCGAGGACCTTGGAAGCCTTCAGCAGGGCGACGCCGCCGCCCGGCACGATGCCTTCTTCCACGGCCGCGCGGGTCGCGTTGAGGGCGTCATCGACGCGGTCCTTCTTTTCCTTC
>CANJMO010000039.1 GCA_947475845.1 Caulobacteraceae bacterium | reverse complement strand
GTGGCCATGATCAGGTGAATGCCGGCGGCGCGGGCCATCTGGGCCAGACGCTGGACGGCGCCTTCCACGTCCTTGCCGGCGACCAGCATCAGATCGGCCATCTCGTCCATGACGACGACGAGGAAGGGCAGGGGCTCGGGCCGGATCTTTTCGGATTCATAGACCGGGCGGCCCTGTTCATCGAAGCCGGTCTGGACGGTGCGTTCGAAATGCTCGCCCTTGGCCACGGCCTCGCGGGCGCGCTCGTTATAGGAGGCGATGTTGCGCACACCGAGCTTGGACATCCGGCGATAGCGGTCCTCCATCTCGCGCACGGTCCATTTCAGCGCGACGACCGCCTTCTTCGGGTCGGTGACGACCGGGGCCAGCAGGTGCGGGATGCCGTCATAAACCGACAGCTCCAGCATCTTGGGGTCGATCATGATGAAGCGGCATTCCGCCGGGCTGTGCCGGTAGAGGATCGACAGGATCATGGCGTTGACCCCGACCGACTTGCCCGAGCCGGTGGTGCCGGCGATCAGCAGGTGGGGCATGCGCGCCAGGTCGGCGACATAGGGCTCGCCGCCGATGGTCTCGCCGAGCGCCATGGGCAGGACGTGGGTCGACTTCTCGTACTCGCTCGAGGACAGCAGGTCGCGCAGATAGACGGTCTCGCGGCGGGTGTTGGGCAATTCGATGCCGATGGCGTTGCGGCCCTGGACCACGGCGATGCGGCAGGCGGCCACGCTCATCGAGCGGGCGATATCGTCGGACAGGGCGACCACGCGGCCGTGCTTCACACCGGCGGCGGGGACCAACTCGTAAAGGGTGACCACCGGGCCGGGGCGGATTTGGTCGATGGCGCCCTTGACGCCGAATTCGGCCAGGACGCTTTCCAGAAGCTTGGCGTTCTGGCGCAGGCCGCCCTCGTCGAACGACGACTGGCGCGGCTTGGGCTTGGCCAGCATCGACAGCTCGGGCAGGGAGAAGGTCCCCTCCTTGGGCTGGGCGAAGGGCAGTTCGGCCTGCATCTCGCGCGCTTCGCGCTTGGACGGCTTGGGTGACTTGGTGTTGAGCACCTGGGGCGCGGAGATGTCGATCGCCGGGCCGTCGGCGTCGTCCTCGTCGTCGATCACGGGGCTCTTGGACGCCTTGCGCTCGGCGCGGCGGTTGGCGACCGGGGTGTTTTCCAGGGCGGGCGACGGCGGGCGGCGGAAGGCCATGGCGCTCTCGCCCATCGAGGCGGCGAAGGCGCCGACGTCGCGGGTCTTCAGGCCGATGGCGGCGGTCAGGGCGCCGAGCGCGGCCAGGGCCAGGACCCCGGCGGAGACCATCAGGCCGTAGGGAATGCGGGCGAAGGTCAAAAGGTTGGCCAGCTGATGCAGGACCGCGTCGCCCCAGACGCCGCCGAGGCCGCGGGCCAGGGGCCAGATCGCCGGAGCCGGCGGGGCCGCCATCAGACCGGCCAGAGCCAGAACGCCGAGGGCGCCCAGACCGGCGCGCAGACGAATACGGGCCCGGGCCGAGGCGGGATCGCGCTGCGACACGCGCCCAAGACCGGAGGCGACCATCAAGGCGGCGGCGACCCAAGCGGCCAGGCCGAGGGACTGCAGGCCAGCGTCGGCCAGCTTCGCGCCGGTCGCGCCAAGCAGGTTGTGGACCGGGCCGGCGGCGGAGGTGTTCCAGCTTGGATCGGCGGCGCGATAGCTGGCGAAGGCGAGGATCAGGCACAGGCCGAAAGCCGCCACCACCCCGCCGCGCAGGCGCGCGGTCGCCGGGTGGTCCCAGCCCATGCGCAGGCCCTGCAGCACAAACGCGCCGGCCCCGTTGCCCGACTTCACCATAGGAGTCTCCCGATCGATCCGGAGACATATGCAGCAGGGATGGTTAAGGCGTGTTTACTTCAACTTATGTGCGCTACCGCTTCGCTGCTTGTGCGCGGCCCCCACATCCTCCCGCTGGCGCGGGCCCCTCCTTCTCCCCGGCGAGGAGAAGGGTATAAGGCGATATGGCCATCGCTCCCGCCCCCCAGACCCTCACCGCCGACGTGCTGATCGTTGGGGCCGGCATGGCCGGAGCGACGCTGGCGCTGGCGCTGCAATCGGGCGGGCTGACGCCGATCCTGATCGACCGGGCGCCCTTGTCCGATCAGTGGGCGGAAACCTTCGACGGGCGGGCTTCCGCCATCGCCTTTTCCGCCTTCCGCCAATGGCGGACCCTGGGACTGGCGCCGGACCTGGAGCCCCACGCCCAGCGCATCGAGCAGATCATAGTCACCGACGGCCGCGCGCCGGGGGCGGCTTCGAGCACGCGGCCCTCGCCGTTCGCCCTGCGCTTCGATTCCGCCGAGATCGCCGACCGGGTCGAGGGCGAGCCGCTCGGCTATCTGCTGGAGAACCGCCGCATCCGCGTGGCCCTGGCCAAGGCGATCAAGGCGGCGGGGATCGCGGTTTTGGCCCCGGCGGCGATCCGCAGCCTCGATCTGGCCGATGGCGGCGCGACCATCGTGCTGGAGGATGGCAAAACGCTTGAGGCGCCGCTGGCCATCGCGGCGGACGGCCGCAAATCCTGGATGCGCAGGCAGGCCGGCATCGGCGTGGTCGGCTGGCCCTACAGTCAGACCGGCGTTGTGGCGACAGTTCAGCTTGAGCGCCCCCACAACGGCGTGGCGCACGAGCATTTCCTGCCGTCCGGCCCTTTCGCCATCCTGCCCCTGACCGAAAACCGCGCCAGCCTGGTGTGGGCCGAGAGCGACAAGGCGGCCAAGGCGCTGATGGCCGCCTCGCCGCAGGCGTTCCAGGCCTATCTCGACCGCCGCTTCGGCGATTTCGTCGGCGCCGCGACGGCCCTGCCGGGCCGCTTTGTCTATCCCCTCGCGCTGGATCTGGCCGAACGCATGACCGCGCCGCGCCTGGCCTTGATCGGTGACGCCGCCCACGCCGTGCACCCGATCGCCGGCCAGGGATTGAACCTGGGGCTGAAGGACATCGCCGCCCTGGCCGAAGTGCTGGTCGACGCGGTTCGGCTGGGCGAGGACCTCGGCTCGCCGATCGTGCTGGAGCGCTACGCCCAGTGGCGGCGGTTCGACAACGTGATGCTGGCGGCGGCCACCGACGGCTTCACCCGGCTGTTTTCCACCGACAACCCGCTGGTGAGGGCAGCGCGCGGCGCGGGCATGGGCGTGGTCAACGCCATCGGTCCGGCAAGGCGGTTCTTCATGCAGGAAGCGGGCGGCGCGGTCGGCGACCTGCCGCGGCTGCTGCGGGGCGAAGCGCTGTGAAGGCGGTTCTGGCCGGTCTGGCGACTTTGGCGCTGGCCACGGCGTCCGCGCCGATCTCGGACAAGCCGTTCCAGGTCGCGGCGGTCTGCGTGAAGACCGGCGAGATGGTCGCCGGCAACAACAAGACCTGCTTCTACAATTGCTCGGGCGCGGGCCAGCAGGTGACGGTGCCGGTGGGCACCTTGTGCCCGCTGACGATCAGTAAGTAGAGCTCAACGGCTCTTCCAGGTTTCAGGCGATAACAGGCCGTACTTACAAACCAAGTATCGCCCAGGTTGGCATCCCATCCGTGTGGGAAGCCTTAAAGGCAAAACCACTACGCACAGAGCCAACCCTATAAGTATCCACGCAAGAAGAGACTTACGAAGTCGGCGCGCCAGAACCTTTTGCGAGCGCAAATCGCTTGGATCCCAAGGCCCGTTTTTTTGCGAAAGGGCCCTCGTCGCTCGTGTATGCAAACGAGAAGCCGCCAAGATCGAACGCCTACAAATGCCAAGCTGAGCACCGCGCCAATGCCGAGCGGAATAAGACGCCAGGGCAACGGCAGGAACGCGCCAGGAATCCCGATAACAAGTAATGGGACAATGCCCAGGACCATCGTGTCCGGCACCCCAATGCGCTGCTCGAGGTCGTCGTCGATCAAGCGGATTGTCTTGGCCCACAGGTTCATCGAGCAAACACTAGAACTCATACGGTCTAGCGCCAAACGGTCCTCAGCGCGCCAGACCCGCCCTCTCCAGCGTCGTCACATACTCGAACCACAGCTTGTCGCGCTCGGCGCCGAGCTGGTGCAGCAGGTCCCAGCTGTAGAGGCCGGTGTCGTGGCCGTCGTCGAACACCAGGCGCACGGCGTAGCGGCCGACCGGGTTCACGGCGGTGATCCTGACATGCTGTTTGCCGGGCATGGGCGGGCGGGGCCCGGCGCCATGGCCGCGATCCTCGGCGCTGCCGGTCATCACCCGCAGATATTCGGCCTCGAGCTTGAAGTTGGCCCCATCGTCGAAAGCGACGGTCAGCAGGTCGCCGGCGGGACTGAGCCGCAATTCCTCCGGCCAGGGGCGCGACGTCATTCGCCGGCGGCCAGGGGCCGGGCTTCCTCGGGCAGCATGACAGGCACGCCGTCGCGCACCGGATAGGCCAGCTTGGCGGCCTTGCTGATCAGTTCGCCCTTGGCCCGGTCGTAGACCAGGGGCGTGCGGGTGACCGGGCACACCAGCACTTCCAGCAGGCGGGGGTCGAGGGGGATGGCGGAGGAGGACAGCTCGGACATGGCGACCCTTTTAGGCGTCTCTACTGCAGTTGGGGAGACTCTTCCTCGAACGAGGAGCCGTCGATTTCCAGCAGGGCGATCAGGGTCTCGCGGCGGTCGTCCAGGGTGCGGGCTTCCAGCAGGGCCTGAAGCTCCGGCGAGGTGAAGGGCAGGGCCATGGCCAGGCTGTTGACCAGAGCTTCCACCGAGGCGTCCTCGACCGCGCCCCAGTCGATGCGCAGGCCGCGGTGCTCCAGATAGCGCTTCAACACTGTCATCAGGCGGCCGCGCGTCTCGGCGCCCGCCTCGGGCAGGGCCTTGAGGTCGTTGGCATAGGCGGTGAAATCGACCTTGGCCTGGCGATAGGGCGTCTGCACCGAGATTTCGCCCTGCAGATCGAAGCGGGCCAGGCCCGTCAGGGTGATCTGGTAGCGGCCGTCCGGCGTCTCGGTGAAGCTGGTGACGCGTCCGGCGCAGCCGATGTGGGCCAGGTGCGGACGCTCCCGCGTGCCGCCGTTGGCGGTCTGAACCAGGCCGATGATGCGCTCGGCGGCCATGGCGTCGTCGAGCATGTTGAGGTAGCGCGGCTCGAAGATGTTGAGCGGGCGCGAGGCGTGGGGCAGCAGCAAGGCTCCGTCGAGCGGGAACACCGGGATCACCCGGGGCAGATCCTCGGCGGCGACCTCTTCGTCGGGATCTTCGCTGCGGCGGCTCACGAGAACAGCAGCGACGACAGGCGGCGGCGACCTTGGCGGGCGGTGTCGGAGGCCGCGCCGGCGGCTTCGAATACGGTCAGGAGCTGCTTGCGCGCCGCGCCGTCGTTCCATTCACGGTCGCGCTCGATGATGGTGAGCAGCTGATCGACCGCGCGGTCGAAGGCGCCCTGGCCGGCCAGGGCCGTGGCCAGCTCCAGCCGGGCGTCGTGATCGTCGGGGTTGGCGGCCAGCCGCTCGTCCAGGGCGCGGGTTTCGGCGGCGGCCGATCCGGCCAGCTTCAGCGCGGCGCGCACGCTGTCGAGATCGGCGTCCTTGGCCTCTGGCGGCAGCATGTCGAGGACATCCTGGGCGCGCTCGGCGTCGCCGCTGACAAGATAGCAGCGGGCCAGGCCGGCGGCGGCCTTCACATTGGCCGGATCGATGCTGAGGGCTTCGGCGAAGGCCTGGGCCGCGCCGCCGATGTCGCCCAGCTTCACGGATTCGGCGGCCAGGGCCATGATGTCGTCGATCTCGGCCGGGGCGGCGGGGCCGACCAGCTTGTCGACGAAGGCCTGCAACTGGCTTTCCGGCAGAGCGCCTTGGAAGCCGTCGACCGGCTGGCCGTCGACGAAGGCGTAGACGGTGGGGATCGACTGCACGCGCAGCTGGCCGGCGACGGCGGGGTTCTTGTCGACGTCGATCTTGACCAGCTTGACCGCGCCCTTGGCCGCCTCGACGACCTTTTCCAGGGCCGGGCCGAGGGTCTTGCAGGGGCCGCACCAGGTCGCCCAGAAATCGACGATCACCGGCTGAACCCGAGAGGCCTCGATCACGTCGGCCATGAAGCTGGCGTCCGTGCCGTCCTTGATATTGGCGGTGGCGGCCGGCGCGGCGCCGGTGTCTCCCAGCAGCATGGTCTACTCCTAAGCCTCAGCCTAACGCGGTGAAGCCAAAATGGTCGCGGCGGGGAGCCTGCGCAATATCAGAGCGTCGGCCCCAGCTTCAGCTCAGCGAAATCGACGATCAGGGGCGCGATGTCCAGGGCCCGCAGGAAGGCTTTCAGGCCGGCTTGCGAGATGGCGGTGGTGGCGGTGTTGGCCAGAGGGTGGAAGTTGACAGGCTGGGCTTGAAGCAGATCTCGATCAAGAACGAGCCGCACCCGATGGTCGCGATCGTTGATCAGGCAGAAGACGCTGACCGAGCCCGGCCATACGCCCAGCACCTCGTGCAGAAGTTCGGCCGAACCGAACGACAGTCGGGCCGAGCCGATCACGGCGGGCAGGCGCTTGAGGTCGATCTGGGTCTCTCCCAGGGCGCAAATCAGCCAGATCTGGCCTTTGCCGTCCTTCAGGAACAGGTTCTTGGTGTGGCCGCCGGGCATGGCCGCCTTGATCGCCTCGCCCTCCTCCACGCGGAACACCGCCTCGTGTTCCACGGTCGTGTGAGCGACCCCTTGCGCGTCGAGGAAGGCGAACAGGGCCTCAGGTGCGGCGGGCGAGTCCATGACAGGCCTCTAGCTTAGGAGGCGGTGAGTGGTTAGGGGTTTTGCACGCAACCCTTCATTGAAAAGCCGCCGATGCCCGAACTGGAGTGCTTCCCCACCGCCATGCGCCCGCCGGAGATCGTGCCGGGGCGGCCGGAGCGCGCGTGGATGGACCGTTTCGCCCAGCGGCACCCCTATCGCTGCCTGCCTCTGACCATGGCCAACACCACCGGCTGGGAGATGCTGTGCCCGATGGGCTTCACCGCCGAGTGGAACGGCGGCAAGAACCAGGAAGACATCACCTTCACGCCCGATGTCCCTCATCCGGATTTCCATGAGTTCGTGAAGAGCCACTTCTCGCACGGGGTGATCACCTTCCACCCGGGTTACCTGTTCCGCACCCCCAACCGCTGGTCGATGTGGGTGTCGGGCCCGCCCAACCACATCAAGGATGGGGTCCAGCCCCTAACCGCCCTGGTCGAGACCGACTGGCTGCCGTTCCCCTTCACCATGAACTGGATTTTCACCCGGCCGGGCAAGGTGCGGTTCGAGAAGAGCGAGCCGTTCTGTTTCATCACCCTGATGCAGGACAAGCAGCTGGAGGCGTTCGACGTGGTCCAGCGCTCGATGGAGGGCAACGGGCCGCTTAAGAGTCAGTACGAGGCCTGGGCCAAGCAACGCGGCGAATTCAACAAGCGCCTGTTCAACCGCGACCCGGAGACCATGCGCGAAGCCTGGCAGCGCTATTACTTTCGTGGCGAGCTGCCCGAGGAGACCGGCCCGGCCCCGACCGAGCACGTCAACAAGCGCCGCCTGAAGGGGCCGCGGCTGGGACTCTAGCGGCGCCTCGCGCTGGAGCTTTAGCAGCTCTTGCCAACCCCATGGCCCTCTGCCATAAGCCGCCCTCTCGAAAACGGACGTCCGCCGGTTTAGGATGTTCGGGAGCGCGGGCGTAGCTCAGTGGTAGAGCACAACCTTGCCAAGGTTGGGGTCGAGAGTTCGAATCTCTTCGCCCGCTCCAATTTCTAGATCCGCAAAAACCGAAGACGGGACGGGGGTTACGATCCCCCGGACCCGCTTTTGGCGTGGCGGTTGAGACGCCTCTAGGACGTCGGGTTGAGGCGCCCGGGACGGGACGCCTCGCATATGGCCGGGAGGGACCAGCCCAGTCGGTCTGGCACCGGCGGCAAGCACCGCGCACCTCATCGAAGCGTCAGCCAAGCACATCGGCATCAAGCTGGATTTCTTCAAGCCGTTCGAAGCCCACAACGTGGCCGAATTCACCCTGGAACCGACGCCCGAGCCGGGCGTCACCGCCGTGGTCTGGTCGGTGCACGGCCCGGCGAACCTGATGACCAAGGTCATGCACACGCTGATGAACATGGACAAGATGGTCGGTCCGTCGTTCGAGAAGGGCTTGGCCCGGCTCAAGGTCCTGACGGAAAAGCCGTAACGGGTGTATCCAGGCTCCTGTTCGGAATTTTGAGTTAGAGCCTGTCCATGCCCCTCGTCCTGATCGTGACCATCCTGCTGCACGCCGGGTCCAGCCTGTTCTGGCTGCTGTCGAGCTTCGTCCTGGCCCGATCCAAGGGGCAGGGGGCGCCCAAGATGTTCCGCTGGCAGACGGTGGCTGCGGTGCTCGCTGTGTTTTCCGGCGGGCGGCTGTGGTCGCTGCTGCACCAGGGGCTGCTGGGAACACCGGAGATGTTGCTGATCGGCGGCGCGGCCTGCGCCGTGATCGCGGCGGGCGTGCAGGGGATGATGGTCGGCGCTTCGGTGCGCAAGCTGGCCGCCGGCAAGGTGTCCTCGGACGAGGCCTACCGCAAGATCACCCTCGGCTATCGCCTGTCGGCGGGCCTGCTGGCCGTGGCCCTGCTGACCATGGTCGCGGCTCCTCAGGTGGCGCGCTCGTTCCCCGGATGAGCGTCAGCGTCCGCCCCGCGCGGCGTCTCGACACGCCGCTGATCTACGGCTTCATCCGTCAGCTGGCGGAGTACGAGAAGCTGCTGGACGCGGTCTCCGCCACTGAACAGGACATCGCCCTGGCGCTCTGGGGCGCGCCGCGCGCGCTGGCCAGATCGGTCACCGTCCGCATTAGGGCCGGGCCGACGCCGGCGCCGTGGAAGCGGTCCAGCACATAGATGCGTTTCAGCTCGACATCGCCGGGATGCGACAGGTCCAGGGTCGAGGGCCCGATCATGGCGTAGCCGACCGGAGCGGCGCCGGGCTCCACCTGCGCCAGCCACAACTCGTAGCCCTCGGCTAACAGTTCGCGGTAGCGCCGCGGCGAGTGGGCCTGGGCGCAGTGGGCGACGATGGCGGCGCCGTCCAGAACCCCAGCGAAGGTCGCGAGGAAGGTCGCCGCTCCGACCAGGGCCAGCGCGTCGGCGTCGGAGGGATCGCAGGCGCGGATGGTTGGCTGCGACATCGGCCTAGTGGCGGAACACCCGCACCCCGGTGAAAGCCATGGCCAGGCCCGCTGCGTCGGCGGCGGCGATCACCGCCGGATCGCCGATCGAGCCGCCGGGTTGGATCACCGCGGTGGCGCCGGCCTCGGCGGCCTGGATCAGGCCGTCGGGGAACGGGAAGAAGGCCTCCGAAGCGCAGGCCGAGCCCTTGGCCAGGCTCTGCGGCAGGCCCGCGGTCTCGGCGGCCTCTGCGGCGCGCAGGGCGGCGATACGGGCGGAGTCGCGGCGGTTCATCTGGCCGGCGCCGATGCCGGCGGTCTGGCCGTCCTTGGCGTAGACGATGGCGTTGGACTTCACATGCTTGGCGATGGTGAAGGCGAACAACATGTCGCGCACCTCCATATCGGTAGGCTGGCGCTTGGTGACGATCTTCAGGTCCTCGGCCGTGATGCGCGAGGCGTCGCGCGACTGGA
This sequence comes from Caulobacteraceae bacterium, assembly GCA_947475845.1. Taxonomy (GTDB): domain Bacteria; phylum Pseudomonadota; class Alphaproteobacteria; order Caulobacterales; family Caulobacteraceae; genus BOG-938. Next base: position 19,132 of record CANJMO010000039.1, on the reverse strand, counting down.
TCAGGAAACCGCCCGCCACCGAACGGAAGGTCTCCCCGCTGGCAAGGGGATCGGGCAGGCCGCCGGTGACCAGCAGGCGCAGGTTCTTCTTGGCCGCGAATACGGCGACGGCGTCGTCGTCGGCCTCGGGCGCGATGACGACCTCGGTGAAAATCTTGACGATCTCCTCGGCGGCGGCGCGGTCCAGGCGGCGGTTGACCGCCACGATGCCGCCGAAGGCCGACACGGGGTCGCACTGCAAGGCCCGCTCATAGGCCTCGGTCAGGGAGCCGCCCAAAGCCACGCCGCAGGGGTTGGCGTGCTTGATGATGGCGACGGCGGCGCTGTCTTTCGGGTCGAACTCGGCGATCAGCTCGAAGGCGGCATCGGTGTCGGCGATGTTGTTGAAGCTCAGCTCCTTGCCCTGCAACTGGCGGGCGGTGGCCACGCCCGGGCGCCTCGGCTCGGGGAAGACGTAGAAGCTGGCCGATTGATGCGGGTTCTCGCCGTAGCGCATGGTCTGGCGCAGCGACCCGGCGATGGTCTTGCGCGCGGGCGCGACATCGCCAAGCTGCCCCGCGAACCAGCCGGAGATGGCGGCGTCATAGGACGCGGTGCGGGCGAAGGCTCGGGCGGCGAGCTTTTTGCGCAGGTCGAGGGTGGTGGCGCCGTCGGACTTGAGCGCCTCCAGCACCTCGGCCACGTCTTCGGGCGCGGTGCAGACGGCGACATAGCCGTGGTTCTTGGACGCCGAGCGGATCATCGCCGGGCCGCCGATGTCGATGTTCTCGATGCAGTCGGCGAAGTCCCCGCCGCGCGCCACCGTGGCTTCGAACGGGTAGAGGCTGACGTAGAGCAGGTCGATGCCGCCGATGCCGTGCTCGCTCATCGCCTTGGCGTGCTCGGGCGCGTCACGCACGCCGAGCAGGCCGCCGTGGACGATGGGGTGCAGGGTCTTGACCCGGCCGTCCATCATCTCGGGAAAGCCGGTGAGGTCGGCCACGTCTTTCACAGGCAGCCCCGCCGCCGCGATCGCCGCCTTGGTGCCGCCGGTGGAGACCAGTTCGACGCCGAGGTCATGCAGGGCCTTGGCCGCCTCCACCAGGCCGGTCTTGTCGGAGACGGAGATCAGGGCCCGCTTGATCGGGGCCTTATCGGGAGCGGGCGGAAAGTCGGGGGCTGCGGGCACGGCGGAGTCCTCTGTCGGGATACGGCTCATGCCCAGGCGCGCGGCTTATGCATCCCGCGCTCCCCGGTGGTTACCCACCTTCAGCGCCAGTCACGCGAGACGAGCGTTGGGTACGGCGGGGCAGAGGAGTCGTCAAGGCGACCGATTTTCACCGGGCGACGACTCGGCTGATACAATAGGCTCAGGCCTGTATGTCCGGGCCAATAAACTCAGGTGCAGCAGCGCCCTCCGAGCCAACGATCTAATGAAAAAACCGCAGGGCCACCGCTTCAGTCAAATATATCTTGAAAAGGGCAAGCCCACTTCAGACGGCGTGCGGGCGCGTCGCCGCATGGCAGGCGCTCTATTCAAGCACGGACAGGATGTGGCGGACGATATAAGTGAAAATATTGAGCGAGTTCTTGGTGTGGCGCCCCCAATGGCCTCAAGTTATCAGAGTTTCTGGACGGACTGGTTCGCTGGCGCCGACCTTAGAGATGTTTTGTATGTGCCCACATTAGCTGTTCGCGCTATTAGAGGAAATAGATACAGTAATAACGCGGGTCCGTTTATTAAGGAAATAGAGCAAATATTTAGACAGGAAGGCCTTGGTTATACTATTGATGACGATGGCGGCGTTCACTTCTATCAAGACGAAGAGTTCGAAAACTCGAGACGCTCCACATTGGCTGGGCTGTCTGGCCCAAAATTCTCTGCTGCGGACAGAGCGTTTCGTGAAGCATATGCGGCGCTTAGTGGTGCCGCGCCCGACACCCTCACTGCCGTCCGCAGAATATTCGATGCGGTAGAAAACGTATTTAAGATGATGACGGGGGAGGCCAGAATTGGCTCTTCAGAGATCACCAAAAAGATCAAGCCGAAGCTTGCGGCAATCTACGATGGCAGAGCGCTTGATGCTGCGAAGCTCACCGCAGAAGCATTGAGTTCGTGGGTGAACGCCTGCCACAACTACCGTCACGCCCCAGGCGAGCCAGATCCATCACCTCCTCCGATTGAGTTGGCCGTAGCGCTCCTAAGCGCGTGAGCTTCTCATTTGCGATGGCTAGTCGAACTCGACGGATAATTCCCGGCTTGCCGATCTTATATTCAATATTTTCTATGCGGGTTTTTCATCCGCCGCCGACAGCTTCCACCTGACCCGCGCGGTCCCGTCGCGCTTGACCATGGTGCGCATGACGATCTGCTGGGTGTGTTGCGGGCGGCCGTCGACCAGATGGACGGCGGGCTCCAGACGCACCTCGGGGCTGTCGTTGCGCAGCCACCAGCCGCCGCTGGTGGGGCCCTGCAGCATGACGCTCTTGTGGTCCATGGCCAGGGACGCCTTGACCTGGGGGTGCAACTGGAAGCGCACGGTCAGGAACATCGGCCGGTGGCTCTTGCGCACGAACGGTTGGTTGACCGGGGACAGGGCGTCCTCGCCGCGCAGCTCGTCGGCGGCGGGGTCCATGTATAGGCGCCGCTCGTGACTGACGCCGAAGTCGCGGGCCCAGCCGTCGTGAACATATTCCAGCCAGACTCCGTCTTCGGCCTGATGCCGTCGTCCGCCGGCGTGGCGGGCGCCGCCCTCCAGCCGTGGACCGAGGATACGGGCCAGCAGGCCCTGCAGCGGCTGGCCGGCGCTGGCGTCGGCGACGTTGGCGCAGCAGCCGGCCGGGGTCAGGCGCAGGGCCTGGGCGCTCATGGACCGGGGCGACCAGCCGGTATTGGCGATCAGGCGGTCGGCGCCGGCCAGAACCTCCAAGGCGAGCGGCTGGGCGCAGGCGGTGACGCTCCATGGGCCAGGGGCGGGGACGCCGACGTCGATGAAGGCCTGCAGCGATCTGCCCTGCAGTTTCTCGTAGTCGGCATAGGGCGCGCTCATTGCCGGCTCGTTGGCGTCTTCACCGGCCATGCAGGGCGGCGGCGATGCGCTCCGGATCGCCGGCCTCGCCGCCCTGCATGGCCGGAAGACGGCCGTCGGCCAGGGTGAAGAAGCGCAGGGCGCCGGCCAGCCGGTCGATGGCGCGGGTCAGGGCCTGCGGCGGCTCGCGGCCGAGCTGGGCCAGGGCCTCATCCAGGGCGCGCAGGTCGAATAGAAGCTCCATCACCGCTTCGGGGGAGCGCGAGGCGTGGCCGCCGTCGGGCAGGACCGTGGCGCGCAGGGCCTGTTCCAGCTTGCCCAGAGCTTGGGTGCGCAGCTGATCGCCAGGCGGCCCGGCCAGGGCACAGCCGGCCAGGGCGGCGGCGCAGGCCTGTTCGGCGGCCCGGACCGGCGATCCGTCGCCCAGCAGCAGGTGCCGCGCCTGGCGGGCCAGGGTGTCGAGCAGCACCGCCTGCTCGGCGGGCGAGGCTTCGACGCACAGGGCCTCGATGTGACAGGCGAGGTTGAACACCCGCCGCTCCAGAACCGGCGCGCTCCAGGAAAAGCCGTTCCAGCGGCCGAACACCGCGTGCCATCCGAGGACCAGTGAAAGGGCGACCCGCTCGGAGTCGGGCACGGCCAGCAGGTCCGGCAGCCAGGCCATGCCGTGCAGGGCGGCGGCGAAGTCACGCGACGGGCTGGGCAAATCCCACGGCTCGACCCCCTGGCCGGGCTCCAAGACAAGGCCGTCGAAGGTGAATCGGCCGAGCAATATGGCCTTGTCTTGGCGCGGGCGCGGAGGGCGCAAGTCCTTGGGAGAGGCGGCGCGGCCTACCGGGACCGGACGGCCGAGCAGCCAGCGGTGCGGGGCCGACCCCGCCCATTCGGCGCGCGACTGGCCGCGCAGGGACAGGCCGATGGCGCGAATCCAGGTCTCCAGGCGCTCGCCCCGGCGAGAGGCGCGGGCGGCGGCGATCAGGCGGGCGGCGCGCCGCTTGAAGGCGGACAGGGCGGATCCGGCCGGGACCTCCGGCGGCGGGTTGGGCGGCAAAGCGGGCAGGCGGGCCATGCCCTTACTCCGCGTCAGGCGCCTCGAAGCGCGCGGATGTTGGCGGCATAGGCGTCGGCCCCGCCCTTGAACACGGCTGAGCCCGCCACGAGGGCGGTGGCGCCCGCGGCGATGCACTGCGGCGCGGTCAGGGCTGTGACCCCGCCGTCGACCTCAAGCTGGATGTCCTTGCCCGAGGCGTCGATCATGGCGCGCAGCTTCTCGATCTTTTTCAGCTGCGAGGTCATGAAGCTCTGACCGCCGAAGCCCGGGTTGACCGACATCACCAGCACCAGATCGACGTCGTCCATCATGTATTCGATCACGTCCGGATCGGTGGACGGGTTGAACACCACCCCGGCCTTGGCTCCGATCTTGCGGATGTGCCTGAGCGTGCGGTTCAGGTGGGGCCCGGCTTCCGGGTGCACCGACAGGATATCGGCGCCGGCGTCGCGGAACGCGTCCAGGAACGGGTCGGCGGGGGTGATCATCAGGTGCACGTCGATGGGGATGGTGACGTGCGGGCGCAGGGCCTTCACCACGTCCGGGCCGATGGTGATATTGGGCACGAAGTGGCCGTCCATCACATCGACATGCAGCCAGTCAGCCCCGGCGGCCTGGACCGCGCGGACTTCCTCGCCGAGCCGGGCGAAATCGGCCGCCAGGATCGACGGGGCGATGAGGGTCTTGCTCATGGGATCAAGGCTTAGCGGGGCGGTGTGACGGGGGCAAGGCGTGATGCTTTTTGCGCTACCGCTCGCATCCGCTCGCTGCTTGAGCGCGCTAGTTGCGCACGAACCGCACGGCGAAGAAGCCGTCGGCGCCGCCTTCGATGTGGAAGGGCAGGATGCGCATCGCGCCATTGGCGGTGATGCTGGCTTCGGGGGCGCCGCCCTCGCCGGGGGCGATCGGGTCGAGCCTGAAATCGGGATGGCGGCGCAGGAAGCCGTCGATCTGGCCCTCGCCCTCTTCGGGTTCCAGCGAACAGACGCAATAGACCAAGCGGCCGCCGTCCTTGACCCGCATGGAGGCTGTGTCGAGCAGGCGCGACTGGCTGAGGGACAGCTTGACGATGTCGGTCGGGCCGGTCGCCCACAGCACGTCGGGATGCCGGCGGAAGGTGCCGGTGGCGCTGCAGGGCGCGTCGAGCAGGACGGCGTCGAACTTGCGAGCGTCCTGCCAGAGGGCGGCGTCGGCGGCGTGGGTTTCGGCGGTCAGCTGCATGCGGGCGAGGTTTTCGGTGACGCGGACGAGGCGTGGCGCGGAGCGGTCAACCGCCACCGTCTCGGCCCCGGCGGCGGCCAGTTGCAGGGTCTTGCCCCCCGGCGCGGCGCACAGGTCGACGGCAGTCTCGCCAGGCTGGACGTTCAGCAGGCGGGCGGGAATGGCGGCGGCGGCGTCCTGCACCCACCAGGCGCCCTCGTCGAACCCGGGCCACTCGGTCAGGGCCCCGCCCTTGTCGGTGCGCCAGGAGCCACCAGGCAGCGGCCGCGCTTCCAGACCCTCGGCCAGGGCCGGGGCCTCGGCAGGGTGTTTGAAGGTCAGGTCGGTGGAAGGCTCGACCGCGATGAGCGCGGCGATGTTCAACGCCGCCTCGGCCCCAAACGCCGCCTTCCAGCGCGACAACAGCCAGTCGGGCGCCAGGCGAGCCGCGTCCTGCTCGGGCTTGCCGGCGCGGGCGAGGCCGCGGAGCACGGCGTTGACCAGGCCCTTGAACGGGCGCGTGCCCTTGTAGGCGGAGGCCAGCTCGACCGAGGTGTCGACCGCCGCGAAATCGGGGGCGTCCATGTAGAATAGCTGGCAGGCGCCGATGCGCAGGATCGCCATCACCGCCTCGGGCGGCGGCTTTGCCAGTTTGCCGGCCAGGGCGTGGTCGATCTCGCCCAGGTGGCGCAGGGTCATCATCGCCAGGGCGCGGGCGTGGGCCCTTTCGCGCGGCTCCAGCCGGTTGAACGGCGGGCGATTGAGCGCCTCTTCCAGGCCGCTGCGGCTTTTCAGCGCCGCCTCGACCACCGCCAGGGCGGCGGCGCGCGAGTCGAGCCCGACCACGTCTCTTCCGTGGGTGTCGCTCATGCCGCTTTTCGCACAGTGGCGGGTTTCAGGGCTTCGGCCAGCAGGCGGCCCTCTATGCCGCGGCTGGAGCCGGAGCGCCAGGCGACCACGATCTGGCGTGACGGATGCGCGGCGTCCAGTGGCCGGATCGTGACCGGCGCTTCCTCGGCCAGGCCCGCGTCGACCGCCATGGCCGGCAGCAGGGAGACGCCGAGGCCGGAGCCGACCATCTGCACCAGGGTGTGCAGGGAGGTGGCGGTGAACGCATTCTCGTCGCCATGTCGCGGGGCGTTGAGGCCGCAGGCCGACAGCGCCTGTTCGCGCAGGCAGTGTCCGTCCTCCAGTAGGATCAAGCCGTTGGCCTGCAGCGCGGCGGGCGAGATACGCTTTTGCGCGTTGATCGGATGGTTTGCGGGGGTCATGGCCAGCAGCTCATCCTCGGCCACGAAGGCGTTGTCCAGCCCCGCGGTGTCGTAGGGCAGGGCGATCAGGGCGGCGTCCAGGGTGCCGGCCTTGAGCGCCTCCACCAGTTTGTGGGTCAGGTCCTCGCGCAGGAACAGCTTCAGCTTGGGGAACTGCTCGCGCAGCAGCGGCAGGGCCCGGGGCAACAGGAACGGGGCGATGGTCGGGATCACGCCGAGGCGAAACCGTCCGGTCAAGGGCTGGCCCGCGGCCTTGGCCGCCTGCACCAGGTCCTCTGCCCGGGCCAGGATGTCGCCGGCGCGGCGGACCGCCTCCTCGCCGACGGCGGTCAGGATGACGCCAGAGCGGGCGCGGTCGACCACCGGGGCGCCCAGCGCCTTCTCCAGTTCCTGGATGCCGGCGGACAGGGTCGGCTGGGTGACGTGACCGGCCTCGGCGGCGCGGCTGAACGAGCCGTGCTCGGCCAGCAGGCGCAGGTACTGCATTTGGCGGAGAGTCGGGAGCATGGCAGCGATATAGCCATTCTCTATCGGAATACCAAAAACTATCGATTTGGTTTTTGGGTTAGCGGCGTGTTCTATCGTTGCATGGTCGCTCGGCGGTCTCAGGACGGCTCCAAAGACTGTCTCTATGGCCGAACCAGAAACAATCGATTGGCCTTCCCCTGGGCCAGCCTCTACGACAACCGGGCGCCGGAAACGGCTCCCCTTTCAAACAAGGAAATTAGCATGCTGGGCGTTGGCGAAAAGCTGCCGGACTTCAAGATCATGGGCGTGAAGCCGGGCTTCAACAACCACGAGGAAAAGGGCGTCAGCGCCTTTGAACCTGTCAACCAGACCAGCTTCCCCGGTAAGTGGAAGGTCATCTTCTTCTACCCGAAGGACTTCACCTTCGTCTGCCCGACCGAGATCGTCGCCTTCGCCAAGCTGAACAAGGACTTCGACGACCGCGACACCGTCGTGCTCGGCGGCTCGACCGACAACGAGCACTCCAAGCTCGGCTGGCGCCGCGAGCATCCTGACCTCAACGCCCTGCCGATGTGGCAGTTCGCCGATAACGGCGGCAAGTTCGCCCGCGCGCTGGGCGTGCTCAATGAGGAAGAAGGCGTCGCCTATCGCGCCACCTTCGTGGTCGATCCGGACAACACCATCCAGCACGTCTACGTCACCAACCTGAACGTCGGCCGCGCCCCCGACGACACCCTGCGCGTGCTCGATGCGCTGCAGACCGACGAGCTGTGCCCGTGCAACCGCTCGGTGGGCGGCGCCACGCTCTAAGCGGGCGTGTACAAAAAAATCCGTCGGCGGGCCGCGATCCATGGATCGGAATCCGCCGACGGGTGTTCTTGAACTAGCGTCGTGCGGCCGAGCCGCGTAGCGACGTACGATCCGGGAGCGGTCCTTCCTCCCCCCCGAAAGCCGCTCCCGGATCACCTCTTCCTTATTTTTGTCGCCCTACCGCCTAGCGGCTTCTTGGGGGCGTGTTTTCCGCCTCTCATTTGAAGGCGCATGATCGGTTGCGCTCAAGCAGCGAAGCGATCGCGCCAGGAGAACCAAAAATGTCCATCGAAGCGCTGCGTGAAATGCTGCCGTCCTACGCCAAGGACCTGAGCCTCAACCTGTCGTCGCTGAGCGCCGAGACGGTGCTAAACGACCAGCAGAAATGGGGCTGTTTCGTCGCCGCCGCCTATGCGGTCGGACAGCCTGACGTCGTCCGCAACATCAACACCCAGGCCGAGGGTGCGGGCGTCTCGGAAGAGGCGCTGACCGCAGCGCGGGCCGCGGCCGCGATCATGGGCATGAACAACGTCTACTACCGCTCGCTGCACCTGCTCTCGAATCACGAGTACCGGACCCTGCCGGCGCGGCTGCGGATGAACATCATCGCCAATCCGGGCGTCGACAAAGCCGACTTCGAGCTTTGGTGCACGGCGGTGTCGGCGGTCAACGGCTGCGGCATGTGCCTGGACAGTCACGAGGCCGAACTGCGCAAGCACGGCGTGCCGACCACCCAGATCCAGACCGCGATCCGCATCGCCTCAGTGGTCAATGCGGTATCGCGGGTGATCGCAGCGGAGAAGGCGGCGACCAGCTAGGCCGCCGCCATTCTTGTTTGCGCTCAGGCTGCGCAGCTTGAGCGCAGCTAGGCCAGGATTTTGGCCAGGGCGTCGTAGCTGTCGGTGGTCCCCTGGATCACGCCCGATCCGATCATGCCGTCGGCGCCGGGAAGGCTATAGGCCCATTGGCCGCCGGGGCGCAGGTCCCATGCCTGAACCTTTCCGGCTCCGGCGCAGAACCACTGGGCGAACTGCGCGGGGTCGGTCAGCGCCTGCCACACCCTTTTGGGCTGGGCGTCGAAAGCGCGGGTCAGGACCAGGCGCTTGTCGCCGATCTCAATGTCCATCTTGCCGCCGCCGCCGAGGTGATCGCCCAGCCGCTCCAGGCTCTGGCCCCAGCCGGCGCGCATGCCGCCCAGCGCCCCCAGCACCAGCTCGCCTTCTGCCCGGTCGACGTGGACATGCAGGGTCGCCTTGGTCGTGCCGTCGCCCTGCTCCTCGAAGTTGAAGCTGTTGCGGTTGATGATGCCCCAGCCGCCGTCCGGCGCCTCGAACGCCTTGGTCAGAAACACCAGGCCGTGCGGCCGGTCGAGCTCGACATATTCGCCGCCCATCACATGGTCGAAGCCCGGTCCCGCCATGCGCAGGGACAATTCGCCGCCGGGACGGGCCTCCAGCTTGTAGACCTCGATCTTGGACCCGAGCGGTCCCCACCACCCCGCCAGATGCGCGGGATCGGTGAAGCAGTCGAACAGCAAGGTCGCGGGAGCCTTGAACACCCGCACGATGGTGGTCTCGAAGCTGGCTCCGATCGGTTTGGCAGCCATGTCAGTCTTCCTTCTTCTGCTTCTGCAGTTCAGCCAGATAGTCGTCGAGGCGGTCGAAGCTCTGTTCCCAGAACCGCCGGTATTGTTCGAGCCAGTCGGTCACCGCCTTCAGCGGCTCGGGCTCCAGCTTGGCCGGGCGCCATTGCGCCTCGCGGCTGCGGCTGATCAGACCCGCCTTCTGCAGCACCTTCAGATGCTTGGTCACTGCCGGGCCGGACATGGCGAACGGCCGGGCCAGCTCGCCGACCGAGGTCTCGCCCTGCGCCAGCCGCGCGATGATGGCGCGCCGGGTCGGGTCGGCAAGGGCGGCGAAGATGTCGGACAGCGGGTCGGCGGTCTGAAGGCTCATTAAGTAACCTATCGGTTATATAACTGTACGATTAAATGAAGGGCGCTAGAAGGTCAAGCGGCGCCGGCGTAGAAGTCCCGGAGCCGGTTTAGGCGGCTTCGAAGCGCAGGGGGGCGCCCCAGAAGGCTTCGACGATGCTGTTCTGCGGGCCAGGGGCCCCGGTGGTCAGGAACTTTCGCTCGCCCGATGAGCCGGGGTCGTATTCCGGGTGGGCGTGCAGATAGCGTTCCAGGCTGTCGGCCGTGGCGCGCGGCTGGTGGATCAGTTCGACGCCCAGCGATAGGGCGGCGGCGAACAAGTCGGCGATGATCTCGTAATGGGTGCAGCCGAGCACGGCGCGGTCGGGTGTGCGGCCGATACGGCGGGTCAGGGCCTCGACGTGGCCGGCGACGATCGGGGCCAGCACCCGGCGGTCGGCGCCGTCCTCGATCAACGGAACCAGCTGCGGGCACGATTCGGAGAACACCGCCAGGTCGCCGCGCCGCTTGTCGATCTCGATCTCGTAGACGCGGCTGTTGACCGTGCCCTGGGTGGCGAAGATGCCCAGCACCTCGAGCGCCTCGGCCTTTTCAGGCAGGGGCTCAGGCTCGACCACCCACGGCAGGCCGGTGGCGGCCTCGATGGTCGGCACGATGATGCCGAGCACATTGGACGGGCGGCCGCGGGCGCGCTGAAAGCCGGGCAGCCAGGTCTGTTGCAGGCGGCGCAGGGCGATGGCGCTGGCGGTGTTGCAGCCGAGGACGACAAGGTCGGCCCCCGCCTCGAACAGCCGCTCGCAGCCCATCTGGGTCAGCTCGACGACCCGTTCGCCCGGCAAGCCGCCATAGGGGGCATGAGCCTGGTCGGCGAGGTAGATCAGGTCGGCCGAGGGGAACCGCTGCACCAGGGCGCGGTGGACGGACAGGCCGCCAACTCCAGAATCGAACACGCCGATAGCCATAGGCCATCGAATAATCTGTGTCGGGCGATCAGGACAGTCTGGAAGAGGGATGCATCAGGTCATGCAGCGGCTGGGCGCGGCCCTGGGCCTGCAGTTCGACCTGGCGCTGCCACAGGCAGATCAGGGGCGTGACCACCAGCTCCATGATCAAGGCCAGGCGCATGCCCTCGCTGCCGGGCGGGCCAAGTTCGATCAGGCTGAGGGCGCGGCCAAGACCGCCGATAACTACGATCAAGGTCAGGGCCCGCACCAGCATGCCGCGCCGCTCGATGGTCGGGATCGCGCCCCAGAACAGCAGGCCGATGGCCAGCAGCAGTCCCGAAAGGTAGCGGAAGTGGCTGTCCAGGGAGACACCGCCCGCCGCCAGAGCGCCGTGCTCGCCGAGGCCGGCCAGGGCCGGGCCGAGGATAATGCCCGACAGGCCCGCGCCCACGGGCACGAAGCCGGCGATGCCGATGGCGATCTGTAGGGCTTTGCGGTTCGAGCGGATGTCCATGCCATTTAAACGCAGGGACGGGGTCGCTGGATCAGCTTGGCAGTCGGCCTTCCTTGGCCAAGAGCGCGATATGGCCGTCGACGGCGGTCCACATGGCGCGGGCCAGGGCGGCGCCGACGCTGACCCGGCGCACGCCGACGCCGGCCATGTCGGCGACACTGAGGCCGGTGCCGGTGATGTTGGCGTTGATCGGCTTGTCCAGCTCGCGGACCTTGCGCGCGAACTGGCCGAGTTCCTTGAGGCCCGGGGCGTAGAGGCAGTCGGCGCCGGCTTCGCCGTAGGCTTTCAGGCGGCGGATGACCTCGTCCATATCGACCGGCTTCATCAGATAGGCCTCGCAGCGCCCGACCAGCACCACGTCGGCGCCTGAGCGGTCGATGGCGGCGCGGGCGGCCCGGATCCGCTCGACGGCGACCTCGATCGGATAGAGGTCGTTGCCGGTGCGGTCCTCGATCGACAGGCCGGCGACCCCGGTCTCAACGCAACGGGTCACGTTGGCGGCGACGCCGTCGGCGGTGTCGGCGAACCCGGCCTCGAAGTCGGCGTTGACCGGCAGGTCGGCAGCCCCGACCAGGAAGCGCAGGTGCTCCAGCACCTCATCGGCGGTCATCTCGCCGTCGTTCTTGGCCAGGGCCCAGGCGGCCCCGGCGCTGGTGGAGGCCAGGGCCTTGAACCCGGCTTCCTGCATCAAGCGCGCGGAGCCCCCGTCCCAGGGATTGGGGATGGCGAAACAGCCGGACTGGTGCAGGGCGCGGAAGGCGGCGCGGCGCTCGGCGATGGTGGGCATTGGGGGGCTCCTGACAAAGCGGGCGCAGACTGGCCTAGGGCGGGCCATCAAGTCCATGGCGCGCCGCGATCAGAGTCCGAAACCCGCCCGGATCAGGCCGGGCTCGAGCCCGCGGCCAGGGCGCCCGGCCGGCGCGCGGGGAACTGCAGCCAGCCGATGCGGCGTTGGCCGAGCGCGACTCCGAGCCAGTTGACGCGGCGGGCCAGCTCGTAAGCGACGAAACAAGCGTCCGTGGTGCCGAGCGCCACCAGCGTCATCTCCACGGCCAGGTTGAGCTGTAGCGGCCGCAGCCAGTGCTTCATGATCAGCATCGCCGGTTCGTGCACGATATAGGCGGTGAAAATGCCGCCGTTCAGATACTTCAGCGCCACCGCGCCCTTGCCCTGAGTATGACGGGCCAGGTGTTTGTGGCCGAAGCCGAGCAGGGCGACGATCGCGCCCCAGCGCTCCAGGTCGTAGAATACGCCCATGCCGGGATGCTGGGTCTCGGCGAAATCCGAGCCCTGGCCCCAGTGCCAGACGAACGGGGCGTAGGCGGCGAAGCCGGCGACGGCCATGACCAGCCCCGCCCAGCGCATCTTGACCAGCTCGTCCCAGATCTTGTCCGAGCGGGCGATCAGGAAGCCGAACAGGAACACGCACGCCGAGGTGACGTGGTTGTACCAGTCGTTGAGGAAGCCGAGGTTGACCCCGAACACCGGATAGAGGCTGAGCCTCGCCACGGTGAAGATCGCGAACGGCCAGATCAGCAGGCTGGGCCCGCTCAGCACCCGCTCCAGCCCGGCCTGCGTCCGCTTAAACCAGCCCGGCGCCCAGTGCAGGCCGAGGGACAGGACCACGGTGTAGATCCACAGATAGAAGACGAACCACAGGTGGCCGTAGACCGGCACGATGTAGTTGAAATTGCGGGTGATCTGGGCGCGCTCGGGGGCAGAGACATAGGCTCGCAGGAAATGGACGAAGCCGCCCGTATAGGCGGTGGTTTCGATCAGGGTGAGATAGGCCTGGGCCGGAACCAGCACCAGAATGGCGAAGCCGAGCGGGGGCAGCAGGCGCAGGGTGCGCTCGAACGACAGGCGGCGGGCCGAGAAACCCTCGGCCATGAACCGGGTCGCCGCGCCGGAGATCAGAAACAGGATGCTCATCCGCCAGGGATGGGTGAACAGCAGGGTCAGGCTGACGCCCGGATGGCCCGGCTCGTACAACAAGCCCTCATGGTAGAAGATCAGACCGGCGAACACGCCAACGCGCAGCCAGTCGAGGTCCATGCGCCTGCCGGCGCTGGACGAACTCGAAGCCGCTGCTGTTGAATAACTGGAACTCATACCGTCCCTGACCACAGATCGATGAACAGCGCCCTAAATAGGTCGGCGACGCTTCATGCTCGCGTCATATGGCGGGGATAGGGCGGTCCCGCCTCAGTTTTCGTCCAAGCTGCAACTTTTGCCCCCGATCTGTAGCCCTTGTGCAACCGCACACATCTGATCACATGCAGGCGCCCACCCTTTAGGCTCGGGGTTCGCGGCACAGGAGAGGCGCGATGATCTCATTGGTTCCGGCAGCGGTCCTGCTGTTCGTCGTGCTGTACCTGTTCTTCGGCGCCTTTTTCACCGTCGACACGGCCCAGGTCGCCATCATCACCCGCTTCGGCAAGTTCCTTCGCGCCGCGGAGCCCGGGCTGAACTGGAAGTGGCCGTTCATCGACCGGGTGGCCGGGCGCATGAGCCTGAGGGTCGACCAGATCAAGCTGGTGATGGAGACCAAGACCCAGGACAACGTCTTCGTCACCATCCCGATCTCGGTGCAGACGCGGGTGCGGCCGGAAAAGGTCTACGACGCCTTCTACAAGCTGTCGGACCCCGCCCTGCAGATCCAGTCCTACGTCGAGCAGGTGATCCTGGGCCATGTGCCGGGCATGACGCTGGACGAGGTGTTCGCCACCCAGTCCGGCATCGCCGCGGCGGTGAAGAAGGAGCTGGACGTCGACATGGCCGGCTTCGGCTACGAGATCGTCAATGTGCTGGTCACCGACATCGTGCCCGACGAGAAGGTCAAGGCGGCGATGAACGACATCAACGCCGCCCAGCGCGAGCAGGTCGCCGCCAGCGCCCGCGGCGAGGCCGAGAAAATCCTGGTGGTCAAACGCGCCGAGGCCGAGGCTGAGAGCAAGGCCCTGCAGGGCGCGGGCATCGCCAATCAGCGCAAGGCGATCATCGAAGGCCTGCAGGGCTCCATCGAGAGCTTCCAGAAGGTGGTCGGCGGCACGAGCACGTCGGAGGTGATGCAGCTGGTCCTGGTCACCCAGTACTTCGACACCATCAAGTCGATCGGCGAGAACGACAAGACGAACACGCTCTTCCTTTCGCATGCTCCAGGCGCGGTGAACCAGATCTCCGATCAGATCATGGCGTCGATCATGGGCGCCGAGAAGGCGAAGTAGGCCGCGCCTAGCGCTTCCACGCCTTGCAGTTCTTGGACTTCACATCGCGGGTCAGGGGGCCGAGCGCGACCTCGCCTTGTTGCGGGGTCGGGTCGCTGCAGTCGTAGGGCGTCCAGTGGAACTGCCAGCCGTCATTGCGCTTGGGGCGCGGCGGTGGAGGCGGTGGAGGCGGGACGATCTCCACCACCGGCCGCATCGCGATCAGGGTCAGGTAGCGCTGGCGCGGGATCGGAATGAAGGCAACGCGCGGGCGCACGGCGGCGGTGACGCCGGAGACGGGGCCCGGCGGGCCCGGCGCCTCGGTTACCTCGACCTTGGGCGCGGTCGGCGGCGCGATCTGGGCCTGAGGCGGCGCGGTGGTGCGCACTTCTGACGGGGCGACCAGGACCGGCTGGGGCTTGCGAGCCAGCTCCAGCGGCGCGGGCGGCGCCGGGGCGGGCGGCGGAATATTGAGTGTGATCGGAGCGGGCGGCCGGGTTTCGGCCACGACCGGGGGTTTGGTCGCCGCGACGGGCGAGGGCGCCGGCGTTGGGCGAGGTTGAACGGTTGCTACCACCGGCGGCGGCGGCGCTGCGGGCGGCGGGGCAGGCGCTGTCTGCGTGGCCTGTTGCTGCGACGCCGCGCCGTCCAGCAGGATCACCTCGACCCGGTCCAGCACCCGCGCGGCGATGCTGGAGTAGATCGGCCGGGCGGCGAGGCTGCGGCGGGCCTGGTCGGCCAGGGTCTCGATCAGGCCCAGATCGTCGTCCTGGCGGCGCATGACGCTGAGGATCTCGCGCGAGGCGCAGTCACCGACCCGGCGCAGGCCCACACAGTCGCTATGCAGGATGGCCACGGCGGCCAGTTCGCCGTCGGGATGCAGGGCGACCACGCCCTGGTCGTCGCAGGACGCGTCGGCGCAGGCGGTGAAGATGTAGAGGTTGCGCAGACGCGGCACCGGCTCGGCCGGGCCGCCCAGCACCGTCATCGCCTCGCCGTAGGCCTGGCCGCTGGCGGTCAGATAGCCGGTGCGGCGCACACCGACGAACTGGCGCAGGGCGGACTGGAACGACGGATCGCGCACCAACTGCCCGGCGTCGCGGCAGGCGGCCAGGTTCAGCAGGGTGCAGGCCCCGGCGTCAGGCGCGGCAGAGGCGGCAAGCGCCAGGGCGAAGACGGTCGAGATCAACGCTCAGGTCCGATCCGGGCAGACATCGCGCCATCCTCTCCCGCGCCGGAGCCCGGGATGCAAGCGCGGCGGGCGCGGGGTCGGCGACGCGGATGAAACCAGCGGCGAGGAGGGCGGTGATGAGCATGGGCCTCTTCCGGGGGAAAGGGATGGTTGTCCCCAATGTAGATCGGGACCGCTTCCGGCGCAAAAAGCGGTTTTCTTGACTCAGGACGCTCCCCGCGCGCATAACCCGCCCTCCTCGGCGCATTCGTAGCAACGCGCCCTCCACCGCCACGACCCTCCCGCATGGGAGACGAGGGCGGAGAGGCCCCCCGTCCACGTGATCGTGCGCGGGGGCGTTTTGTGTTGCTCGCTTGCCCGGCCGGATTTGGATGGGATTTCGAGGCTCATGTTCGAGACTCTTGGCGAGAGACTGACAGGCGTCTTCGACCGGCTGACCGGCCGCGGCGTGCTGTCGGAAAAGGACGTCGACGAGGCCCTGCGCGAGGTGCGCGTGGCCCTGCTCGAGGCCGACGTCGCCCTGCCCGTCGTCCGCGACTTCATTACCCGGGCCAAGGAACAGGCCACCGGCGAGGCGGTGATCCGCGCGGTCAAGCCGTCCGAACAGGTGGTCAAGATCGTCCACGACGGGCTTGTCGAGATGCTGGGCGGCGAAGAGCCGGTCGGACTGGAGCTGGGCGTTACCCCGCCCGCCGTGATCCTGATGGCGGGCCTGCAGGGCTCGGGCAAGACCACCACCTCGGCCAAGCTGGCCGTGCGCATCACAAAGACCGAGCGCAAGCGCGTGCTGATGGCCTCGCTCGACACCCGCCGTCCGGCGGCGATGGAGCAGCTGGCCGCGCTCGGCAAGCAGGGCGAGATCGACGTCCTGCCGATCATGGCCGGGCAGAGCGCCCCCGACATCGCCCGCCGCGCGCTTTCCGCGGCGAAACTGGGCGGCTTCGACGTCCTGATCCTCGACACCGCCGGCCGCACCACGCTGGACGAAGCGATGATGGCGGAAGTGGCCGAGATCGCGCGGATTTCCTCGCCCACCGAGACCCTACTGGTGGCCGACAGCCTGACCGGCCAGGACGCGGTGCGCACGGCCAAGGCCTTCCACGAGCGCCTGCCGCTGACGGGCCTGATCCTGACCCGCGCCGACGGCGATGCGCGCGGCGGGGCGGCCCTGTCGATGCGGGCGGTGACCGGCCTGCCGATCAAGTTCCTCGGCGCCGGCGAGAAGATCGACGCGCTGGACGCCTTCGACGCCCGCCGCGTGGCCGGCCGCATCCTCGGCGCCGGCGATATCGTGTCGCTGGTGGAGCGGGCCGCCGCCGACTTCGACCAGGCCAAGGCCGAGAAGATGGCCAAGAAGCTGGCCAAGGGTCAGTTCGACCTGGAGGACCTCGCCGATCAGCTGCGCCAGATGCAGAAGATGGGCGGGATGTCCGGCATCATGGGCATGCTGCCCGGCGTGCAGAAGGCCAAGGCCCAGATCGCCGCCTCGGGCATGACCGACAAGACCTTCAAACGCCAGGAAGCGATCATCACCTCGATGACGCCGGTCGAGCGGCGCAAGCCCGACCTGCTCAACGCCTCGCGTAAGCGGCGTGTCGCCGCCGGCGCCGGGGTCGAGGTGCAGGAGATCAACCGCCTGCTGAAACAGCACCGCCAGATGGCCGACGCCTTCAAGGCGATGAGCCGCGATGGCGGCAAGTCGATGGCCCGCATGGCCCAGGCCATGGGCGGCGGCATGCCGGGGATGCCCGGCGGCGGCCAGATGCCGAGCCAGGCCGACCTGCAGAAGATGATGGGCCAAGCCGGCGGAGGCCTGGGCGGCCTCGGCGGCGGCGGCGGCCCGAAGTTGCCGGGACTGGGCGGCCTGCCCAACCCCTTCAAGAAACCCTGACCTTTCAACTCAAGACACTGAATATCCAAGGAAACCTGAAATGCTGAAGATCCGACTGACCCGCGGCGGCACCAAGAAGCGCCCCTACTACTCCATAGTTGTCGCCGACAGCCACTCGCCCCGCGACGGCCGCTTCATCGAGAAGGTGGGCACCTACAACCCGCTGCTGAAGAAGGACGACGCCAACCGCGTCACCCTGAAGCTCGAGACCATCCAGGAATGGCTCAAGAAGGGCGCCCAGCCGACCGACCGTGTGGCCCGCTTCCTGTCGCAACACGGCCTCGTCGAATGGGCGCACGGCAACAACCCGAACAAGGCCAAGCCGGGCAAGAAGGCCGAGGAACGCGCCGCCGAGCGCGCCCAACGCGAAACCGACCGCGCCGAGGCCGCTGCTGAAGCCGCCCGCAAGCCCGCTCCGGCGCCTGAGCCCGAAGTCGTGGAAGAAGTCGCCGCCGAAGCTCCCGCCGAAGAAGCCGCCGCTCCCGAAGCCGTGGCCGAGGAAGCTGCTCCCGAAGCAGCCGCTGAAGAGGCTCCCGCCGCCGAAGCCGCCGCCGAAGAAGCGCCGGCCGAAGAAACCACCGAAGGCTAATAACCCACCCCGTCATCCTCCGGGCGCCCGCAGGGCGTACCGGGGGACCCAAGCGACAATCAATGGTTCAAGGCGTCGCTTGGGCCCCCCGATCAAGTCGGGGGATGACGACTTTGGGGAGCAAGCGCGATGGCCGATAAACTCGTCCTGGTCGGCCGCGTCGCCGGCGCCTTTGGCGTCAAGGGCGAGGTGCGCATCAGCGCCTATACGGAATCCCCGCTCAATCTGCTGCAGTACAAGCGGCTGAAGCGCGAGGACGGCTCGCCGGGCCTGACCGTGGTCTCGGGCCGCGCCGCCAAGGCCGACTTCATCGGCACGGTTTCCGAGATCGCCACCAAGGAGGAGGCCGACGCCCTGCGCGGCCTGCGCCTGTTCGTGGCGCGCCAGGACATGCCGCAGCCGGACGAGGACGAGTTCTACCTCACCGATCTGGTCGGCTTGGCGGTGTTCGAAGGCGGGCAGGCGCTGGGCAAGGTCAAGGCCGTGCACGACTTCGGCGCCGGGGACATCCTGGAGATCGACCCGCCGCGCGGGGCCACCTGGTACCTGCCCTTCACCCGCGCCTGCGTGCCCGAGGTGGACCTGGCGGCGGGCCGGATCGAGGCGCTGCGGCCGGGCGAGGTGATCGTCGAGCCGTCGAAGGACGAGCCGGAAGACGAAAGCGAATGACCTTCGCCGTCAGCGTCCTGACCATGTTCCCCGAGGCCTTTCCCGGCCCGCTCGGCGTTTCGTTGATCGGGACGGCGCGGACCGAGCAGGGGCTGTGGTCCTTGGACGCGGTGGACATTCGAGGCTTTTCAAGAGATAAGCGCGGCTTCCTGGACGACACCCCTGCCGGGGGCGGGCCGGGACAAGTGCTTAGGGCGGACGTCATTGCTGCCGCGCTCGACAGTTTCGAGCAGCAGGGACGGCCGCTTTTGTATATGAGCGCCCGGGGTCGGCCCCTGACCCAGGCGCGTGTCAAAGACTGGGCCGCCGGACCGGGACTGATCGTCCTGTGCGGGCGGTTCGAGGGGGTGGATCAACGGGTGCTGGACGCCCGGGGGTTCGAGGAG
>CANJMO010000038.1 GCA_947475845.1 Caulobacteraceae bacterium | reverse complement strand
GGCAAGGTCGTGAAGGTCGTCGACTTCGGCGCCTTCGTGAACTTCTTCGGCGCCAAGGACGGCCTGGTTCACATCAGCCAGATCTCCAAGGAAAAGGTCGCCAAGGTCTCCGACGTCCTGTCGGAAGGCCAATCGGTCAAGGTGAAGCTCCTGGGCTTCGACGATCGCGGCAAGACCAAGCTGTCGATGAAGGTCGTCGATCAGGAAACCGGCGAAGACCTGTCCAACAAGGAAACGGTCTCCGAACCGGCCGAATAAGGCCGTCCTTCGGGATCACGATTGCGGGCGGGCCAGCGATGGCCCGCCCGTTTTTCGTTGGGCGCGGCGCGACGGATTGACCTGTATTACGAACATAATGCAGTTGGGGGTGGGGTTCGGCCGTCGCGTTTGCGTCATACATCTGAGCCCCGGGATCGGCCGCGGCAACAAGGGCCTTACAGTGAGTACAACGCAGTCCGATTACCTGCACAGGGGCACGGCCCCGTATCGGCGCGCGTCCATCGCCCTGTTCTGCTGCGGCTTCGCCACCTTCGCCCTTCTCTATTGCGTCCAGCCTCTGCTGCCGCTGTTCTCCGCGGAGTTCCAGGTCAGCCCGGCGACCTCGAGCCTGGCGGTCTCGGCGGCCACCGTCGGCGTGGCCCTGTCCTTGATCGTCGTCGGGGTCCTGTCCGACCGCCTCGGCCGCAAATGGATGATGGCCGCCTCGCAGTTGCTGGTGGTCGCCTGCACCCTCGGCGTCGCCTTCGCCCCCAACTGGAACGCCTTGCTCGCCCTGCGCTTCCTCTCGGGCGTAGCGCTCAGCGGCGTGCCCGCGGTGGCCATGGCCTACCTGGCCGAGGAGATCGAGCCGGAGAGCCTGGGGGCGGTGATGGGCCTCTATATCGCCGGCAACGCCATGGGCGGCATGGCGGGACGCCTGCTGACCGGCGTCCTGGTGGATGTCACCGGCTCCTGGCGCTGGGCCATCGCCCTGATCGCCGCCATCGGCCTGATCGCGGCCCTGACCTTCATCCGGCTTCTGCCCGCTTCCAAGCGTTTCGAAGCGGCGCCCGCGGGCCGCGCCGCCCACCACCTGAAAAGCATCGCCGCCCTGTTCCGCGAGCCGACCCTGCCGTGGATTTTCGGCTGCGGGTTCCTGCTCATGGGCGGCTTCGTCGCCCTGTTCAACGTCATGTCTTACCGGCTGGTGGCGGCGCCCTTCAACCTGTCCAACGCGGCGGTGGGCGCCATCTTCCTGGTCTATCTGATCGGCGCCCCGGTCTCGGCCGCCTTCGGCTCGCTCAGCGACCGGCATGGGCGCGCGCCGATGATGGCGGTGGCCACGGCCCTGATGCTGCTCGGCCTGGCCCTGACCCTGATCGACAATCTGTTCGCCATCGTCCCCGGCCTGGCCATGATCACCGGCGGCTTCTTCGGCGCCCACGCCATGGCCAGCGCCTGGGCCGGCTCGCGCGTGCCCTCGGCCCGGGGTCAGGCA
Source organism: Caulobacteraceae bacterium (assembly GCA_947475845.1). Lineage (GTDB taxonomy): Bacteria > Pseudomonadota > Alphaproteobacteria > Caulobacterales > Caulobacteraceae > BOG-938. The sequence continues at coordinate 27,410 of CANJMO010000038.1, read as the reverse complement.
TCGTCCCTCTATCTGTTCTTCTACTACCTCGGCCCCGGCATCTTCGGGGCCCTGGCCGGCGGCCTGTGGACCGCCCATGCCTGGTGGGGCGTCGCCGCCATGATCGGGGCCATGCAGCTGACCCTGCTGGCGGTGGTCCTGCTCTCGCCGCTGAGGAAAGCCGGCTAGTCGATCTTCAGCCGCATGAACGCCATCGCCCCGTGCGGATCGTTTCCGTAGGCGGCGCGCAGCGCGCCCGGCACGAAATCGAAGGCGTAGAGGCCGCCCAGGCCGATCTTGAGATGATCCGCCGCCTTCCAGTCGTGGATCGCCCCAAGGGACAGCTTGCTCACGGTCGTCGTCGGATGAACCCCGCCCGGCAGATGCAGCAACTCGGCGTTCTCCACCCGCTCGGCGCGGGCGAACAGGGTCCAAGGGTCGGTGGGCTTCAGGGCGCTTTCAAGCAGCCAGGCGTTCAGCCGCCGCCTGTCATCCGACAGCCGCTTGGTCCCGAAGGCGGCGGTCGACGACCACCAGCCGCCGGCGCCCACCGGCACGGTATAGATGGCGCTGGCTGAGACGCGGTCCTCGTTGACGTCGGGGTCCAGCGCCTCGGGGCTGTTGAGATGCGCCCATGAGGTCTGCAGCGACCAGTTGGCCGTGGGATTCCAGCTGAGCCGCACCGATTGCGAGTCCAGCTTGGGCGTCTCGATGTCGTAGCGCCGCTGATCCGGCTCGCGGCCCTTGAAGGCGGAGGCCTCGATCTTGAACGGCCCGTGCGCCCAGCCGCTGGTGACCACGCCGAAGGTGATGTGGGTGGAGTCCAGCCAGTGGTGGCTGATCGGCGCCTCCGGGCTGTCCATCGCCGACATCCGGTGCATGAAGGCAGGCGGGCCGAACGCCGGCTCCCCCGGCAGGCCGGCGTAGACATAGACGCTGTCCCGGGTCCCGATCTGGCGGGACAGAGCCATGCTCAGCTCCATGACCAGGTCGTGCGGATGCTGGCGGTCGATCAGGTGGGTCTTGCCGTCGGCGCTCTCGCCCGTGGCCAGCAGCAGCGGATAGCCGGATGGCTCCATCACCGGGTCGGGGCTGAGCATGACCTTGAACTGGACCGTATTGCCCTCGCCCAGGCTGTGACTGGCCTGGCCCATGAACATGCCGGCGACAAAGCTCTTGTTGCCCCCGCGCGGCCCGGACTGACTGTCATAGACGCCGTTCAGCAGGGCGTGTCCCATCAGCATCCAGCCGTCCTGGTGGACCATCAGCCCGTCGTGACGGGAGGCGTCCGGCTGCCAGGATGTGCCCGACGCGTCGCGGGTCATGCGGTAGGGACCGAGCGCGCTTTCCGTGGACGTCATGTCCATGGCCGGGGCCGCCGCCATGCCCGGCATCGACGCCATGTCATGGCCGGCGTGGTCGCCGCTTTCCTGGGCCATAGCCGGCGTGACGCATGCCAGCGCCAGGGCGCCGGCCAGCAAAGAGGGTTTCACCGGGCGCGCTCCAGAAGTTCGATCAATTCGCGCGCCTTAGTCCGCTGCTGTTCGGCGTCGCCGCTGACGATCGCCCCCTCGATGCAGTGGCTGAGATGGGTCTTGAGCATCTCCGACTCGACCTTGGCCAAGGCGGCGCGGGCCGCCCGCACCTGGGTCAGGATGTCGATGCAGTAGCGATCCTCTTCGATCATCTTGGCGATGCCGCGCACATGGCCCTCTACCCGGCTGAGGCGGTTGAGCAGCTTGGCCTTGTCGGGTCGATCGTGCATGGCGCCTCCGGGAGCATGCATGCTTAGCGGCTGAGCCGGCCTCTTGCAAATGCCCCGGGGGGGGATATGAGGGATAGCGGCCTCGCCGTGCGTAGCTCTATCGTCGATGTTGTTGTTGTGGAGTGATCCGATGACCACCCCGTCCCGCCTGGCGCTCGCCGCCGCCCTCACCGCCGTCGCCAGCACCGCCTTTGCTCATGCCAAGCCGATCAAGTCCGACCCGGCCGCCGGTGGCGAGCCCAAGGACAAGAGCAACCTGGAGCTGACCTTCAACGAGGAAATCTCCGGGAAGCTGTCGGGCGCCGAGGTCAAGGACGCCGCCGGGGCCAAGGTCGCCTCCAGCTCCATGGCCGACCAGGGCAACAAGGGCCTGATGGTGATGCTCAAGGCGCCGCTCAAGGCCGGCGACTACAAGGTCGACTGGCACGCCGTGTCCTCGGACGACGGCCACAAGACCACCGGCAGCTACAGCTTCACCGTCAAATAATGCTCGTGCTGCTGGCGGCGACTCGGTTCGTCCACTTCACCGCCGCCGCCCTGCTGTTCGGCCTGCTGGCCTTCCCCGTCTACGCCCCGGTCCCGGGCGAGGCGGGCCGCTCGGCCGCGCGCAGCGCCACGCGAGCGGTGCGGCTGCTGGCCTGGGCGAGCTTCGCCACAGCGGCCCTCGCCCTGCTCGCGGCCATGATCAACATGACCGGCGACGCCGCCGTCCTGGACGACCCGGCGACCCTGTGGGCGATCCTGACCCATACCGGATTTGGCCAGACCTGGAGCCTGCGGCTGCTGTTGGGAGCGGCCATCGCCCTGCTGGCCCTGCGGGCGCGTCCCGACGACCGCCTGCTGACCGTCCTGTCAATGCTGTTCCTGATCTCGATCGCCTACAGCGGACACAGCCGCATGCAGGACGGCGCGCTGCGTTTTCTGCACGTGTTCGCCGACGCCCTGCACCTGCTGGCCGCCGGGGCCTGGATCGGCGGGCTGTTGGCGCTGGTTCTGCTGGTCGGGCCATTGGAGAGGTTCGGCCGTGAAGGCGCGGCGGCCAAGGTCCTCCACCAGTTCTCCGGCATGGGCTATTTCGCCGTGGCCGTACTGATCGCCACCGGCCTGTTCAAGAGCTGGCTGCTGGTGGTCAACCTGCACGGCCTGACCGCCACGCCTTATGGCTGGACCCTGATGGTCAAGCTCGCCCTGTTCGCCGGCATGGGCGCCCTGGCCCTGTCCAATCGTCTGCGGATCACTCCGGCCCTGAGCACGCGCGGTGTCGATCCGGCGCCCTGGCTGGCGCGGCTCAAGCGCCAAGCCGCGCTGGAGCTGCTGCTGGGAATCGCGGTGCTGGCGGCGGTCGGGCTGATGGGCGCGATGGAGCCCCCCGTCTCGCTCTAGCCTTCGCCGCCCTCGGCCAGTTCCTCGGGCAGGCCGATCATGTGGAAGCCGGCGTCGACGTGAACCACTTCGCCGGTGGTCGAGCGTCCGAGGTCGGACAGCAGCCACAGGGCGGCGCCCGCCACCCCTTCCATCGAGGTGTCTTCCTTCAGGGCGCTGAACGCGCGGCCCTGAGCAATCATGCCGCGCCCGCCGGAGATGCCGGCCAGGGCGAGGGTGCGCATGGCGCCGGCGGAGATGGCGTTGACGCGGATCTTGGACGGTCCCAGGTCGCGGGCGATGTAGCGGGTGGCGGCTTCCAGCCCGGCCTTGGCCACGCCCATGGTGTTGTAGTTGGGGATGGTCCGCTCGGCGCCCAGGTAGGTCATGGTGATCATCGACCCGCCGTCCGGCATCAGTTTCGCGGCGCGCTTTGCGACATCGACGAAGCTGAACACCGAGATGTTCATGGCCAGCAGGAAGCTGTCCCGGGTGGTGTTCTCGACGAACGAGCCCTTCAGCTCGTTCTTGTTGGCGAAGGCTACGGAGTGGACCACGAAGTCGAGCTTGCCGAACTGCTTCTCGATCTCGGCGAAGGCGGCGTCCATCGAGGCGTCGTCGGTGACGTCGCAGGGCACCAGCACGCTTGCCCCGACGCTTTCGGCCAGGGGACGCACCCGCCGCTCGAGCGCCTCGCCCTGGTAGGTGAAGGCGATCTCGGCGCCCTGGGCGGCCAGCTGGGCGGCGATGCCCCAGGCGATGGAGTTGCCGTTGGCCACGCCCATGACCAGGCCCTTCTTGCCCTTCATCAGGTCGCCCTTGGGCATGTCGAAGCCTTCGCCGGCCATGTGGTTTCCTCGCGTCCTATGTCGAACGCTGTTTTGGAGCGGTTGGCGGGACAGGGCAAGCACTCCCCTGTCGAGGAGGCTCAGTCGACCTTGGTCATAACCAGACAGCCGTTGGTGCCGCCGAAGCCGAAGCTGTTGGACATCACGGTGTTGAGCGGCCCGTCGATGCGCTTGCGCGCGATCGGCAGGTCCTCGAAGGCCGGGTCGATGGTGTCGATGTTGGCGCTCTCGGCGATGAAGCCGTTTTGCATCATCAGGATGCAGTAGACCGCCTCCTGCGCCCCGGCGGCGCCGAGCGAGTGGCCGGTCAGGGCCTTGGTCGAGGAGATCACCGGCGGTTTGGCGCCGAAGGCGGAGCGCACCGCGTCCATCTCCTTGGAGTCGCCCACCGGGGTGCCGGTGCCGTGGGTGTTGAGATAGTCGATTGGGCCAGGCAGGCCCTTGCCGCCCATGCCCTGCATGGCGATACGCATGCAGCGCGCCGCGCCCTCGCCGGACGGGGCGACCATGTCGTGGCCGTCGGAATTGGCGGCATATCCCGCGATTTCCGCATAGATCTTGGCCCCGCGCGCCTTGGCCCGGTCCATGTCTTCCAAAACCAGCATCGCCCCGCCGCCGGCGATGACGAAGCCGTCGCGGTCCTTGTCGTAGGGGCGCGAGGCGCGGGTCGGGGTGTCGTTGAAGTTGGACGACATGGCGCCCATGGCGTCGAACAGGTTCGACAGGCTCCAGTCCAGCTCCTCGCAGCCGCCGGCGAACATGATGTCCTGCTTGCCCATGATGATCTGCTCGGCGGCCGCGCCGATGCAGTGGGTCGAGGTCGCGCAGGCCGAGGAGATCGAATAGTTGATGCCGCGAATCTTGAACCAGGTGGCCAGGACCGCCGAGGGGCCCGAGCACATGGCCTTGGGCACGGCGAAGGGGCCAATCCGCTTGGGACCCTTCTCGCGGGTGGTGTCGGCGGCGGCGACGATGGCGCTGGTCGAGGGTCCGCCTTCGCCGACGATGATGCCGGTGCGCTCGTTCGACACATCCTCGGGCGTCAGGCCGCTGTCGGCGATGGCCTGATCCATGGAGATGTGGGCGTAGGCCAGGCCGGGCGACAGGAAGCGGGCGGCGCGGCGGTCGACCAGGGACTCCCAGTCGATCTGCGGCGCGGCGTGCACCTGACAGCGGAAGCCGAGCTCGGTGTATTTGGGCGCGGCGACGATCCCCGAGCGCGTCTCGCGCAGGGAGGAGAGCACCTCGTCGGCGGTGTTGCCGATCGAGGAGACGATGCCGATTCCGGTGACTGCGACGCGGCGCATGCTGCCTCCCAGTGTCAGATCAAGTCCTTGGCGTCGAACAGGCCGACGCGAAGGTCCTTGGCTTCGTAAATGACCTTGCCGTCGAGCTCGAGGACACCATCGGCCACGCCCATGACGAGCTTGCGAATGATCACGCGCTTGAGGTCGATCCGGTAGGTGATCTTTTTGGCCGCCGGGGTCACCTGGCCGGCGAACTTGACCTCGCCGACGCCCAGCGCCCGGCCGCGGCCCGGAGCCCCGGACCAGCCGAGGAAGAAGCCGACGATCTGCCACATGGCGTCCAGGCCCAGGCAGCCCGGCATCACCGGGTCGCCTATGAAGTGGCAGGCGAAGAACCACAGCTCGGGGTTGATATCCATCTCGGCGATGACCTGGCCCTTGCCATAGGCGCCGCCGGTCGCGTTGATCTCGACGATCCGGTCCATCATCAGCATCGGCGGCACGGGCAGCTGGGCGTTGCCCGGCCCGAACAACTCGCCGCGGCCGCAGGCCAGCAGTTCTTCGAGGTTGAAACTGTTCTTTTGCGCTACGTCGGTCATCGAAAAGGGCCTTGGAAAGCCCCTCCAGGAAGGTGCGCCGGAGCGCCGGAGGGGTCTGGGTAGCACGCCGCGCGCACCCGCCTCAACTTAAACGAGGGTTATCGGCGGCTCAGCGGCATTGAGGCTCTTCGGCCGTGCCCCAGACGTCGACGGCGAGGACCCAGCCGTCCTTGCGTCCCGCCTTCAGCTTGCACCAGCCGTCCTTGTTGCAGCGGTCCAGGTCCGCCAGGGCGCGCGGCGCCAGATAGGCGGTGACCCGGGCGTCGGGCTTGGGACTTGCCATCATCGCCAGAGGTTGCGGCTTCAGCCGCATCACCATGCGCCGGCCGTCGGTGGTGCGCCGGTGGACCCAGGCCAGCCCGCGCTCCGGATCGCAGATGCGCCGCCATTCGCTGGTCTCGGCCACCACCTGCACCGGCAGGCCCTTGGCCCGATAAACCCACAGCAGGCGGGAATCGTCGCCGGGCGCCGAACGCGCGTTGACCACATCGAACTTCAGGGAAACGTAGCGCGGCACCGGCAGGCCGGACGGCGTTGGGCGGTCCAGCTTTTCCTTTTCGGCGGCCAGCAACGGCTGCGGCATGGCGCCGGCGAGCGCCAGCACGACCAGACCGACCACCACCCCTGCCTTGCGCCTCGCCATCGGCTGCGTCCATCGCCTGCGAATCATCGATCCGCATTGTGGCGGAGGCCGCGTGAAAGCTGAAGCGCGCTCAGGCCGCGTCGTCGGAAGACTGGTCCGCCTGGGTCCGTCCGGCGAGGCATAGGGTGCGCAGCGCCCGATGAATGGCCGCGCCCTGCAGATAGCCGTCGACGCTGGTGTAATTCTCGGCGCGAAGCTGCCGTTTGATCTCACTGACGGTGGCGTAGTCTCCCGTCGCCGCCAACTGATAGGCCCGCTCGATAACTCCCGGCCGGATCATAGTTCAACTACCCCCACTGAGTAGACGTAACGTCCCGTACACAAACAGGTTCATGCCGTTTTTGCTGTCGGTTTGCCGACTTAGTGGGGTCTTCCTGAATCGGCAGGTTTCTGGTCAACAGAAGGATCACGCGCGGAGAGCCCCATGGACCGGACCAGCAAACCCATCACCGGCGGCTGCCTGTGCGGCGCGGTGCGCTTTTCCATCGACGCCGAACCGATGCTGACCCGCGTCTGCTGGTGCCGCCTTTGCCAGCACATCGGCGCCGGCAGCGCCACGGTCAACGTCGTGTTTCCCGCCGGGACGCTGGCCATCGAAGGCCCCGTCACGGACTACGTCTGCGCGGCCGAAAGCGGCAACACCATGCACCGCCGCTTCTGTCCAACCTGCGGCTCGCACCTGTTCAGCGCCCCGGAACAGCGCGCCGATCTGGTCATCATCCGCGCCGGCGCCCTGGACGATCCCAACCTCGCCAACCCCGGCGTCACCATCTGGACCAGCGAGGCGCCGCGCTGGGCCTGCTTCGACCCGGACCTGCCGCAAACCTCGCATCAGCCGCTCCCGCCGCCCGCCAAATGACCGCCGAACCCCGCGTCGGATGCGGCGCCGCCATCGTCGTGGACGGCAAGATCCTGTTGATGCGGCGCCTGACCGACCCCGAAGCCGGCGCCTGGGGCCTGGCCGGAGGCAAGATCGACTTCGGCGAAACCGCCGCCCACGCCGCCGAGCGCGAAATCCTCGAGGAGCTTGGCGTGATCATCCAGGCCCGCGACCTGCTCTGTTTCGTCGATCAGATCGACCTTGAGGGCGGGACCCACTGGGTTTCACCCGTCTATCTGGCGACGGCGTTCACCGGCGAGCCGCGCATCATGGAGCCGGCCAAGTGTGGCGGGCTGGGCTGGTTCGAGATTTCCGCCCCGCCGGCGCCCCTGACCTGCGCCGCCGCCACGGCCCTGAAAGCCCTCGCCGCGCGGGCGCGCCTGCCCGGCTGAGCGGCAGCCGCCGGCAAAACCGCGTCGGCGGGGCATTTGCCTCTGGTCCGCTCTGCGAGCCGTGTCAGCGTCGCAGCCCGAACCGAGGAGACTGCCCATGGACCGTCGCAATATGCTTCGCGGAGCCGCCGGACTTGGGTTGATGGGCGTCTCGGGCTGCGCCACCGCTATGAGCGCGGCGCCCGGCGCCGTCGCCCTGGCTCCGATCCGCGCCCGCGCCGACCGCCTGTTCGACATCACCGTCTGCCTGCGTCCGTTCCGCGCGGCGGGGCCGAGGCTCGATACCGAAACCATCGGCGACACCTTGGTGGTGCACAACTACGGCCACGGCGGCTCGGGCTGGTCGCTGTCCTGGGGCTCGGGGACCCTCGCGGTGACCAAGGCCATGGCCTCCAGCCCGCGCGAGGTGGCCGTGACCGGTTGCGGGGCGCTCGGCCTGACCAGCGCCATCCTGGCCCAGCGCGCCGGGGCCAAGGTGACCATCTACGCCCGCGAGATGATGCCCCAGACCCGCTCGGCCCGCGCCACCGGCAGCTGGACCCCAGATTCCCGCATCAGCCTGCACGAGGCCGCCGGCCCCGGCTTCGACGCCGTGTGGGAGCAGATGGCCCGCACCTCGTTCAAGACCTACCGCTCCTACCTGGGCCTGCCCGGCAAGCCGGTGGAATGGAACGACCGCTACAACATCCTGGATGTCAGCCGCGAGGAAGCCCGCGCCCACCGCGCGCCCGATCCGCTCGGCTTCGGCGAATACAACCACCTGATCGCCGACCTCACCCCGGCGCCGCAGCTGATGCCGCAAGGTTCGACCCCGTTCGACGCGCCGTTCGTCTACCGCTCAGAATCGATGATGTTCAACATCGCCGACTACGGCCACACCCTCCTGACCGACTTCTTCGCCGCCGGCGGCCAGTTCGTCCGCGCCGAGTTCAACGACCCCGCCGAGCTGTCGCGCCTGCCGCAGAAGGTGGTGATCAACTGTCCCGGCTACGGCGGACGGGCCCTGTGGCGCGACGAGAGCATCATCCCGGTGCGCGGCCAGATCGGCTGGCTGATCCCCTAGTCCGAGGTCACCTACGGCCTCGCCTACAAGAACGTCAGCGTCCTCTCGCGCACCGACGGCATGATGGTCCAGGCGGTCGAGGGCGGCGACATGAAGGGCTACAAGGACGACCACGAAGTCATCGACCGCGCCGAATCCGTGCGCGCGGTCGAGACCATCGGCGAGCTCTACGGGCGGCGGTTCCGCCCCCGCGCCGCCTGATCGCCCTTCCCGAAGGCCGCGCGACCTGCTGAAACAGGGCCATGAGCATGCCGCCGGCCCCGCCCCCCCTTTCGGACAAACCCCTGGAGCCAGGGCTCTATGTGGTCTCGACCCCGATCGGCAACCTGCGCGACATCACCCTGAGGGCGCTGGACGTCCTGGCTCAGGCTGAAATCATCCTGTGCGAAGACACCCGCGTCACCGGCAAGCTGATGCACGCTTACGGCCTCAAGCAGAAACTGATCCGCTACGACGAGCATGAGGCCGAGATGGCCCGGCCGCGCATCCTGGCGTCCCTGGCCCGCGGCGAGCGTGTGGCCCTGGTGTCGGATGCCGGCACACCGCTGGTGTCGGACCCCGGCTACCGCCTGGTGCGCGAGGCGGCGGCCTCGGGCTTCGCCGTCTATCCGATCCCCGGCGCCTCGGCGGTCCTGGCCGGGCTGGCCATCGCCGGACTGCCGACCGACCGTTTCCTGTTCGCCGGCTTCCCGCCGCCCAAGTCCGCCGGGCGCCGCGCCATGTTCGAGGAGTTGAAGCCGGTCCGCGCCACCCTGGTGTTCTATGAGGGCATCTCGCGCACCGCCGACTGCCTGGCCGACATGGCCGCGGTGTTCGGCGAGCGCCCCGCCGCCGTCGCCCGCGAACTGACCAAGCTGCACGAGACCCTGCTGCGCGGAACCCTCGGCCAGCTGGCCGTCCACCCCGCCATGCAGAACCCCAAGGGCGAGATCGTGATCCTGGTCGGCCAGGGCACCGAGGCCGCCGCCACCGCCGACGACGCCGATACCGCCCTGGCCGAGGCCCTGACCCGTATGGGCCCCGCCGACGCCGCCTCGGAAGTGGCCAAGGCCCTCGGCCTCAACCGCCGCGAACTCTACCGCCGCGCGCTCGATCTGAAGGGCGTGGGGTGAGCCTCCTCCCGTCCAGGCAGCGGCGCGGCGCCGACGCGCGCAAGTCGGGACGGCGGGCGGAATGGACGGCGGCCCTGCTGCTGATGGCCAAGGGCTATCGCATCCTCGGCATGCGCCTGATCACGCCCCAGGGCGAGGTCGACCTGGTGGCGATCAAGGGTCAGGTCCTGGCCATCGTCGAGGTCAAGCAGAGGCGCTCGGTCGAGGAGGCCCTGCTGGCGGTCAGCCCCGGACAGCTGGAGCGCCTGGGCCGCGCCGGACGCGGCTTAGCTCGGCGCCTGTCCAGAACCAAACCCCTGGTTGTGCGGCTGGACCTGGTCGCCCTGGCGCGCGGCGGATGGCCACGTCACATCTGCAACGCTTGGCCCGACGCGTGACCTGTGGTGATTGATCGGACATGACGCGCGACGAGGCCGAGCAGGTTCTAGCCAAGGCCGGACAGGTCGGGGACGACGCTTTCCCCCTGTTCGACGCCGCCATGGCCTGCGCCCTGCACGAAGACCCCTCCCGTGACCCGGACGCCGTCCGCTCGCTATCCGAGCAAATCTGCGACCGCCTCAAGCGCCGTCTGGAAAACGAATCCTCCGAAGAGGCCATCGCCGAGACCCTGTCGGGCGACTTCCGCTTCAACGGCGACCTTTTAACCTACGACGATCCCGACAACGCCGACCTGATCTCCGTCGCCGAACGCCGGCGCGGCATCCCGGTGGCGCTGGGCATCTTCTACCTCGACGCCGCCCGCCGCTGCGGCCTGCCGATGGGCGGAGTCGACTTCCCCGGCCACTTCCTGCTGCGCATCGAGAGCGCCGAGGGGCCGCTGGCCCTTGATCCGTTCAGCGAGGGCCGGGTGGTGCTGCCGTCCGAACTGGTGCGCCGGGCCCTGCGCGCCGGCCTCACGCCCGACGTGGCCGACCGGCTCGACCTGCTGATGGCCCCGGTCAAGGACCGCGCGGTCCTGATCCGGCTGCAGAACAACATCTTCGCCCGCGCCCAACAGGCCCGCGACTACGCCCGGGCCGAACGTGCCGCCCTGCGCCGGGCCCTGCTCGACCCCTCCGACCACCGGCCCTGGATCGACGTCGCCGCCCGAGCCGCACGCGAACGCGTGCGGCTCAGACTCAACTAGAATTGGCCGCGCATGAGCGAGTTCGGATGAGGCTGAACTAGAGTTTTGGCTGCATGCTCGCAGCGCCGCATGTAACCTTTCCCTGCGACCTGACGAATGACAGTGAGCAGCCAACCGGCGGCGCCCTGCCTGACCTCATCGCCTGGAGGATCCCCGTTTGACCTCGATGTCGGATACAGCCCCGTTCAAGCCGCGTGCGCCCAAGGGCGAGCCGGTCTACCGGCACCGGGTGATCACCCGCATCAGTCACTGGATCAACGTCCTGTGCCTGTCGGTCCTGCTGATGAGCGGGCTGAATATCTTCAACGCCCACCCGCACCTCTACTGGGGCCAGTACGGCGCCAATTTCGACAAGCCCGTGATGGAGATGGTGGTCGACCAGGCCCCTGACGGCTCCAGCGTCGGCGTCACCCGCATCGGCGGCCACACCTTCAAGACCATGGGCCTGTTCGGCGCGTCCAAATATAAGGGCGAGTGGCAGGCGCGCGGCTTTCCCGGCTGGATGACCCTGCCCAGCTATCAGGACCTGGCCACCGGCCGCCACTGGCACTTCTTCTTCGCCTGGTTGTTCGTCCTCAACGGCCTGGTCTACCTGGTCCACACCGTCTGGAGCGGCCACCTGAAGAAGGACCTGCTGCCGCGCGAGGGCGAGCTAAAGCCGCGCGCCCTGCTGCTCGACGTCTGGAACCACATCCGCCTGAAGCATCCCACCGGCGAGGCGGCCAAGCGCTACAACCCGCTGCAGAAGCTCGCCTATCTGGGCGTTATCTTCCTTCTGCTGCCGCTGATGATCCTCACCGGCCTGACCATGTCGCCGGGCTTCAACGCCATCGCCCCGGTCCTGCTCGATATCTTCGGCGGGCGTCAGTCGGCGCGCACCCTGCACTTCATCACCGCCAACCTGCTGCTCCTGTTCGTGCTGGTCCACCTGATCGAGGTGCTGATCGCGGGCGTGTGGAACGAGGTCCGCTCGATGATTACCGGCTGGTATGTGGCCCAAACCGAGCCCAAGATCGGAGAGCCGTCATGATCCGCCCCAGCATGATCTCCCGCCGCGGCCTGCTCACCGCCGGCGCCGCCACCGTCGGCGGTTTGTTGCTGCCGGGCTGCGACCGCCTTTCCCAGGCGCCGTCGTTCCAGACCTTCCTGCAGTCGGCCGAGGGCCTCAGCTACCGCACCCAGCGCCTGCTGCAGTTCGGCCAGCCCCTGGCCCGCGAGTTCGACCCGCGTCATCTGTCGCCGATCTTCCGCACCAACGGCACCGAACTGCCGGCCTCGCCCGACTATCAGTTGCTCGCCGACCAGGATTTCCGCGGCTGGAAGCTGCGCGTCGACGGCTTGGTCAACCGACCCGTCGAACTCACTCTCGACCAACTCAAGGCGGTGAAGACCCGCAGCCAGATCACCCGCCACGACTGCGTCGAAGGCTGGAGCGCCATCGGCAAATGGACCGGCGCCCCGCTCTCCGAAGTGCTGATGCTGGCCGGGCTGAAACCCAACGCCCGCTACATCGTCTTCCACTGCGCCGACGACATGGGCGGCCAGCCCGACGGGACCGACCTCTATTACGAGAGCATCGACCTGGTCGACGCCTTCCACCCCCAGACCATGCTGGCCTACGCCCTGAACGACAAACCCCTGGAAGTGGGCCACGGCGCTCCCATCCGCCTGCGCGTGGAGCGCCAGCTCGGCTACAAACAGGCCAAGTACGTCATGCGCATCGAGGCGGTGGATTCCCTCGCCCGCCTGGGCAAGGGCAAGGGCGGCTACTGGGAAGACCTCGGCTACGAGTGGTACGCGGGCATCTGACGCCTTAGATACGGGCGTGCTAACGCTGCCGTGTAACTCTCCAGAGGTAAGCCCATGGCCTTGAAGGTCGCCATCCAGATGGATCCCGTCGAAGGGATCAACATCAACACCGACACGACCTTCCTGATGATGGAGACCGCCCAGGCGCGCGGCCATTCCCTGTGGGTCTACCAGCCCGAGAAGCTGTCGATGGAGGAGGGCCGGGTGTTCGCCCGCGGCCGCCCGATCAGCCTGCGCCGCTCCCTCGGCGACCACCTCTCCGCCGGGCCCATGGAAAAACGCGACATGTCGGAGTTCGACGTGGTCCTGATGCGCCAGGATCCGCCGTTCGACATGGCCTACATCACCGCCACCCACTTCCTCGACAAGATCCACCCCAACACCCTGGTGGTGAACAACCCGACCGAGGTGCGCAACGCCCCGGAAAAGCTGTTCGTCACCGACTTCGAAGGCGTCCAGCCGCCGACCCTGGTCACGTCCGACATCGAGGCCATCTACGAGTTTCGCGCCAAACACGGCGACATGGTGCTGAAGCCGCTCTACGGCGGCGGTGGCTCGGGCGTGGCGCGGCTGAAGGCGGACGACCCCAATCTCGACGCCCTGCTGGAGCTGCACACCATGATCGGCCGCGAGCAGGTCATCGCCCAGAAGTTCCTCCCCGCGGTGTCCAAGGGCGACAAGCGGGTGCTGCTGGTGGACGGCGCGCCCGTGGGCGCCATCAACCGCGTACCGGCCAAGGGCCAGGTCCGCTCCAACCTGCGGGTAGGCGGCACGGCCGAGGCGGTGGAGCTGACCGCCAGGGACAAGGAGCTCTGCGCCATCATCGGGCCGGAGCTGAAACGGCGCGGCCTTCTGTTCGTCGGCATCGACGTGATCGGCGACTATCTGACCGAGATCAACGTCACCTCGCCCACCGGCGCCCAGCAGCTGAAAACCTTCACCGGCATCGACGCCACCGCCCATCTTTGGGACCGGATCGAGGAGATTCGCGCAAGCCGCTGAATCCAGGAGGCTTCGTCGGCCAACGGACAAACTGTCGTTGTGACGTCATCTCTTTCCCTTGTGTTCTATTAATGTTCTTGATTTGGACAAGCCCTTCTGCTCATCTTGTGTATAACTTGGGCCTGAAGGCCTAGGTCTAGGGGTTCATCGCCGGGCAGGGGAACATCGATGATCGGGCGGGTGACCACCGTCGCTTTCGAGGGCGTCGAGGCCCGCCGGGTGGACGTGGAGGTCCAGGTCTCCAACTCTGGCGGTGTCGACGCGGCGTTCTTCGTCGTCGGCCTCGCCGACAAGGCGGTGACCGAGAGCCGCGAGCGGGTGCGGGCGGCCTTCGTCGGCCTCGGCCTATCTTTGCCCAAGCGGATCGTCGTCAATCTCGCGCCCGCCGACGTCAAGAAGGAGGGCAGCCATTACGACCTGCCCATCGCCCTCGGCCTGATGGCGGCCATGGGCGTGCTCACCACCGACAGTCTGCAGGACTGGGCCGCGGTCGGCGAACTCAGCCTCGACGGTCGCATCGTCCAGATCTCCGGCGCCCTGCCCGCCGCCGTCGCGGCCAATGCGCTAGGCCTGGGGCTGATCTGCCCCGAAGCCAACGGCGCCGAGGCGGCCTGGGCCGGCGATGCCCGCATCCTCGCCCCGCGCTCCCTGATCGCGGTGGTCAACCACTTCAAGGGCTCGCAGGTAATGAGCCCGCCCAAACCCGGCCAGATGCACGACGGCCCGCCCGTGGCCGATCTGCGCGACGTGCGCGGCCAGGAAAGCGCCAAGCGTGCCCTGGAGATCGCCGCCGCCGGCGGCCACAATCTGCTGCTGATCGGCCCGCCGGGCTCGGGCAAATCGATGCTGGCCCAGCGGCTGCCGGGGCTCTTACCGGCCCTGTCGCCGGCCGAGCTGCTCGAAACCTCGATGGTCCATTCGGTGGCCGGGCTGATCGCGCGCGGCGACCTCACCCGCGCGCGCCCGTTCCGCGCCCCGCACCACTCCGCCAGCATGGCCGCCTTGGTCGATGTCGCATGTCAGGCCGCGAAGCTCAGCCTCTAGCTGGGCGCGGAGCTTGACCAGTTCGGCGCGCTTCTCGACTAATCCGGCAACGGTATTGGGACGCTCAATGGGGGACGCCATGAGAATAGCCTTGGCGGCGGCCACGATGCTTCTGCTGGCGGGGTGCGGGCCTCGTTACGTCGTCACGCACATGAAAACGGATGGGCTGAGCGTTTTCATTTTGACCGACAGCCAGAGCGGCAACACGTGGCTGATGAATCCGAACTCGCCGAGGCCTCAGTGGGCGTGCTTAGATAGGAACTAGCGCGTAACCGTTTCCGCAGCGGTCATCATCATATCCGGTGACGCCTGCATGGCGCTTGTCCCACTTGCTACATAATACCGGAGTTCTCGCCCCAGGCGCTCGACAGCCTGCGCCAGCCGCTGGAAACCGGCGAGGTGATGGTCGCCCGGGCCAACGCCCATGTCCGCTATCCCGCCCGGGTGCAGCTGGTCGCCGCCATGAACCCCTGCCGCTGCGGTTACGGCGGGCTGGGCAAGGGCCACTGCGGCAAGGCCCCGCGCTGCCAGCGCGACTACGGCAACCGCGTCTCCGGCCCGCTGATGGACCGCATCGACCTGCAGATCGAGACCCCGGCGGTCACCGCCGCGGACCTGGCCCTGCCGCCGCCCATCGAAGGCACCGCCGAGGCCGCCGCCCGCGTGGCCCGGGCCCGGGCCGTGCAGGAGACCCGTGCCGACGCCGCCGGTGAGCCCGCCGCCCTCTATCTCAACGCCAAGCTGGAGGGCGAACGCCTGACCGCCGTCGCCGCCCTCGACGACGCCGGCAAGGCCCTGCTGACCCGCGCCGCCGAAACCGGCCACCTGACCGCTCGCGGCTGGACCCGCACCTTGCGGCTGGCGCGCACCATCGCCGACCTCGACGGTTCAGGCCCGATACGCCGGGTCCATGTGGCCGAAGCGCTGATCTACCGCCGGACCGCCGTCGACACGGGCGTGCCGGCCTGACCGCCTATTTCTCGACGATGGCGATGCGCGTGCCGCGGGCCACGCCCTCGGCGTCCTTGACCGTGTTGGCGCTGATGGTCACGCCGACCTTCACCGCGTCGCGCGCGGCAGGCATGGAACCGATCACCTGCACGTCGGGCGGCACCACGATGTGGCGCACGCCGCCGGGATAGGAGACGTCCAGCTCACGTCCGCCGGCGCCCTTCTTGACCGTCTGCACGGTGCCGTTGGTCATGGTGGTGTTGGGCGCGGCCATGGCGCGGCTGCCTTCGCCGCCCTTGTTGCCGGGCTCGAAGATGCGCAGCTCGATCGACTTGCCGCTCTTCTCGTCGATGTTCTGGTTGGCCGTGGCGACGAAGCTGCCCGGCTTGATGTTCTCGATGTCGACCGGCTTGGTCACCACCGCCGTCCAGGTGCGCAGCAGAGGCAGGACCGTGGTCTTGCCGCCCGCTTCCTTGACCGTGACGCTGTCGGCGCTGATCGCGGTGACCACGCCGTTGACCCGCACCGGCGGAGCGGGCGCCTGGGCGTAAGCCGCGCCGGCGGCGAGGACGGCGGCGAGCGCCAGGACGGTCAGTTTCGACAGCGGTATCTCCAAAGGCACGCGGACGCGGCGGCCCCATGGCCACCGCGCCAGCAGTCTAGTTCAGGCCTATTTGGCCCGTTCGGGATGCAGGCTCAGCTTCTGCACCCGCCAGTTCAGCAGTTCGGCGACATAGAGCTCGTTTTCCGACGGGCAGGCGATCTCGTGGATCCAGCCGAACTGGTTCAGCTGATGCCCGGCGCGGCCGAGCCAGCCGAGGATCTTGCCGTCCAGGGTCATCTTGTAGATCCGGCCCGGATAGGAGTCGGACACATAGAGCACCTGCGGGCCCGCGCCCTTGGGCGTGATGCACAGGGTCCAGGGCGCGCCCGGCTGCTGAGTGCCGATCACATTGGGGTCGATCCCCTGCGGCTCACCGAGGATGGTCTTGGCGTCGGCCGGCAGCGGCAGGTCGATGGTCATGATGCGCAGCAGCTTGCCCTCGGTGTCGAACACCTGGATGCGGCGGTTGCCCCGGTCGGCGACATAGACCTGATCCGAGGCGTCGACGGCGATCGAGTGCAGGGTGTCGAACTGGCCCGGCGCCTTGCCGTAGGTGCCCCACGACTTCAGCCAGGTGCCGTCCGGCGCGACCTTGGCCACGCGCGAGTTGATGTAGCCGTCGGAGATGTAGGTGTTGCCCTTGGAGTCCCACGCCATGTCGGTGACCTGGCGGAAGAAGCCCTTCTGCGCCGGCAGCGGCGGCTTGGGGTGCTTCAGCGGCTCGGCGCCCTCGTCCGAGGCCTCCGGCTTGCGGCCGAACACCATCTCTACCTTGCCCGAAGGCTTGAACTTGATGACCATGTCCGAGCCCTTGTCGGCGGCCCAGATATTGCCCTGCGGATCGACCCGAACGGTGTGGGCGAACGACCAGGCGTAGAGGTTCTTGCCGACTTCGCGCACATACTTGCCGCTCTTGTCGAACTCCAGCAGCTGGGCGGCCGCGGCGCCGTAGGCCGGACCCACGGTCGAGCCGCGATGATAGACGAACACATGGCCGTCCTTGCCGTTGACCGCGACCCCGGCCACTTCGCCCAGATGCATGTCGGCGGGGACCTGCAGGGCGTCCGAGCCCTCGAACGGGATTTCCGGGGCCGAGCCCTGGGCGCTCGCGGCGGCGGGGGCCAGCAGCGCGATGGCGGCGGCGGCGATCAGCAGTGACTTCATAGGCAGGCCCTCCCAAGCCCTCGTTTTGTTGGCAGGCAACCTGTCAGACCTTGGGGAGAAGGTGAAGAGCGGATCGCGCCCTAGTCCCCCAGGCGCGCCACCATGATCTCGACCTTGGGCTGCAGGCTTTCGGAGAACTGCACCAGGTAGTCGCCGGGCTGCAGGGCAAAATCGACCATCTTGCCGTCGCCGCTGCAGGCCGGGCCGCGGCCGAAGTGGGCGGTCTTGACCGGAACCGTCCCGGCGAACACGTCCATCCACGGCGCGGCGCTAGAGGCTACCCGGTAGGTCCCGGCTTGCGTGATCTTCAAGGCATAGAGGCCGCCGAACACATGCGGGCCGTCGGCCTTCTCCGGCTTCACCCGATAGTTGACCCCCGCCACCGGCATGAACTGCGCCGTTATCGGCTTGCCCGGGACCAGGACGGCCTTGGCAAGGCCGGCTTCGCTGGCGGCGGCGGGCAGGTCGACCGGGCTGTTCCAGGCGGCCAGCTCGGGCGGCGGCGGGGCCTTGGCGGTGCAGGTTTCCGTCGGGACGGTGTTGGGCTTGTCGGCGGCGAACCCGGCCGCCGGGGCCGTCATCAGCATCAACCCGATCGTCGCCAGACCGCCCAGCCGCATCATCGTCGTCCCGTCATGTAATATATCCCATCATACACAGTGGGCGACGGCGGCGAACGGCGATGTGAATCCGCGGGGACGGTGTAGTCTTCCCCCGGCGGCGCACGAGGCCGCCGGGAGGGATCGCCTCATGACCCAGGTCGGACCGCTCAAGCTCAAGGCGCAGCTGCTCTGCGGCGACGAGCTGGCCATGGGTCCCGGCAAGGCCGACCTGCTGGAAGCGATCGCCGCCAAGGGCTCGATCTCCGGCGCCGGACGCAAACTGGGCATGAGCTATCGCCGCACCTGGCTGCTGGTCGATGTGATGAACCGCTGCTGGGCCCTCCCCTTGGTGGAGGCCGTCGCCGGCGGCGGCCAGGGCAAGGGCGCCCGCCTCACCCCCACCGGCCGCGAGGTGCTGGACGCCTACCGCGCGCTGGAGGCCCGTATCGCCGAGGCCGTGCGCACCGATCCGTTTAAGGTGCTGACCGACCGCCTGCTGGACACGCCGCGCCCATCGCAGCGCGAGGCCTCGTAAACCGCATCCTCTCCCGCCATCTGGAGAGGTATGCTGCCCGTAATGCTTGATTCCCCCACCTTGGAAACGCCCCTGGAGACGGCCGCCGCCATCCTGCGCCGCACCTTCGGCCACGCGCAGTTCCGCGGCCTGCAGGCCGAGGTGATCGCCGAGGTCCTGGCCGGGCGCCACGCCATGGCGGTGCTGCCCACCGGCGGCGGCAAGAGCGTCTGTTTCCAGATCCCGGCCATGATGCGCCCCGGCGTCGGCCTGGTGGTCTCGCCCCTGATCGCCCTGATGGCCGACCAGGTCGAAGGCCTGGTGCAGTCCGGCGTCGCGGCCGCGCGCCTGGATTCCGACGCCACCCTCGACGAGCGCAGCGCCATCTGGCGCCGACTGGAGGCGGGCGAGTTCGACCTGCTCTACCTGTCGCCCGAAGGCTTGATGCAGCCCCATACCCTGGACCGCCTGGTGCGCCAGAACATCGCCCTGATCGCCATCGACGAAGCACACTGCGTCAGCCAGTGGGGCCATGACTTCCGTCCCGAGTACCGCATGCTCGGCAGGCTCGCCCAGCTGTTCCCCGGCGTTCCCCGCCTCGCGGTCACCGCCACCGCCGACGCCCGCACCCGCGAGGACATCCGCGCCGAATTGCAGCTGGAGGACTCCCGCGAGTTCGTCGCCTCCTTCGCCCGCCCCGAACTGCGCCTGTCGGCCGAGCGCAAGCAGGGCCGCTCGGACGCCCGCGTCATCGAGCTGGTCAAGGCGCGGCCGAACCGCTCCGGCGTCATCTATTCCGGCTCCCGCGACGGCACGGACCGTCTGGCCGAGGCCTTGAAGGCGCAGGGCGTCCCCGCCGTCGCCTACCATGCGGGCCTGGACCGCAAGACCCGCAACGAACGGCTGATGCACTTCCTCAACGCCGAAGAGGCGGTGATGGTCGCCACCATCGCCTTCGGCATGGGCGTCGACAAACCCGACGTGCGATACGTCATCCACGCCGACCCGCCCGCCTCGATGGAGGCCTATTGGCAGGAGATAGGCCGCGCCGGGCGCGACGGCGAACCGGCCGAGGGCATCACCCTCTACGGCTCCTCCGACATGGCCTGGGCCTTCCGCCGCATCGAGGGCCGCGAGGTGTCCGATACCGTGCGCCAGGGCCAGGGCCGCAAGGTGCGCCAGCTCTACGCCATGCTCGACGGCATGAACTGCAGGGCCGCCGCCGTGCGCCGCTACTTCGGCGAGGAGGGGGTGCAGGTCTGCGGCCAATGCGATCTGTGTCTGGCGCCGCCGGAGTCGGTCGACGCCACCACCGCCGCCCAGAAAGCCCTGGCCGCCGCCCATCGCCTCGGCGGACGGGTCGGACGCGGCCGCCTGGCCGATCACCTGCTGGGCAAGACCAAGGACCCGTCGCAGACCGAGCAGGCCCTTTCCACCTGGGGCATCGGCAAGGAACTGTCCCCCGCCGCCTGGCGCGACCTGATCGACCAGCTGCTGTTCGAGGGCCTGCTCAAGGAAGACCCCAACGACGGCCGCCCCCTGATCGGGCTCGGCGACGGCGAGGCCGTGCGCGCGGTCTATCGCGGCGAGCGCGCCGTCACCCTACGCAAGGTCGAGGAGATCGCCCGCCCCACCCGAAAGCGCGGCAAGAGCGAAGCCCAGGCCGCCCAGGCCCCCGAACACCATACCCTGTTCGACGCCCTACGCTCCTGGCGCCGCAACACCGCCGCCGAGCAAGGCGTGCCGCCCTACGTCATCTTCCACGACCGGACTCTCGGCGAAATCGCCTCGTTCCGCCCGGCCACCCTCAACGATCTGGCCGGCATCGGCGGCGTCGGCCAGGCCAAGCTCGACCACTACGGTCTGGCGGTGCTCAAGGTGGTGCGCGAGAACTAGTGTCGGTTTGGCGAAACCCCGGACGTCCTTGAACTGTTAGGTAACAGCACAAGGAGACATCCCATGCTTGCCGACTTCGACGCCCAGGCCACCGTGGCCGTGAAGGACCTGACCCGGGCGCGCACCTTCTATGAACAGATCCTCGGCCTGAAACCCGTGAAGGGCGATGCCCAGCGCGGCGTCCAGGGCTACACCTCCGGCAAATCCAGCATCGTCGTCTATGAGAGCGAATTCGCCGGGACCAACCAGGCGACCACCGTCACCTTCTCCATGGGCGGCAAGTTCGACGAGGTGATGCGTGAGCTCACCGCCAAGGGCGTCAGGTTCGAGCACTATGACTTCCCCGGCGTGAAGATGGACGGCGACGTCCATGTGTTCGGCGACAACCGCGTGGCCTGGTTCAAGGATCCCGACGGCAACATCATCAACCTCGGCAACTACTGAGCTTGATCGCGCACGACTTCGCGCCGTCGCGCGCGAAGGCTAAGCTCGGCGCCATGAAGCTGATCGTAACCCTCGCCGCCCTCGCGGCCCTCGCCGCCGCGCCCGCCCGCGCCGACATCAAGGTGCTGAGCGCCGGGGCCGTGGAGAGCGGCATCCGCCCCGCCGCCGAGGCCTATGCCAAGGCCACCGGGGTCAAGGTCGAGGTCAGCGTCGCCACCGCGCCCGAACTGCTGCGCCGGATCGCGGCCGGCGAGGCCGCCGACGTCCTGATCCTGACCGAGGCCGGCCTCGACCAGCTGGCCAAGGCGGGTACGGTGGATGGTTCGCGCCGCGTGGCCCTGGGCCGGGTCGGCGTTGGGGTCGCCGTGCGCGACGGCGCGCTCAAGCCCGACATCGCCAGCGCCGAGGCCCTAAAACGCGCCGTCGGGGCCGCCGACCGGGTGGTCTACAACCAGGCCTCCACCGGCCTCTACGTCGAAGGCATGCTCAAAAAGATCGGCGCCGAGGCCTCGGCCAAGACCGTGCGCTACGCCGACGGCAACGGGGTCATGGGCCACATCCGCGACGGCAAGGGCGCCGAGATCGCCTTCGGCGCCATGACCGAGATCATGATGTACCAGGGCAAGGGCGTGGCCCTGGCCGGCCCCCTGCCCGAGGCGATCCAGAACTACACCGCCTACGCCGCGGCGCCCCTGGCCAAGGCCGCCGACCCGGACGGCGCGCGCCGCTTCCTCGATGATCTCAAGGGCCCGGGCAAGGCGCGCTTCGAGGCGGCGGGCATCCGCTAGCCGCGCAAGCTGCGCCGTGCCACAAATGCGCCCTGAGAGACCGGCCCACCGGTCCGCACGGGAGGACGCCATGTCCAAGTCAGCTGTGACCGCTTCGCGCCGGGGCATCCTCGCCGGCGGCGCCCTGCTCGCCGTCGCCGGAGCGTCCGCCGCGCCCGCCCAAGCGCAAACCAAAGCCGCCGTCGTCTGGAGCCAGGAGTACTGGGCCAACAAGGGCGCGGTGAAGCTCTACATCTACCGCAAGCGCATCGGCGCTCCCACAAAAGGCAAGGCCGGCAAGCCGGTGGTGTTCCTGATCCACGGCTCGACCCTGGCCGGGCGCTCGACCTACGACCTCAAGGCCGGCGACCAGGACTTCTCGATGATGGACATGCTGGCCCGCGCCGGCTTCGACGTCTGGACCATGGACCACGAGGGCTACGGCCACTCCTCGCACACCGAGAGCAACGGCGACCTCGAGGCCGGGGTGGCCGACATCGTCGCCGCCATGACCGTGATCGAGGCCGAAACCGGCCAGTCCAAGATCCACTTCTTCGGCGAGTCCTCCGGCGCCCTGCGCGTGGGCATGTATGCCAACCGCCACCCGGAGAAGATCGACAAGCTGATCCTGGCCGCCCTCAGCTACACCGGCATCGGTTCGCCGACCCTGATCGAGCGGGCCAAGCAGCTCGATTACTGGCGCAGCCACAACCGCCGCCCGCGCGACCGGGCGATGATCTCCAGCATCTTCACCCGCGACGGCCTGACCGCCTCGCCGGCCATCGTCGACAAGCTGGTGACCGACGAGATGAAGTTCGGCGACAGCGTGCCGACCGGCACCTATCTCGACATGACCTCCAAGCTGCCGGTGGTCGATCCGCTGAAGATCAAGTCGCCGACCCTGATCCTGCGCGGCGAGCACGACGGCATCGCCACCATCGTCGACGTGATGGACTTCTACAAAAAGGTCCCCGGCGACGAGAAGCAGCTGGCCTTGGTCCCCGGCGCCCACACCCTGGTCCAGGGCCCCGGCTATCGCCAGATGTGGCACACGGTGCGGGCGTTCCTGACCATGCCGTTGCAGGAAGGCTAGCGCGCCTTTCTGCGCAGGACGCCTTTCAGCTCGGCGGGCGTAACGCCTCCCAGCGCGAACAGCAGAACCGCATAAAGAGGCAGGGCGGCCAGCGCCGTCAGGGCCAGGGCCGGTTCCTTGGCGTGGCCGAACGAGATCGGCGCCAGCACTCCCTCGATCGACGGCCGCAGATAGTTGGCGCCCGCCAAAACCAGGCCGAGCAGCACGCTGGCGGCCAGGATCCGGCCCATCCGCGCCCAGGCCAGGGCCGAGGGCGTGTAGAAGCCGCGCCCTTTCAGGATCAGCAGCATCTGCACCACGCTCAACCAAGAGGCGGCGCTAGTGGCCGCGGCGATCCCCGCCGCGCCGATGAAGCGGAAAAGGATCAGGCCGAGCACGACATTGGCGGCCACCTGGGTCATCGCCACCCGCATCGGCGTCTTGGTGTCCTGGCGGGCGTAGAAGGCGCGGTTGATGATCTGCATCAGCACGAACGCCGGCGCGCCCCAACCGTATTGCAGCAGCACGGCGGCGGTGTGGTGCGAATCCACCGCCAGGAACGCCCCGCGGGTGAACAGGCCGTCGATTATGAAGAACGGCATCGCCACCATGGCGGCGGCGGCCGGCAGGGTGAAGGCCATGGCGAAGGTGATCGCCTCGTCCATCGCGCTGGAGGCGTCGGCCTCGTCGCCGGTGTGCACCGCCCGCGACAGACGCGGCAGCAGGGCGACGCCGATGGCCACCCCGACCAGGCCTACCGGCAGCTGATAGAGCCGGTCGGCGGCGTTCAACCAGGTGCGCGCCCCGGCGATCTGCGACGCCAATATGCCGGAGATGAAGATGTTGACCTGAAAGGCGCTGGCCGACAGCGCGCCGGGCACCGCCTTGCCGATCAGGGCGCGGATCTGCGGATTGAGGGTCGGCCAGCACAGCCGCACATGCGAGCCGGACTTGGTCACCCCCCACCACAGTAGGCCGACCTGGAACAGGCCCGCGGTCACCACCCCGGCCGAGGCCCAGATCGAGGCCGCCACCGGGTCGGATTGAGGGAACACGAACAGCAGCATGACGATGTTGAGCAGAACCGGCGCGATGCCGGAGACGATGAACCGCCCGTGTGAGTTCAGCACCCCCGACAGGTGGGCGTAGATGGCCATGCACGGCAGGTAGGGCATGGTGATCTGGGTCAGCATCACCGCCAGCTTGAACTTGGCCGGATCGGTGACGTAACCGGACGAGATCACCAGCATCAGCCACGGCATGGCCAGCTGGCAGACGATGGTCAGAAGGATGGTGATCGCCGCCAGCCCGGCCATGGCCTCCTCGGCCAGCTTGTCGGCCGCTTCCTTGCCGTCCTGCGCCAGGGCCCGGACATAGGCCGGCTGGAAGGCCGCCGCGAAGGCGCCCTCGCCGAAGATGCGGCGGAACAGGTTGGGGAACATCAGGGCGGTGTAGAAGGCGTCGCCCGCCGGCCCGATGCTGGCGCCCATGCGGTAACCGATCACCAGATCACGCAGAAAACCGGCGAAGCGGCTGACCAGGGTCAGGCTGGAATTGACCAGGGACGAGCGGATCAGGCTGGCGCCCGGCTTCTTGGCCGCATCCTTCTGCGCGAGCGCCTCCGCCGCCGGATCGGCGATGGTTTCGGTGGTGCTCTGATCGGGGCCGTTGGTGTCGCTCACAGGTGCGGGCTACGCCGCGCCGCACAAGCGGTCAAGCTAACGGTCTGTCGCGTCCGGCTCGCGCTTGTCTTCCTCGACCGAGCGCGGGTCTTCCTGCGGCGGCATGGACGGACGCAGGCCAGGGGCTGGCTCGACCTGGATACGCTCCGGCGGGGCCGCGGCGGCGGGGCGCACCAGGGGCGCGTCGTGGGACGGCGGGGGCGCGACGTCCTTGGCGGGCGTCGGGGCCGACTTGGCCGTCGGTCGCGGCTCTCCGTCGGAGGCTAGCTGAGCGGCCACCGGCACCGGCACGAAGATCACGGTCATGGCGGCGAATCCGCTGATCAAGGCCAGCTGTTTGAGGCTCGGCATGATGTCCTCCATCCTCTCGGACAGGGAACGCACCGGGCGCGGCGATGTTCAGCCCGCCTCACGCCATCGTCATCGGGCGTTTTAGCGGGCGACGCTGGCCCGGGCCCGCTCCAGCTTGGGCCGTCCGCCTTCGGGCGCGGTGTCGTCGTCGTTGAGCGCCTTGATCAGCTGCGCCTTGAGGGCGTTGGCCCGCCGCGCCTCGGTCAGCTTGTGGCCGTCCTCCTGCACATAGAAGGCGTCGACCGCTCGCTCGCCGTACAGATCGATGTGGGCCGATTGAATCGACAGGCCGGCGTCGGCCAGGGTCCGCGCCAGGGCCGCCAGCAGGCCGGGCCGGTCGCGGCCGGAAGCTTCCACCACCGTCGCCTCTTCGGAGGTTTCGTTGTCCACCGCCACCGCCGGCGCGATCGAGAAGGCGGCGGCGCGGCCGAAATCGGTCATCCGGCGGGCTTCCACCGGCAGGGGCTTGCCGCGCCCGGCGGCCTCCATGGTCGTGGCCAGGCGTTCCACCAGCCGAGGAGTGTCTCCGCCGAACGCCCCGCCCGAGGAGTCCTGGACGTGGAACACATCCAGCGCCTGGCCGGTCTTGGCGGTATAGACCTTGGCCCCCACCACATTCGCTCCCATCCCCGACAGGGCCGTGGCCAGGTCGGCGAACAGGCCGGTGCGGTCGTGGGCGGCGATGGTCACCTCGGTGGCGTTGCGGTCGGGCCGCAGCCGCGCCGCCGCGGCCGCGCCGCCGTCGGTTCCCGCGCGGCGGATCAGGTCGGCGTGCAGGGCCTGGTCGGAGGCCTCGAAGCTGGTGAAATAGGCGTCCTCCATCCCCGCCGCCCATCCGGCGGCGCTGGGATCGGCGGCGATCAGGCGGTCGCGCGCTTCCTTGGCGTTTTGCGCCTGGTGACGGCGGAAATGGGTGGCGGGATCGGAGCCCCGGCCCCCGCGGAACCCGGCTTCGGTGGCGCTGAACAGCTCGCGCATCAGCTGGCCCTTCCAGCCGTTCCACACGCCGGGGCCCACGGCGCGGATGTCGGCGGTGGTCAACACCAAGAGCAGCCGAAGGCGCTCGGGGTTCTGCACGATCTGGGCGAAGGCGGCGACAGTGCGCGAATCCTGCACGTCGCGCTTCTGGGCGAAGTCGCTCATCACCAGGTGATGCTCCACCAGCCAGGCGATCAGCTCCACCCGCTTGGGTTCGATGCCCATCCGCTCGCAGGCCGAGCGGGCAGAGCGGGCCCCCGCCTTCTCCTGCCCACCGACCCCACCCTTGCCGGTGTCGTGCAGCAGCATGGCCAGGAACAGGGCCTCCTTGTCGGCGATCAGCGGATAGGTATCCACCGACAGCGGGTGGTCGTCGCGCAGGCGTCCCGCCGCGATATCGGCGATCACGCCCACCGCCCTGAGCGTGTGCTCGTCCACCGTATAGGAGTGGTACATGTTGAACTGCATCTGGGCGACGATGCGCCCGAACTCCGGCAGGTAGCGGCCGAGCACCCCGGAATCGTTCATCAGGGTCAGCACGCGGAAGGTGTGCTTGCCGCGCGCCAATATATCCAGGAACAGCTTGGCGGCCGCCGGATCGCGCCGCACCTTGGAGGTGATCAGGGTCAGGGACCGCGTCGCCGCCGTGAAGGCGTCCGGGTGCAGGTCGTAGTTGCCCCGGTCGGCGATCACGAACAGGCGCAAAAGGTTCAGCGGATCGCGCTCGAACACCTCGGTCCCGTCCACGTTCAGGCGTCCGCCCTCCTCGTGGAAGCCGGGGTCCAGCGGCTTCCTGACATTGGCCTTCCTGGAATTGAGCAGGCGCGACAAGCCCTGCGGCTTTTTCTTGGACTCGTCGGCTTCGAGTTTGGCGCAGAAGGCGCGGGTCAGGGCGCCGACCTCCTTGGCCATCAGGAAGTAGCGGCGCATGAACCGTTCCACCGCCGGCGCGTCGCCGCGGTCGCCGTAGCCCATCCGCCGGGCGATCTCCGGCTGCAGGTCGAAGGTCAGCCGCTCCTCGGGCCGGCCGGTGACGAAATGCAGGTGGCAGCGCACCGCCCACAGGAAATCGAACGCCTGGATGAACAGGCGGACCTCGCGCTTGTCGAACAGATCGAGCTGAACGATGCCGTTCTTCTGCTCGCCGGGGTGGGTGTACTGGGCGATCCAGAACAGGGTGTGCAGGTCGCGCAAGGCGCCCTTACCCTCTTTCACATTGGGCTCGACCACATAGCGCGAGGCGCCGGCCTTGCTGTGGCGCTCGTCGCGCTCCTTCAGCTTGGCGGCGACGAACTCGGCCGAGGTGCCCTTGACCACTTCGTCGCGGAAACGGCGCTTCAGGTCCTCGGCCAGCTTCTCGTCGCCGGTCAGGCGCCGCGCCTCCAGGATCGAGGTCCTGATGGTGAAGTCCTCGCGCGACAGCTTGATGCACTCGTCGACCGTGCGCGAGGCGTGGCCGACCTTGAAGCCCAGGTCCCACAGGGCATAGAGCATGAACTCGATCACGCTCTCGG
>CANJMO010000037.1 GCA_947475845.1 Caulobacteraceae bacterium | reverse complement strand
GCCACCGGGACGCCCGCCTCCTGCTCCCGCAGGATCCCGATGATCTGCTCTTCCGTGAACCTTGATCGTTTCATTCGTCCGTCCCTTCCTTGGGGCGGACTCTAATTATTTCTGGAGGAGTTTCAGGGGGTCACGTCAGATGGACTGCCTTGATGGGAAGACCCGCATCTCAAATCGCTTGATACTGTATCACTGGCATCGACTGATGGAGTTGGCTGAGATTGGAACGTCATCGCCGCCGCCGGAAAGGCCGTCGCGGCTACGACCGACAGAACGGCTCCCCCGATCGCACGAGCCAGCGCTTTGCGGAAAAATCCTGTGACGCGCATTTTTCGAACTCCCAGCAACTCCATCGCCGGGCAATGTCGATCAATCGCGCGACGCGCGAAATTCCGGTTCAAGCACTAGGGAGGTCACCCTAAGTAGTTGTACTGAGGCTTGGTCTTCTAGCTGTCGTCAGGGCAAAATCTGGCGCCGATAGAACAGGAGCGCGCATCCAATGACCGCCCACTGGCTCGTGAAGTCCGAGCCCAACACCTACAGCTACGCCGATCTGGAGCGCGACGGCCGCACCGTCTGGGACGGTGTGCGCAACAACGCCGCCGCCCTGCATTTGAAGGCGATGGCGGCCGGCGACGAGGTGCTGTTCTACCATTCCCAGGAAGGCCTGGCGGTGGTCGGGGTGGCTAAGGTCGTGCGCACCGCCTTTCCCGACGCCAGCGACCCGGCGGGACGCTTCGTCGCCGTCGAGCTGGCCCCGGTCCGCGCCTTGAAGCGCCCGGTCACCTTGTCCGAAATGAAGGCCGAGCCGGCCTTGGCCGACATGGTCATGCTGCGCCAGTCCCGCCTGTCGGTCTCGCCGGTCAGCGACGATCAGTGGAAGGCGCTCCTCAAGATGGCCGGCGGCTGACCTCTCGCCCAAGAGCGCGATCTGCGCTCTAGTCCCTGAATCGCGCCGGGGACTCCGAAATGACCGATATCGACCGCCGCGCCCTCTTGGGCGTCTCAACCGGCCTCGCGCTCGCTGGAACCGTTCCCGCGTCCGCCGTGGCCCAGACCCCCGCGCCCGCCGCCCCGCCGCCGCCGGTCACCGCCATCCTCGCCCGCTACATCGTCGGCGCCCGCTATGCAGACCTGCCTGCCAATGTGCGCAGGGAAGGGGCCCGCACCCTGCTCAACTGGGTCGGCTGCGCCGTCGGCGGCTCGCGCCACGAAACCGTGGACAAGGCCGTCGCCGCCCTGGCCCCGCTCGCCGGCAAGCCCGAGGCCAATGTGCTCGGCCGCAAGGAGCGGTTCGACATCTCCACCACCGCCTTCCTCAACGGCGTCGCCTCGCACATCTTCGACTACGACGACACCCACCTGAAGACGATCATCCACCCCGCCGGCCCGGTCGCCTCGGCCATCCTGGCCCTGTCCCAGCACAGGAAGGTGTCCGGCCAGGACTTCCTCAACGCCCTGGTACTCGGCGTCGAGACCGAGTGCCGGATCGGCAATTCCGTCTATCCCGAACACTACGCGCTGGGCTGGCACATCACCGGCTCGACCGGGATGTTCGGTTCCGCCGCCGCCTGCGGCAGGCTGCTGGGCCTGGACGAGCAGCGGATGACCTGGGCCCTCGCCATCGCCGCCTCCCAGCCGGTCGGGCTGAAGATCCAGTTCGGCTCCATGACCAAGAGCTTCCACCCCGGCCGCGCCGCCCAGAACGGCTTGATGGCCGCTTTGTTGGCCGAGCAGGGCTTCACCGCCGACCCCACCGCCATCGAGGGCAAGGACGGCTGGGGCCAGGCCCTATCCACCCGCCACAACTGGGCCGAGATCACCGAGGGCCTGGGCGTGCGCTACGAGGCTGCCCTCAACAGCTACAAGCCCTTCGCCTGCGGCATCGTCTGCCACCCGGCCATCGACGCCGCCATCCAGCTGCGAGGCGAGCACAAGCTCACCGGCGCCGAGATCGAGGCCGTCGAGCTGCACTGCAATCCCCTTGTCCAGTCCCTCACCGGCAAGACCGAGCCGACGGTGGGCCTGGAGGGCAAGTTCTCGATCTACCACTGCGTCGCGGTCGGCATCCTCCAGGGCGCCGCCGGCGAGCGCCAGTTCTCCGACGCGGTGGTCCGCGACCCCGCCGTCATCGCCCTGCGCCGCAAGGTCACCCTCAAGCTCGACCCCGCCGTCCCGCCCGACAAATGCGACCTGACCTTGCGTCTGAAGGACGGCCGCACCCTGACCCGCCACATCGAACACGCCGTCGGCAGCGCCGAATTACCGATGACCGACGCCATGCTCGAAGCCAAGTTCACCGACCTGGCCCGGGGCGTGCTGCCGGATGCCAAGGCGCGCCGGCTGATGGACATGTGCCGGAACGTCGAGGCGTTGGCTGATGCGGGGCAGATCGCTGTCGGCGGGGCGGCCTGACTCCTCAGGGCTCGCCCCTTTTCCCGAACTGCGCTCTATAGTGCGCCGACAGCGCCTCAAGGCGCGAACCTAGGGCGGAAACGGAATGGTCAAGACGCTGGAGCAGCGCGTCCTCAGCAGGCTGAACTGGCGCATCGTGCCGCTGGTCATGCTGATGTACTTCATCTCGTACATCGACCGGGTCAACATCGGCTTCGCCGCCCTGACCATGAACAAGCAGCTGGGCTATTCGAACGAGGTGTTCGGCTTCGGCGCGGCCATCTTCTTCATCGGCTACTTCCTGTTCGAGACTCCGTCCAACCTGATCATGCACAAGGTCGGGGCGCGCATCTGGATCGCGCGGATCATGATCACCTGGGGCGTGCTCAGCGCCGGCATGGCCTTGGTCAAAAGCCCGATGAGCTTCTACGTCCTGCGTTTCATGCTCGGCGTGGCCGAGGCGGGCCTGTTCCCCGGCGTGATCTATTACCTCAGCCTGTGGTTCCCCAAGCGACGACGCGCCGCCGCCACCGCCTGGTTCACCGCCGCCGTGCCGATCTCCACCATCCTCGGCTCGCCGATCTCAGGCGCCCTGGTCGGCCTGCCGACCATGCTCGGCCTCGCCGGCTGGCAGTGGATGTTCATCGTCGAGGCTGCCCCCGCGGTGATCCTCGGCGTCGTCGTCCTGTTCATCATGACCGACCGGCCCGAACAGGCCAAATGGCTCAAAGACGATGAGCGGAGCTGGCTGGTCGATACCATGGCCGAGGAGAACGCCGAGAAGGCCGGGGTCGCCGTGCATAGCCCGTGGAAGGCCCTGATCGATCCGCGCGTCCTGCTGCTCGGCGTCATCTATTTCGGCACCTCGACAGGCCTCTACGTCATCAGCCTGTGGTCGCCGCTGATGATCAAGGAA
Source organism: Caulobacteraceae bacterium (assembly GCA_947475845.1). GTDB lineage: Bacteria > Pseudomonadota > Alphaproteobacteria > Caulobacterales > Caulobacteraceae > BOG-938. The sequence continues at coordinate 25,602 of CANJMO010000037.1, read as the reverse complement.
TTCGGCCTGTCGCCGCTCAACATCGGCCTGGTCAACGCCGTGCCCGCCATGTTCGGCCTGGTGGTGATGATCGTCTGGGCCTGGAATTCCGACCGCACCGGCGAGCGCGCCTGGCACGCGGCGCTGGCCTGCCTGCTGGCCGCCGCTGGCCTGTTCTACGGGGCGGCGTTCGGCACGACCTTGCCGGCCGTGCTGATCGCCCTGACCATCGCCACCATCGGCGTCAGCTGTTCCAAGCCGCCGTTGTGGAGCATGCCGACCCTGTTCCTGTCCGGCCCGGCCGCGGCCGGCGGCATCGCCCTGATGAACGCCATCGGCAATCTCGGCGGGTTCGTCGGCCCCTACATGATCGGCTGGATCAAGGGCGTCACCGGCAGCTTCTCGGGCGGTCTGTACTTTGTCGGCGGCACTCTGGTGTTCTCGGCGGTTCTGATCTTGATCACCGAGCGCGCACGGGTCAAATCGGCGGCCCGGCTGCTGGCCCAGTCAGCCGCCGCCTGAACCGGACCGTCGTCGGAGTAGACCATGCGTGAACACAGCATCGCCGCTATCGGCGCCGACGGCATCGGCCCTGAGGTGATCGGCGCGGGCGTGCGCGTGCTGGAGGCCCTGCAGCAGCGCCTCGGCGACGTGCGCTTCAACGTCACCAGCTTCGACTGGGGCTCGGGCTACTACCGCAAGCACGGCGTCATGATGCCCGCCGACGGCCTGCAACAGCTGAAGCCGTTCGATGCCATCTACTTCGGCGCGGTCGGCGCGGCCGACATTCCCGACCACATCACCCTGTGGGGCCTGCGCCTGCCGATCTGCCAGGGCTTCGATCAGTACGCCAACGTCCGCCCGACCCGCATCCTGCCGGGCATCGCCACGCCCCTGCGAGACGTCGGGCCGGGGGATTTGGACTGGGTGATCGTGCGCGAGAACTCAGAGGGCGAATACGCCGGCAACGGCGGGCGCACCCATCGCGGCATGCCCGAGGAAGTCGCCACCGAGGTCGCGGTCTTCACCCGCGTCGGCGTCGAGCGGATCATGCGTTACGCCTTTGCCCTGGCTCAGGCTCGCCCGCGCAAACTGCTGACCGTCGTCACCAAGTCCAACGCCCAGCGCTTCGGCCTGGTCCTGTGGGACGAGATCGCCGAACTGGTCTCGCGCGATTTTCCCGACGTGACCTGGGACAAGATGTTGGTCGACGCCATGACCGTGCGCATGACGTTGGATCCCAAGAGCCTCGACACCATCGTCGCCACCAACCTGCACGCCGATATCCTGTCCGATCTGGCCGGCGCCCTGGCCGGCAGCCTCGGCGTCGCCCCCACCGCCAACATCGATCCGCAGCGCCGCTATCCCTCGATGTTCGAGCCGATCCACGGCTCGGCCTTCGACATCACCGGCAAGGGTATCGCCAACCCCATCGCCGCCTTCTGGACCGCCGTGCAGATGCTCGAACACTTGGGCGAGGCCGATGGGGCAGGGCGGCTGATGCGCGCCATCGAGATCGTCTGCGCCTCCGGGGTGATGACTCCCGACGTTGGCGGCAAGGCCAATACCCAGGAAGTCACCGACGCGGTGATCGCCGCCATCCACGGATCGAACGTCTAAACTTGCCCGCGCGAACCTCGCCCTGGCTAGTCGGCCAATAAGGCGAACGCCGCGGTCGTGTTAGCTTGGCCGTACCGCCGCTCAGGCGGACATTGGGAGGGCTAAGCCATGATCCTTGGTATGTCTCTTGCCACCTTCACCACGCTTCACGTGATCATCAGCCTGGTCGGCATCGCCGCCGGGCTCATCGTGCTGGCGGCCATGCTCGCCAGCAAGGAGCCGCGCGGCCTGACCGCCCTGTTCCTCTGTACGACGATCCTGACCAGCGCCACCGGCTTCATGTTCCACTCGGCCAAGATCGGCCCGCCGCACGTGGTCGGGGTCATCTCCCTGGTGGTGCTCGCGCTCGCTTTGGTCGGGCTCTACGTCAAGCATCTGAACGGGCCCTGGCGCACCGTCTACGTGATCAGCGCCGTGCTATCGCTCTACCTCAACGCCTTCGTCGGGGTGGTGCAGGCATTCCAGAAGATCGCCTTCCTCAAGCCCCTGGCCCCGACCGGCTCGGCGCGCGAGACGAGGCGCAGCTACGCGAAAATCTCGGCGCTGTCGGCTGGTCGCTCACCCCTGACCAGATTAAGCGTCTGGACGAGGCCAGCACGGTTCCGGTGGCCTATCCCTATTGGCACCAGCGCGCCGTCGGCGTGCGCAACCCGCCGCCGGTCTAACGGGGGGCTTGGCGGGGCAGGGGCGCGCCCTCGTGCTCCAATAGCCAGCGCTTGCGCTCCACCCCGCCGGCATAGCCGGTCAGGGCGCCGCTCATGCCGATCACCCGGTGGCAGGGGACCACCACGCTGATCGCATTGGCGCCGTTGGCCAGCCCCACCGCGCGCACCGCCGCGGGTCTGCCGATGTGCCGCGCCAGATCGCTGTAGCTCCAGGTCTGCCCTGCCGGAATCTGCCGCAGCGCGGCCCAGATCGCCCGTTGGAACGCCGTCCCGCCGGTCTCGGTGGGGATCGTGTCTATGGCGGCGATGTCGCCTGCGAGATACGCCAGCAGAGGCTCGGCCACGGCCGCCGGTGCGTCGCCCTCGACCAGCACGGCGTCGCCGCCGTAGTGCCGGTGCAGCAGCTTCTCCATCCGGGGGACATAATCCTCCCAGTCCAGAACCCGCAGGCGGTCCTGTACGTCGGTGGCGATCAGCATGGCCCCGATCGGCGTCGGGATGCGGGCGAGTCGAAAGGTCTGTGTCTGTTTCATGCAGCCTAGATGGCGCCGGACTGGATCCGGTGCTGGCGGTTTTCGGACTCGCTTCGTACATTCCGATCCATGTCCGAAAACCGCGAGACATGAACCTTTGATCGGCCGACTATAGCATCATGGATCTGGATCAGGACGCTTGTTACCGCGCCGTGGCGACGCGCGATGTCCGCTTCGACGGGCGCTTCTTCGGCGGGGTGACCTCCACCGGCATCTACTGCCGTCCGGTGTGTCCGGCCAAGACGCCCAAGCGCGAGAACATGATCTTCTACCCCAGCGCCGCCGCGGCCGAGGAGGCGGGCTTCCGGCCCTGCCTGCGCTGCCGCCCGGAAACCGCGCCGGACATGGGCGCCTGGCGCGGCTCGTCCAACACCGTCAACCGGGCCCTCGCCCTGATCGAGCACGGCGCCCTGGACGATGGCGACATCGCCGCCCTGGCCGATCGTCTCGGCGTCGGCGAGCGTCAGCTGCGCCGCCTGTTCCGCCAGCACCTCGGCGCCTCGCCCATCTCGGTCGCCCAGACCCGCCGCGTGCACCTGGCTAAGCAACTTCTGCACGAGACCCGCCTGCCTATGGCCGAGGTCGCCATGGCGTCCGGCTTCGGCAGCATCCGCCGCTTCAACGAAACCTTCCAGACCCTGTTCGCCCGCCCGCCGGGCGCCCTTCGCCGCGACGTCGGCGAGGTCGCCGCCGGACCGCAAGGCGAGGTCGCCATCCGCCTGCGCTACCGCCCGCCCTACGATTGGCCGGCCATGCTCGCCTTCCTCGCCGCGCGCGCCGTGCCCGGCATGGAAGTGGTCGAGGACAATGCCTATGCCCGCGTCATCGAACTGGACGGCGAGGTCGGCTCGGTGCGCGTCACGCCGGGAGAGGGCGACTGCCTGGTCGCCCAGGTCCGCTTTCCTCGCCTCTCGGCCCTGCCGGTCATCATCGCCCGCCTGCGCAGGGTGTTCGACCTTTCCGCCGACCCTCAGGCGATCAACGGCCACCTGTCCACCGATCCCGCGCTCGCGCCCCTGGTCGCCGCCCGTCCGGGCCTGCGCGCCCCCGGCGGCTGGGATGGGTTCGAGCTGGCCATGCGCGCAGTCCTCGGCCAGCAGGTTACCGTCGGCGCCGCCATCCGCCTGGCCGGAAAACTGGTCGACGCCTACGGCCAGCCCGCAGCGCTCGCCGCCACCGGCCATCCCGCACTGACCCACGCCTTCCCCCGCGCGGATCGCATCGCCGCCGCCGACCTGACACACCTGGGCATGCCCGGCGCCCGCGCGCGCGCCCTCAGCACCGTGGCGGCCGCGGTGGTCGCCGACCCCAACCTGCTCGGCCTGAACCGCAGCCTCGAGGACGCCGTCGCCCGCCTGAAATCCCTGCCGGGGGTAGGGGAGTGGACCGCCCAGTACATCGCCTTGCGCGGCATGCGCGAGCCCGACGCCTTTCCCGCCGCCGACATCGGCCTGATGCGCGCCCTGGCCGACGAGAATGGGGTCCGTCCCAACGCCACCGAATTGCTGGCCCGCGCCGAAGCCTGGCGACCCTGGCGCGCCTACGCCGCACAGCATCTGTGGGCCGCCGTGCCCACCGCCACCGAGGCCAGCCAAGCCGCCTGACACACGCCTTTCGGCGCCCTATAGAGCGGACAGAACAGTAAGAAGGTCCGGCTCAAATGGCTTCGCAAACCTCCCCCGTCTGGTTCATCACCGGCTGCACCAGCGGCTTCGGCCGCGACATCGCCCTGGAGGTCCTGGCCAAGGGTTGGCGCGTGGTCGCCACCGGGCGCGGCAAGGAGCGTCTGGCCGACCTTCTGGGCAAGGGCGGCGACGCCATCCTCACTCTCGACCTCGATGTCACCAAGGCCGACCAGATCGCCGCTGCCGTCAAGGCCGCCATCGACCGCTTCGGCGGCATCGATGTGCTCGTGAACAACGCCGGCTATGGCTACTATTCCGCCGCCGAGGAAGGCGAGGAGGCCGACCTGCGCGCCGAGTACGACGTCAACGTGTTCGGCCTGTTCGCCATGACCCGCGCGGTCCTGCCCGGCATGCGGGCCCGCAAGCGCGGCCACATCATCAACATGAGCTCGGTCGCCGGATTGGTCGGCTTTCCCGCCGCCGCCTACTACGCCTCGTCAAAGCATGCGGTGGAAGGCTTCTCCGACAGCCTGCTGAGCGAGGTCGGACCGCTCGGCCTCAAGATCACCTGCGTCGAGCCCGGCCCGTTCCGCACCGATTTCACCGGCCGCTCGATCCAGCAGAACCTACCCAAGATCGACGACTACGCCGAGACGGCGCGCAAGCGCATGATCACGATGAAGGGCTACGACGGCCAGCAGCCGGGCGATCCCCTGCGCGCGGCCAAGGCGGTGGTGGCGCTGGGCGATCTGGCCGAGCCGCCGCGCCACCTGGTGCTTGGCGCCTATGGCTACGACGCCGTCACCGGCTCCCTCAAGCGCCGTCTGGCCGAGGTCGAGGCCCAGAAGGACATCGCCCTGGCCGCCGACTATCCCAAGGACTGACTAGAGCGTCTTGGCCAGGGCCGCCATCTGGTCGGTGGCGATGCCCCAGCCGACGTGGAAGCCCATCGCCTCGTGCGCCGCCTTGTCCTCGGCCGACCAGTGGCGGACGCGGGCGGTGTAGCGGGTCTGACCGCCTTCGTCCTCGAACGTCAGGGTCACGGTCATGAACGCCTTGGCCGAGGGCTGCCAGGCTTCGGTATAGGCGTCGGTGAACACCAGCTTCTCGCCTGGGATCACCTCAAGGTAGACGCCCTTGTTGGGCATCTCGGTTCCGTCTGGCCCCTGCATGGTGATGGTGCTCGACCCGCCGGCGCGCACGTCGGTCTCGGCGAATATCGTCTTCCACGGCGGCGGCGTGAACCACTGAACGATCAGCTTGGGATCGGTCCAGCAGCGGTACAGCGCCTCACGCGGCGCATCGATCAGACGGGTCAGGACCAGTTCGCGGTCGGACGGGGCGGGGGTCTGGGCGTTCATGGGTTTCCTCGTTGAATATCGTGACCCTAGGACGGCGGTCCGCGGGCCGCGCCGACAGGGTCTGGCGATTTTTCTGATGGCGCGCCGGGACAAAGCAAGCGTGACGAAAAATTCGCACCGGATGTCGGGCCGCCGCTGCTAGCCTCGTCCTCAGGGCGGACCCGGGCAAACGGGCATCGCAAGGAGCGCAGGACAATGGCTGCCGTCGAAGACAAACAATCCACCACTCCCGCGCTCGTGAAGGGCGGCGTGGTCCCGTATCTGCAACTGGATGGGGCCATCAAGGCCGCGCAGTTCTACCAAAAGGCCTTCGGCGCCGAGATCGCCGTGATCAATCCGCCCGACGATCAGGGCCGCACCATGCACGCCCACGTCTATATCAACGGCTCCTCGATCATGCTCAGCGACCCCTATCCCGAGATGGGCGTGCCCTTGGTCGCGCCGCAGGGCTACAGCCTGATGATCCTCACCGGCTCGATCGACGCCGATTACCAGAAGGCGATCGACGCCAGCTGCACGGCCGTGATGCCGCCCGCCGACATGTTCTGGGGCGACCGCTACGGCCAGCTACGCGATCCGTTCGGGGTGCTGTGGGCGATGAATCAGGGCGCGCCCAAGGCTTAGAGAAAAATATCGCGCGGCCTGCATCCGCCGGGCCGCGCGATTGCCTCTAGGATGTGAGAGGTGGGGCGAGGGGCCCCGCCACCTTGGGGCGATACGATGAATCAAGATCATTTCGGGGCTTTCGTCCCCCTGGCCTGGGGCCTGATGTGGTTCGCGTTCTGGGCCGTGCTGGTGGCCCAGGGGCAGCGCGAACGCGCGCGGCTCTATGACGTCATCGAGAAGCTGACGAGTGAGGGCAAGCCGGTCCCGCCGGAAATCCTCGAGCTGCTGCGCCGCCGCGGCGGCGGGCCGACCACCGACTACCGCACGGGATTGATTCTGCTCGCGGTTTCAGCCGGTTTGGCCATCTCCGGAGTCATCAACTACTACCAATACAAGATCAATCACCCGACTTCCGAGCTGTTCCACGGTCCGTTCGGCCTGTTTCCCATTCCAGGCCTGATCGGCGTCGCCTTCCTGATCATCGGCTACATGCGCAAGAAAGACATGGACGGGCGCTGATCCTCATTCAGAGCGCGCGTCATGTTTGGGGCCCCACGCCGCAATCCGGTCGGACGACCGGATGCTGAACTCGTCGCCTGGGCGACGGGCGGCGACCGCGCGGCTTTCAGCGAGCTTGTCCGGCACCATGGATCGGCGGTTCGCGCCCTGCTGCGCCGGATGGGCGCCGACGCGGCCCTGGCCGACGACCTGGCCCAGGACGCCTTCATGACCGCTTTCCAGAAGATCGGCGGCCTGACCAACGGCGCGGCCTTCCTGCCCTGGGTTCGCCAGATCGCCGCGCGGCTGCTGGTCCGCCGTTGACGCAAGGACCGGCGGCTGGACCTCATGGCGGAAACCCCCGAACCGGAGGCGGAGATGACCCCTTCCGCGCGCGAGCCGGGCGCCCTGCGCCTCGATCTCGACCAGGCGATGAAGGCCCTGACCCCGGCCCAGCGCCTATGCGTCTCCCTGTGCTACGGCGCAGACCTGACCCACGCCGAGGCGGCCGAGGTCTTGAATGCGCCATTGGGAACCGTCAAATCCCATGTCAAACGTGGTTTGGATAAGCTTCGCGCCCAACTTTCAGGCGCGGACCCAGCCGGGAGCCGGAGCTATGGCTGATCTCGAATTCGAAGACGACCTGCGCGCGGCGTTCGCCGGCGCGCCGCCGGCTCCCGATGCCGACGCCTTCGCCGGGCGGGTCGAGCGGGGCCTGGACCGGATGATGTGGATTCGTCTGGTGCTGGTCTCGGTGCTCGGCCTGCTCGGCGTCCTGATCGCCTGGTCCGTGTTCGGCGTCTCCCTGACCGACCTGGCCAGTGTGTCCGGGGCCGTGACCTCCGCAGCGTCGAGCCGCGGGGCTGTTGACGAGGCGAGCGCCTGGGCGGCGGGTCTGCTATTGCTGGCGCTCGGCGGCCTGTTGATCCGCCCGGTGTTCTCGGAGACCTGACTCTGTCTTCCCAATCCCCCTCTAAGCGGCGCTTGACGGCGCCGGACATCGCCGCGCGCAAGGGCGGCGAGCCGATCGTGTGCCTGACCGCCTACACCGCCCCGATGGCGCAGCTGCTCGACGGCGCCTGCGACCTGCTGCTGGTGGGCGATTCTCTGGGTATGGTCCTGCACGGCATGCCCAACACCGTCGGCGTGACCATGGAGATGATGATCCTGCACGCCCAGGCGGTGATGCGCGGCTCCTCCACCGCAATGGTGGTGGTCGACATGCCGTTCGGCTCCTACGAGGCCTCGCACGAGACGGCCTACGCCAACGCCTGCCGCCTGATGAAGGAAACCGGAGCCCAGGCGGTCAAGGTCGAGAGCGGACCCACGGTGCCGCAGACCATCGCCTACCTGACCCAGCGCGGCGTGCCGGTGATGGGCCATGTCGGCCTGCGGCCCCAGGCGGTGCTGATGGACGGCGCCTTCAAGGCCAAGGGCAAGGCGCCGGACGAGCGCGAACGCATCCTTGAGGAAGCCCGCGCCACGGCGGGGGCAGGGGCCTTCGCGGTGGTGGTCGAGGGCGTGGCCGAATCCCTGGCCCGGGAGATCACCGCGGCGATCGCGCCGCCGACCATCGGCATCGGCGCTTCGCCGGCCTGCGACGGCCAGATTCTGGTGTCGGAGGACATGATCGGCCTGTTCGACTGGTCGCCCAAGTTCGTGCGCCGCTACGCCGATGTGCGCGCAGACATCGCCCGCGCGGTCCAGCAATACGCCGACGATGTCCGCACCCGCCGCTTTCCGGGCGAAGCCGAGACCTACTTCGGCAAATCCTGAACCCCTGAACCTGCCGAAATCGCTACCTGCGCGCGGCGGCTTGCTCTAAGTCCCAATACCGCCCTCTTTGCCTCGCAAAGCGGGACAGTCACATTGCGGTCGGGTGCGCCAGACTATAGGGTCCGGCCGCGATATTCCATTTGGAGCCAGCCTTCGTGGTCGATGTTTTTGGAGAGGTGGACGAGCAGCTTCGCTCCGAGCGCCTGCGCACCTTTATTCGGCGCGCCCTGCCGGTCTTCATCGGCGCCATGGTTCTCAGCGTCCTGATCGTTCTCGGCGTGTGGGGCTACGGCCAATATCGCACCAGCCAGGCCGCCAAGGCGTCTCAGGCTTATAGCGACGCCCTCGACACCCTGACCAAGGGCGACGAGGCCAAGGCGTTCGATCAGTTCGGCTCCCTCGCCAAGGGTTCGGGCCCCTATGTCGCTCTGGCCTATATGCAGCAGGCCGGCATCCGCATGGACCAGAACAAGCCGGCCGAGGCCGCGCCGCTGTTCGACAAGGCCGCCGCGGCCGCCAAGAGCCCGATGATCGCCGACGCCGCCAGCCTCAAGGCCGCCTACGCCCTGCTCGACACCGCGCCGCTGGCCGAGATGACCAAGCGCCTGACGCCCCTGAGCGCGGGCGACCGCCCCTATCACATCCAGGCCGACGAAGCCCTGGCCATGGCCAAGCTGGCTGCTGGCGATACTGCGGGGGCCAAGGCCCAACTGGTCAAGCTCGGCAGCCTGCTCGACACCCCCGATTCCGCCCGCCAACGCTCGCAGGCGATCATCGCCCTGATCGACAGCGGCACCGCCGGCAGCATCAAGGCCCTCGCTCAGCAGGCCCTGACCGCCCCCCCGATTCAGCTGCAGGCGCCGCCGCAGCCCCAGTCTCCTGACCAGGCCCCCGGGCAAGCTCAAGGGCAGGCTCAAGCCCAACCGGAAGCCCCGCAATGACGTCTTTCAAGGCTCTGGCCAAATCCGGCGCCGCTGTCCGCGCCCTGACCATCGCCGCGGCCGTCGCGGTTGGCCTGTCCGGCTGTTCGGCCATTTCCAAGCTGAGCTCCTTCGGCAAGTCCACCAATAAGTCGATCGCCAGCCAGGGCGAACGCATTCCGGTGCTGCCGGAAAGCGACCAGCTGCAGCCCGCCGCCGCCCTCAAGGGGCAGGACTTCCTGATCCCCAGCCCGCAGCCGATCGCGTCTTGGCCGGTCCCCGGCGGCACGCCCGAGCAGTCGGTCGAGCATGTCGCCGCCGGCGCCAACCTGACCATCGCCTGGCGCCGCGGCCTCGGTCAGTCCGGCGCCAATCGCAAGCATTACGTCACCGCTCCGCCGATCATGGCCGAGGGCAAGGTGTTCGCCATGGACGGCCAGGCCCGCGTGTCGGCCCATGACGCCATATCCGGCGGCCAGGCCTGGAGCGTGAATCTCCAGGGCCGCGACCGGCGCGACAAGGACGGCTACGGCGGCGGTCTGGCCTACGCCAACGGCCGCGTGTTCGTGACCTCCGGCTACCGCCTGGTCACCGCTCTGGACGCCAAAACCGGCCGCACCATCTGGCAGAGCAAGACCGATCAGCCGATCCACGGCGCGCCCAACATCTCCGATGGCCGCGTGTTCGCCGTCACCCTCGACGACCAGTTGATCGCCTTCGACACCGACAAGGGCGCCCAGGTCTGGAATTATCAGGCGATCATCGAGCCCGCCCGCATCCTGGCCGCGTCCAGCCCGGCCATCTCCGGGGGCACCATCGTCACCGGCTTCGCCTCGGGCGAACTGATCGCTCAGGGCGCCGCCAACGGCACCGACGTCTGGACCCAGGCCCTCTCGAAATCGAGCCGCAACAACGCCCTGTCGGAAATCCGCGACATCGCCGGACGCCCGGTCATCTATCGCGGCGACGTCTTCGCGGCGAGCCACTCGGGCATGTTCAGCGCCATCGACCTGCGCACAGGCACGCCGCGCTGGAGCCTGCCGGTCGCCAGCCAGAACACGCCCTGGCCCGCCGGGGACGTAGTCTACATCGTCTCGCAAACCGGCCAGCTGATCTGCATCGCCCGCGAGAGCGGCCAGGTCTATTGGCAGCAGGATCTCAACGCGCCCCAGTTGGCCACCACCACCCGGCGCGGCCGCCGCGCCCGTCAACCCAAGACCAAGAACGCTTTCTGGTCGGGCCCGGTGCTGGCGTCCAACCATCTGATCCTGGTCTCAAGCAATGGCGACCTGGAGTCGCGCGATCCGCATACTGGCGTGCTGGAGCGGTCCATCCGTCTCGGCGCCGCCACCATGCAGCCGCCCATCGCGGCCGGCGACATGCTCTATGTGGTCACCGAAAAGGCCGAGCTGATCGCCCTGCGATAGCCTAGCCGTCCACCGGCGGGGTTTCCCCGCCGCACACCGTCCTGCTGCCGGAGGCCGCATATGGCGCCGCGCGCCCTCAAGCTTGCTATTGTCGGACGTCCCAACGTCGGCAAGTCCACCCTGTTCAACCGCCTGGCCGGGCGTAAGCTGGCGATCGTCGACGATCAGCCGGGGGTGACCCGCGACCGCAAGTTCGCCATGGGCCGCCTGGGCGACCTCGATCTGGAGCTGATCGACACGGCCGGCTTCGAGGATGTGTCGGACGAGAGTCTCGAGGCGCGCATGCGCCACCAGACCGAGCTGGCCATCGAAGAGGCCGAGGTCGCGCTGTTCCTAATCGACGCCCGCGACGGCATCATGCCGCTGGACCGCACCTTCGCCGAGATTCTGCGCCGTTCCGGCAAGCCGGTGATCCTGGCCGCCAACAAGGCCGAGGGCCGCGCGGGCGAGGCCGGGGCCATGGAAGCCTTCGACCTGGGCATGGGCGAGCCCCTGTCGATCTCCGCCGAGCATGGCGAGGGCATGTCCGACCTCTACTACGCCCTGCTGGAAGCCTCGCCCGAGGGCATCGGCGAAGAGCAGGAGCAGGACGGCGACAACCCGATCAAGATCGTCATCGTCGGCCGTCCCAACGCCGGCAAGTCGACCCTGGTCAACGCCCTGATCGGCGAGGATCGTCTGCTGACGGGCCCCGAGGCGGGCATTACCCGCGACGCCATCCCGGTCGACTGGGAATTCGATGGGGTCAAGATCCGCTTGGTCGACACAGCCGGCCTGCGCCGCAAGGCGCGGGTGCAGGAAAAGCTGGAGAAGCTCTCCACCCAGGACTCGATCCGCTCGATCACCTTCGCAGAGATCGTGGTCCTGGTGATGGACGCCACCCACCCCTTCGAGATCCAGGACCTGCAGATCGCCGACCTGGTTGAGCGCGAGGGCCGCGGCCTGGTGTTCGTCCTGGCCAAGTGGGACCTGGTTCAAGACCCCCAGGCCACCCTCAAGGAATTCCTCCTGCGGGCCGAGGAAGTTCTGCCCCAGCTGCGCGGTTCCCCCGTGGTCGCCCTGTCGGCCGAGACGGGCAGGGGGCTGGATCGGCTGATGCCCGCCGTCGCCAAGGTGCACAAGGACTGGTCGACCAAGGTCAAGACCCGCGACCTCAACGACTGGCTCAAGATGGCCGTCCAGCGCCACCCGCCGCCGGCGGTCAACGGTAAGCGGATCAAGCCCAAGTACGTCGCCCAGACCAAGGCTCGCCCGCCGACCTTCGTCCTGTTCGCGGCCCGCGCCGATCAGTTACCGGCCAGCTATAGTCGCTATCTTATCAACAGCTTGCGCGAAAGTTTTGATCTTCCAGGCGTGCCCATCCGGGTCAGCATCCGCCAGGGCGGCAACCCGTTCGTCGCCGACGAAGGCGCTCGTCCGTGGATGGCCGACCAGGGCCGCGGCGGGCCCAAGACCTCCTCTCGCCGGGCCAACTACGGGACCGCCAACCACGGCAAGACTCCCCGCGCTAAGACCGCCTCATCGGCGATCCCGGTGGAGCACACCTCGTTCGAGGACGAGCCCGCGACCAAGCGGGCCGCGGTGCGCCCCAAGCCTGCCGAGGAGCCCGCCAAGCCCGCTAAAAAGACCGCGGCGGCCGCCAAGGCCAAACCGCACAAGCGCGCCAAGGCGCCCGGCAGCACGGGCTCGACCCGTAAGCCTGTCCCCGCGCACAAAGGCCCGCGCAAGGCCTTCGTCAAACCGTCGGCCCGCCCCTCGGGCCGCACCGGCTCGCGGCCGGGACCCCGTCCAGGGCCCAAGCGCGGCCGCTGATCCGCGTGCAACCAATCGCCGTGGCGAAGGGTTGAGATCGCATCCGGGGGGCGCAAAACCCGGAGGTTGACGATGTTGAACAAGATCCTAGTCGGCGGCGCGTTCGCGCTGCTGCTGTGCGGCTCGGCCACAGCCCAGATCGGCGGCGCCGCGGGCGGCGCTGTGGGCGTTGGCGCATCCACGGCCGGAGCTACCGCGACCGGCAGCGCTACCGGCTCCGTGACCAACCCCGCCGCGCCTGGCATGGGGTCGAAGGGATCGGCCACGGTCGACGCAAGCGGCCAGATTTCCCGCACCAACCCGTCCGGCGTCAGCGGCAGCGACGCTCCGCTCGGCTCGCCCTACGCCCCGGCTACCTCTTCGATCAGCAGTGTCGGTGGCGGCATCAACGCCACCCCCAGCGCTGGAACCGTGCCCAGCAGCGTGCCCCCGGCGGCCGGAGCCATCACCAGCGCCTCGGCCGCCATCTCCCGGACGCCCAACACCGGCGTCGTCACCGCCCGTCGCCCGAGCAGCGGCGCCGTAAACGCCGCTGGCGCGACCGGCAAGTAGGAGGGAGTCATGTTGATCCGTTCAGCCCTCGCCGCCTGCGCCGCTCTGTTCATCTCCGGCTCCGCCCTGGCCCAGGTGGCCGGCGCTGCGCGAAACGTCGATTCTGCGAACAAGCCGGTCGGCTCCGCGGCCTCATCCACGGCTGTCGGCGGGGCCGCCTCCGGCTTGCCCGTCAGCCGCTCCGACCCTGGCGCGTCGGCAGGTTCCGCGACCGGCGCGTCCGCCGACATCAGCCGCACCCCCAACCGTGAGCGCGATCCGCCGCCCGTCGAAGGCAAGGCCCAGTCGTCGGTCGGCGTCAGCGTCGATCACTCGCCCTCCGCGGGCATTGGCGTCGGCGTGGGTGCAGGCGTAGGCGCCGGCGCGGGGGTGGGCAACAACGCCGGTGTCGGCGCCGCCGGGTCGCTCGGCGCTGGCGTGCGCGGCGGGCTTTAGGCCCGCTGCGCCTTCCAGTCCCTGAACTCGACGCGCGCGGGCGGACTCCGGTCCGGGCGCGTCAGTTCGACCACCAAGGGCGCGATTTCAGACGGATGCGGCAGGCTCTCGGGTATCTCGCCGGGGTAGGCCTTGGCCCGCATCGCGGTGCGCATCGCCCCCGGCTGCAACAGGACGGTTCGGATCGACGTCTGCTCGATTTCGTCGGCCCAGCAACTCACGATCGATTCCATGCCCGCCTTGGACGCGGCATAGACGCCCCAGAACGCGCGCGGCTGGGTGGCGACCCCCGTCGTGAGGAAGATCGCCCGTCCGGCCTTGGAAAGCCGTAGCAACGGCTCCAGCGACCGGATCAGCCGGTAGGACGACGTCAGGTTCGTGGCGATCACCCGATCCCACAGCTTGGGCTCGATGTGCGAGGCCGGAGTCAGCTCCCCCAGGATGCCGGCGGCGTGCACCAGGATGTCGAGCTTGCCCCAACGCTGATGGATCGCCCCGCCCAGCTGGTCGATGTCGTCGCCCTTGGTCACGTCCAGGGGCACGAGCGTCGCCCGCTCGCCGGTCAGCTTGAGGATTTCGTCGTCCAGCGCCTCCAGCGCGCCCTGGGTGCGGCCCACGGCGATCACATGGGCGCCGGCCTGCGCCAGGCCGATGGCGGCGGCGCGGCCGATCCCGCGCGTGGCGCCGGTGACGAGGGCGATCAGGCCGTCTAGCGGCCGTTCGGAGGAAACGATGTCGGTCATGCGCGGGTTTTAGCCGACCCGCGCGTCCAGTCCACCCAGCTTAAGCGCTGACCAGCAGCGACAGCTGACGCTCGACGTTCTCGTTGCGGCCCTCGGCGATTTCGCGGTCGAGCAGGCGGGTAGGATAGTCGCCGGTGAAATAGTGGTCGGTGAACTGCGGGTTCGACGGGTCGCGGGCGCCGGCGTCCATGGCCCAGTACAGGCCCTCCACCGACAGGAAGCCCAGGCTGTCAACCTCCAGCTTGCGCGCCATCTCCTCGACCGAGTGGTTGGCGGCCAGCAACTGCTCCTGCTCAGGCATGTCGATGCCGTAGAAGTCCGGCCATTTGATCGGCGGCGAAGCCGAGCGCAGGTGCACTTCCTTGGCCCCCGCCTCGCGGACCATGCGCACGATCTTCAAGGAGGTCGTGCCGCGCACGACCGAGTCGTCGATCAGGATCACCCGTTTGCCCTCGAGCACCGCGCGGTTGGGGCTGTGCTTCATGCGCACGCCCAGTTCGCGCACGCCCTGGGTCGGCTGGATGAAGGTGCGTCCGACATAGTGGTTGCGGATGATACCCATCTCGAACGGGATGCCCGATGCCTGGCTGAAGCCGAGCGCGGCCGGCACGCCGGAGTCCGGCACCGGCACCACTACATCCGCTCCAATCGTGGTCTCTTCGGCTAGGCGCCGGCCCATGCGCTTGCGCACCTCATAGACCGAGCGGCCGTTCACCACGCTGTCGGGGCGGGCGAAGTAGACATATTCGAACACGCAGGGCCGCGCCCGCTGGGCGGGGAAGGGGCGCAGGCTTTCGACCCGATTGTGGGAGATCACCACCATCTCGCCGTGCTCGACGTCGCGCACGAAGCGGGCGCCGATCATGTCCAGCGCGCAGGTCTCCGAAGCCAGCACCGGCTTGCCGTTGAGGTCGCCCAGAACCAGCGGACGGATGCCGAGCGGGTCGCGCACCCCGATCATCTTCTTGTTGGTCAGGGCCACCAGGGCGTAGCCGCCCTCGATCTGCGACAGGGCGTCGATGAAGCGGTCGACCACCTTGGCTTTTCGCGAACGCGCGATCAGGTGCAGGATCACTTCGGAGTCAGACGTCGACTGGAAGATCGCGCCTTCGCTGACCAGCCGCTCGCGCAGGGCCAGGAAGTTGGTCAGGTTGCCGTTGTGGGCGATGGCCACGCCGCCGGCTTCCAGATCGGCGAACATTGGCTGCACATTGCGGATGAAGCTGCCGCCGGCGGTGGAATAGCGGGTGTGGCCGATGGCGCTCAGGCCCGGCAGGCGCTGCACCAAGTCCGGCCCGGCGAAGGCGTCGCCGACATAGCCCATGTGCCGCTCGGTGTGGAATCGGCCGCCATCGAAGCAGGCGATGCCGCAGGCCTCCTGGCCGCGGTGCTGCAGGGCGTGCAGCCCCAGTGCGGTAATGGCCGAGGCTTCGGGGGTGTTGAACACACCGAACACGCCGCATTCCAGCCGGGGCCGGTCGTCGTCGGCGTCGCGGTGTTCGCCGAAGGAATGGGTTTCGTGGGATTGGCCGATCAGCTGACGGGTCATTTCGGCTTCTCCACAGACGTCTCACCGCCGTCGGAGACGGCTTGTTGCAGGGCCGGCACCAGCTTGCCGGCCATCGCCAACCCTTCGGGCTTGAGGGCCTGGATGGCCCGCCCCGAGTCCATCGCAGCCGGATAGAGGGCGGCATGGGAGATCCAGTTGGGCATCCGCTCAGGCGGGGTGGCGGCGGCGAACACCAGCTGGAAAACCCCCAGTACCACGAATCCCCGGATGAGGCCGATTCCGAGACCGGCGACACGGTCCAGCTCGCCCAAGGCGTGCACGTCGTGCACGCTGCGCGAAACGCCGGCGCCGATCATCCGTACCGCGATATAGGCGACCAGGAACCCGACGACGAGGGCCGTCACATTGCCCAGCAGCGCCGGCTGCAGCCAATGACGCGCGATCGGCCCGGTAAAGCGCAGCGAAAACAACGCTATGACCACCGCCGCGACGAAGGCGATCACCGTGGTCAGTTCGCGCAGCGCCCCACGCGCAAAGCCGATCAGGCCGGAGGCGGCCAGGATCAGCAGGGCGATCAGGTCGAACTGGGTCACGTCCGTTTGGGTCCTTGCATTCTCAATTCCAGCCGCCAGAGCCGATCCGTTCGATCGCATCGGCCAGACGGCGCACCCCGGTCACGGGCATCTGCCCCAGATCGCCCGCCGCCGCCGGGGCGAAGGCGCGCCCGAAGCCGAGCTTGGCCGCTTCCTTCATCCGGCTTTCCATCCGGCTGACCGGCCGCACGTCGCCCGACAGGCTGATTTCGCCGAACACCACGCAGTCCTGTGGCAAGGGCATATCCAGGGCCGAGGAGGCCAGAGCCGCCGCCGCCGCCAGGTCCGCCGCCGGCTCGGTGATGCGCAAGCCGCCGGCGACGTTCAAGTAGACGTCGCGCTGACCAAAGCCAAGCCCGCAACGGCTCTCCAGCACGGCCAAAACCATCGCCAGACGTCCTGAATCCCAACCGACCACGGCCCGCCGGGGATTTCCGTGCGCGGACGGCGCCACAAGCGCCTGGAATTCGACCAGAACAGGGCGCGAGCCCTCGATTCCGGCGAACACAGCCGCGCCCGCCGCCCGCTCGGCGCCTTCGTTGAGGAACAGGGCCGACGGGTTGGTCACTTCGCGCAGGCCGACATCGCCCATCTCGAACACACCGATTTCGTCGGTAGCGCCGAAACGGTTCTTGGCCGCCCGCAGGATGCGGAACGGATAGCCGCGCTCGCCCTCGAACGACAGCACCGCATCGACCATATGCTCCACCACCCGCGGGCCGGCGATGGCCCCGTCCTTGGTCACATGACCCACCAGGATCACCGCCACGCCGCGCTTCTTGGCCAGCCTGACCAGCTCGCCCGCCGCCGCCCGCACCTGGGTCACCGATCCAGGGCCGGCCTCGTGGGCGTCGCTCCAGATGGTCTGGATGGAATCGATCACCACCAGATCGAACTGCTCGCGCTTCAGCCCATCGACGATGTCGCGCAGCGAGGTCTCCGCCGCCAGCTTCACCGCCGCGTCGGCCACGCCCATCCGGCTGGCCCGCCCGCGCACCTGATCCACCGCTTCTTCGCCCGAGATGTAGGCGCAGCGCGCGCCCCGCGCCGCCGCCGACGCGCACACCTGCAGCAGCAGGGTCGATTTGCCCACGCCCGGATCGCCCGCCAGCAGGATCGCCGATCCCGGCGCCACCCCGCCGCCGCACACCCGGTCGAATTCGCTGACCCCGGTGATCACCCGAGGCAGGGCCACTTCCACCGACTGCAGGGTCTCGAAATTCAGGCCGCGCCCCTTGGCCCCACGCGCCGGCGCCAGCCCGCCGGGCGTGCCGCCCGAGCGCTCCTCCACCAGGCTGTTCCAGGCGTTGCAGGCCGTGCATTGTCCGGCCCACTTGGGGTGCACCGCGCCGCAGGTCTGGCAGATGAAGGCAGAGCCATCCCTGGCCATGAGTTTCCGCTTTCGAATCAGTAGGGCGCTCACCCGATACTAGCGCATCGAACGAGCCATCAGCGGCGGTTATGTTCCGTATTTGTTCTCATGACAACAGGCCAGGAGCCAGGGCTAGGCGGGCTCATCGACGTAGACCCGCTCGGCACGCTCGCCCAGGCGGGTGAGGATTTCGTAGGACACCGTCCCCGCCGCCTGCGCCGCCTCGTCCACCAGGACGTGGGGTCCCAGCAGTTCGACCATCGCCCCTGGCCGCGCGTCGTCGCAGCCGGTGACGTCGATCGCCATCAGGTCCATCGACACCCGTCCGATCAGAGGCCTGAAATCGCCGCCGAACCAGGTCCGCCCCGTCTGCCACGACGCCCGCAGCAGCCCGTCGGCATAGCCCGCCGCCACGATCGCCACGCGATAGGCGCGGTCGGCGGCGAAGTCGGCGCCATAACCCACGGTCTCGCCCGCCGCCACGGCGCGCACATCCAGGATCGGCGCCTCCAGGGTGGCCACAGCCGCGATTTCCTTGTGCGCCCTGCCGAACGGCCCGCCGCCGTAGAGCCCGATGCCGGGCCGTACCACGTCGTGATGGTAGTCCGCGCCCAGCAGCACGCCTGCGGAATTGGAGAGGCTAGCCTTGGCCTTAGGGAACAGCGCGCGCGCCTTTCTGAAGCGGCCCGCCTGACGCGCGTTCATCGGATGCTCTTCCTGGTCAGCGCAGGCCAGGTGGCTCATCACCAGACGGATATCCAGGCCCGCCAACCTGTCCGGCGCCTCGGCCAAGGCCTCCAGTTCCTCGGTCCGCAGACCCAGCCGGTTCATCCCGGTATCGAGGTGCAGAGCACAGGGCAGGGCGTTTCCGTGCGAACGGGAAAGGGCTGAATAAACATCGACTTGCCCCGGACTATTGAGGACCGGAATGAGCTCTGCCTGCACCAGTCGCGCCGCCGATCCGGTGGTCGCGCCGTCGAACACATGGATAGTCGCGGGCCGCTCGGCGCCGAGGCTCTCTCGCAGCGCCTCGCCTTCCTCCAGCCGCGCCACGAAGAAGCTGCGCGCGCCTTCGGCCCACAGCCGCTGGGCCACCGGGCCGGCGCCCAGGCCATAGCCGTCGGCCTTGACCACCGGCGCCACCTCCGCCGCTCCCGCCAGCTTGCGGAACAGGGCGTGGTTGGCCGCCAAGGCGTTCAGGTCGACGGTCAGGCGGGCGCGCGAAGCAGGCATTGCGGCCTGCTTAGCAAACGTCCCCGGTTAATCCAGGCTTTAGCGCGGCAGCGAGGCGACGTAGGCGGACACCGCCACGATATCGGCGTCCGACAGCTTGGCCACGACCCGCTTCATCATCTGCGCGTCCGGGCCGTTGCGTGCGCTGGTCTGCACGTCATAGAGCTGACGGGCGACATAGATCGGGTGACGCCCGGCGATCGGCGGCACATTGCCCAGGCCCTTCAAGCCCTCGCCGTGACAGATCGAGCACTGCACGGTCTTGCCGGCTCCGCCGCCCTCGACCAGGGCCTTGCCTCGGGCCAGGCTGCCCGGCGGCACATAGGCGGTGAAGCCGATCCGCGGGTCGCGCGCGCGCACCCGCAGCACGTCGTCGGGCAGGGTGATGATCCGCTGGCCGATCGGCTCCACGCCCTTGTTGTCGGGATCGATGAAGCGCATCCGGCCGGGGCCGATATAGGTGTGCGGCACGGTCTTGGCTTCCACGACCTTGGTCCAGGCGTCACCGCCGCCCTTCAAGGTGGCGAACCAGGCCGCGGCTTCCTTGGTGTCCTCGTCGGGGGTGGTCTTGGCGATGACCGTCATCCGCGTTGGTTCGTTGCGCACCCCGCTTTTGAACTCGGCCATGCTTTTCAGGATGTAGGCCTCGGTCAGCCCGCTCAGGTCACCCGATTCCGGATGGCCGCGACCGTTGGCCAGGTGGCAGGTGCCGCAGGCGAAGCCGCCATTGGCGGTGCCGTCGCGCACGATCTTGGGCATGGGCGCATGCTGGTCTGGAAACCAGTCGACGGCGGTGAAGGTCGAATCCAGCTGCGCCTGGGTATAGCTGTTGGCGCTGCCCGGCATCTGCTGCTTGCCCTCGGGGACGGGCAGGGGCGCTTTGTTGACGATGGCGGCGGCCACCGGGAACGCCCACAGCAGGTCCTTGCCCGCGGGCGCCTGAGCCAGGGCGACGGCGCCCACGGCGACACTGACCAGCAGCCCAAATCCCAAACGCTTCATCGGAGCCTCCCCAGGCTTTCAAGTTTATGAGGGGACCTTCGATCCATTTCAGGACCGGCGCAATGGGAGATGCATTCAGCCCTGCATTCCGGCCGTGAGGCCTAGCGCTGCTCGAAGCGTCCCTCGCGGGCGAGGTTGTCGAACTTGGTCAGGTTGGAGTTGAAGTGCAGCTTCACCGTGCCGATCGGGCCGTGCCGCTGCTTGCCGATGATCACTTCGGCGACGTGCTGGATTTTGTCCAAATCTTCCTGCCAGGCCAGGTGCTCTGGGGTGTTCTCGCGCGGCTCGGCCCGGCCGAGGTAGTAGGCCTCGCGGTACACGAACATGACCATGTCGGCGTCCTGCTCGATCGAGCCCGATTCCCGCAGGTCCGACAGCTGCGGCCGCTTGTCCTCGCGGTTCTCCACCTGGCGCGACAGCTGCGACAGGGCCAGGACCGGCACGTCCAGTTCCTTGGCCAGGGCTTTCAGGCCCTGGGTGATCATCGACACTTCCTGCACGCGGTTGTCGGTCTTGGAGCCCTCGCCGCCGGTGATCAGCTGCAGGTAATCGACCACGATCAGGTCCAGGCCGGTCTGCCGCTTCAGGCGGCGCGCTCGTGCGGCCAGCTTGGAGATCGACAGGCCGCCGGTGGCGTCGATGAACAGCGGCGATTCCTGGATTTCCAGCGCCGCGTCGCGCACCCGGCCGAATTCCGAAGCGTTGATCTCGCCCTTGCGCAGCAGGTCCGACGGCACGCCGGACGCATCGGCCAGGATCCGCATCGACAGCTGCTCGGCCGACATTTCCAGCGAGAAGAACGCCACCACCCCGCCGTTCGACGTCTTCTTCGACCCGTCCGGCTGGATGTCGTAGGCGTAGTTCTTGGCCACGCTGAAGGCGATGTTGGTGGCCAGCGCCGTCTTACCCATCGACGGGCGTCCGGCCAGGATCACCAGGTCGGAGCCGTGCAGGCCGCCCAGCATCTTGTCCAGGTCGATCAGTCCGGTGGACAGGCCCGCCAGCCCGCCGTCGCGGCCGAACGCCTCGGCCGCCATTTCCACCGCGCCCTGCAGGGATTCGGCGAAGGTGATGAAGCCGGTCGAGCTCTGGCCGGTCTCGGCCAGGGTGTAGAGCGACTGTTCCGCCGCCTCGATCTGGTCGCGCGCGGTATGGTCCGGGTCGCTCTGGGCGGCGTTGGCCATCTCGCCGCCGATGCGGATCAGGTCGCGGCGCAGAGCCAGGTCGTAGACCAGCCGCTCGTAATCCGCCGCATTGGCCGCCGGCGGCGCGCGGTCCACCAGGTCGGCCAGATAGCGCAAGCCGCCCAGCTCCTGGAACGCCGGATCGGCCTTGAACCGCTCCATCAGCACGATCGGCTCGGCCAGCTGGCCCTTGCGGATGTGGTCTTCCATGGCCTGGAACAGGCGCTGGTGGAACGGCTCGTAGAAGTGCTGCGCCTTCAGCTTGTCGCTCAGGCGCTCATAGGCGGCGTTGTCGAACAGCACCGCGCCCAGCAGCGCCTGCTCGGCCTCGATGTTCGCCGGAGCGTGCATGGGGTGGGGCTCTGTCGAACGCAGATCGAGGGCGGGGACTATGGTCATGACGTCAGGATAAACGCTGCGCGGAGCGCCCGGTCTATCGCCCCGAATCACCCGCCCACAGCAAAAATCCGCTCTGGGGATAAGTCAGGGAACAGACATGGAAAAGGCGGCGCGGATTGCTCCGCGCCGCCTGATCCGATGGTCCGGTTGGCTTCGACCTAGCGGTCGGCGCCGAAGTCCACGTCGTGGCTGCCGGCGCCGCCTTCGAGCATGTCGGAGGCCGCCTCTTCAGCCGCCGCGCGATCTTCCTCGTATTGCGAGGCGATCACGTTTTCACCGCGGGATTGGCGATCGGCCTCATCCTGCGAGCGGGCGATGTTGATGGTGACGGTGACGGTCACTTCGGGGTGCAGGCGAACCTTCACCTCGTGCAGGCCAAGCGTCTTGATCGGCTTGTCCAGGACGACCTGCGAGCGGTCGACCTTGCCGCCTTCGGCTTGCACGGCGTCGGAGACGTCGCGGCCGGAGACGGAGCCGTACAGCTGACCGGTTTCGCCCGCCTGACGGATCAGGATGTAGGACGAGCCGTTCAGGGCCGTCGCCGATTCCTCGGCGGCTTCCTTGGCCTTGTTGTTGCGGGTTTCGATGTCGGCGCGTTGGCCTTCGAACACCTTCAGGTTGGCCTCGGTCGCGCGCAGCGCCTTGTGGCGCGGCAGCAGGAAGTTACGGGCGAAGCCGTCCTTCACGGTGACCGTCTCGCCGAGGCCGCCAAGGCGCTCGACGCGTTCCAGCAGGATAACTTTCATGGCTGCTGTTCCTTACTTCACGACGTAGGGCAGCAGGGCCAGGAAGCGGGCGCGCTTGATGGCCTTGGCCAGTTCGCGTTGCTTCTTGGCCGAGACCGCGGTGATGCGCGAGGGCACGATCTTGCCGCGCTCGGAGACGTAACGCTGCAGCAGCTTCACGTCCTTGTAGTCGATCTTCGGAGCGCCGGCGCCCGAGAACGGGCAAACCTTGCGGCGGCGGAAGAAGGGGCGGCGCTGGCCACCGCCGGCGGCGGAGTCTTCGGGAGCCGTAACGTCGGTCATGATGTGTGCTCCTTAAACCGCGAGATCGTCATAGCCGCCGCGGGGGCGCTCGGTGCGGTCGCGATCGCGATCGCGGCGCGCCAGGACCGGCGACAGTTCCAGGTCCAGCTCTTCCACGCGCACGGTCAGGTAGCGCAGCACGTCTTCGTTGATCGACAGCTGGCGTTCCATTTCCTTGACCGCGTCGGCAGGCGCGTTCAGGGCGAGCAGGGAGTAGTGACCCTTGCGGTTCTTCTTGATGCGGTAGGTGAGGTTGCGAAGGCCCCAGTATTCGATCTTGGCGACGGTGCCGCCGCCGGTTTCGATGAGGGCCTTGAGGGTGTCGTTGAGGGCTTCGGCCTGTTGCGGCGAGATATCCTGCCGCGCAATGACCACGTGCTCGTAAAGCGCCATGATGTCCTTCTTCCGTTGCGGAAGGCGGCGTCGAGACCGGCGGAAGTCCGGTCGGGACGATGGATCAGACGCGGCGTCGGGAACGGCATGTTCCCAAGCTTGAAGGGTCCGCGAATGACCGCCTTCCAAGAGAGGGCGCGCTAATACGGCAAAAGCGGCCTTTCGGCAAGGACCGCCCTGAAACAGCGAAGCGGTAGGGCGAGAAAAACCTACGGCAGATCCTTCTTGGGGATCGCCGCGACCTGCTCGGGCGTCAGCTTGGTGATCGCCTTGATGAACAGGTGGTCCTTGAAGCCGCTGAAACTGTTGTCGGCCACGCTCAGGTCCAGGTCGATCGGCGTGCACACCGAGTCCGGCCCGCGCACGTCGTTGACCAGGTGAGAACCGGGCCAGGTCAGCTGCTGCGACGGCGAATTGAGGTCCAGCCGATAGATGTCGCGCAGGTTCACCCGCAGATAGACGGTGCTGGCGTCCGGCGCATGCCAGCCGCTCCATTGCGAAGAGCGGAAGCAGTCGTGACGGGCCGGTTTGATATCGGTCGGCGCTGCCGTGGCGGCCCCAAGGGCGGTGGCCGACAGAGCGGCCCCGAGAAGCAGGGATTTCATCGCGTCCTCCAAAGCCCACCCATTCTCTAGATTGGGTATTATGCTCCGCTTTTTCAACGGCTTCTAATTTTTTTCGTGGGCCTTCAAACAGGCGAACACCGGTGGCTGCGGCTCGCGGGAGTCGATGATCCGCGCCGAATAGCTGCCGCGCCCGCCACCGGCCGAGTAGGAGATCATCCGGCACGACGGATCGTCGGGCACCACGGTGTGCTCGTCCATGTCGGAATCGTATTCGTAATAGCGCCCGCCCTCGGCGTTGGGGCTGAACCCGGCGGGGCGGAAGCAGTCGTGGATATCCTTCTGCCGCGCCACGTTCTCGGCCATGGCCGCGGCCCCGTCCTTCAAGGTCCGCCCGCACGAGAACTCGGCCGGATCGGCGCCCGCTGCGGGGTTGATCTGGCAGTCGTAGCCCGCGGGCGCGATCTTGGACTGGAAGCCCCCGCCGGAGACAGCAGCGCCGCGCAGGGCGCCGAGCCCCGGATCGGCGGCCGCCACGGCGTGCACTTGCTTGAGCACAACACAGGCGGTTTGAGCGGAGGCGGGGCCCGCGAAGGCCGCCGCCGCCGTCATCAGCGCTGCCAAGCGACGCATGGGCCTATTTGCTGAGCTTGGTCACCGCTGCCATGGTCTGGGTGACGTGATCGTTGGGGTTGGCGTTGCTGTAGGCCAGGGCGACCTTGTGGTCCTTGCCGATCACATAGGAGATGCGGTTCGAGAGCGGCCGCTCGGCCATGGCCGATTGATAGCTCTTGGCGATCGCCAGGTCCTTGTCCAAGGCCATCGGAAACTTGCCCGAGCAGTACAGGGTGTCCTCGGAGAACTTCTGCAGCTCTTCGGTCTTGCCGGCGGTCACGCCGATGATGGTGGCGTTCTTGGCCTTGAACTGGTCGGCGGCCTCGGCGAACAGGTGCGCCTCGATCTGGCAGCCGGGGGTGTAGGCGGCGGGGAAGAAGTAGACCACCACGGGCCCCTTCTTCAGGGCGGCGTTGAGGTTGAAGGTGAAGGGCTTGCCGGCCAGATAGGCCTGGGCGGTGAAATCGGGGGCGGCGACGCCGGTTTCCAGGGCGGCGTGGGCCCCGAAGGCGGCCAGGCCGCTCAGGGCGACGGCGGCGGCGGACGCGAGGGCCAGAACGCGGGCTTTCATGACTATTCCTCCGGAAGGTCGTCCGGCGTCGAGGCCGGGTCGGGCGACACAGTGACCCTGCAAGGCCGCATGAGCAAGTACCTGGGGCAAGTGCCTGCCGCGCTTGCCCTCTTCCACCTGATAACCTAACCCTCGCGGCCAGATTCGATGGACGATCACGAGGCGCGACCATGAGCCTAGCCTTCCTCTTTCCCGGCCAGGGCAGCCAGGCGCTGGGCATGGGCGCGGCCCTCGCCGACGCCTTCCCCTCCGCCCGCCAGGTGTTCCAGGAAGTCGACGACGCCCTGAACCAGAAGCTGTTCAAGCTGATGCGCGAGGGCCCCGACAGCGACCTGACCCTGACCGAGAACGCCCAGCCCGCCCTGATGGCCGTCAGCATGGCGGTGGTCCGCACGCTGATGGCCGAGTTCGGCGTCGATATCACCAAGGCCGCCTTCGTCGCAGGACACAGCCTTGGCGAATATTCCGCCCTGGCCGCCGTCGACTCCATCACCCTGGCCGACACCGCCCGCCTGCTGAAATTGCGCGGCCAGGCCATGCAACGCGCCGTGCCGGTAGGCGAGGGGGCTATGGCCTCCCTGATCGGG
>CANJMO010000036.1 GCA_947475845.1 Caulobacteraceae bacterium | reverse complement strand
GCCGCACAACCTCGGCGAAGTGGTCGACGCCTGTCTGGCGGTGATCAACAACAACGATATTCCGCTGGAAGCGCTGCTGGACATCGTCCCCGGCCCCGACTTCCCCACCGGCGGCGAAATCATCGGCCGCACCGGCGCGCGCCAGGCGCTGATGACCGGGCGCGGCTCGGTGATCATGCGCGGCATCGCCCACATCGAAGAGGTCCGCAAGGACCGCGAAGCCATCGTCATCACGGCCATTCCCTATCAGGTGAACAAGGCCACCATGGTCGAGCGCATCGCCGACCTCGTGCGCGAAAAGCGCGTCGAAGGCATCGCCGACATCCGCGACGAGTCCGACCGTCAGGGCATGCGCGTGGTGGTCGAGCTGAAGCGCGACGCGTCGGCCGAAGTGCTGCTCAACCAGCTCTACCGTTTCACCGACCTTCAGACCTCGTTCGGGGTCAACATGCTGGCGCTCAACCGCGGCCGGCCGGTGCAGATGGGCCTGCGCGAGCTGATCGACTGCTTCCTGGAATTTCGCGAGGAAGTCGTCGTCCGCCGCACCAAGTTCGACCTGACCAAGGCCCGCGACCGCGGCCACGTCCTGGTCGGTCTGGCCATCGCGGTGGCCAATATCGACGAATTCATCATCATCATCCGCTCGTCCAAGGATCCGGCCGAGGCCCGCGAGCGCTTGCAGGCCAAGAACTGGCCGACCGGCGACATGCTGCCCCTGATCGCCCTGATCCAGGACCCGCGCACCGCCGTGGTAGACGGCGACCATGTGCGGCTGTCGGACGAGCAGGCCCGCGCCATCCTGGCCCTGACCCTGTCGCGCCTCACCGGTCTCGGCCGCGAAGAGATCTTCGAGGAGGCCAAGACCCTGGCCACCTCCATCGCCGGCTACCTGGAAATCCTCGGTTCGCGCGACATGGTGCTGGATATCATCCGCGCCGAGCTGCAGGCCGTGCGCGAC
Organism: Caulobacteraceae bacterium; assembly: GCA_947475845.1. Taxonomy (GTDB): domain Bacteria; phylum Pseudomonadota; class Alphaproteobacteria; order Caulobacterales; family Caulobacteraceae; genus BOG-938. Next base: position 28,569 of record CANJMO010000036.1, on the reverse strand, counting down.
GCCTTCGTCATTCCGCGCCGGACCCAGATCACCGACGGCGGCGCCGATCTGGAAGACGAGGACCTGATCGTCCGTGAGGAGATGGTCGTCACCGTCACCCACGGCGGCTACGTCAAACGCACCCCCCTGACCACCTACCGGACCCAGAAGCGCGGCGGCAAGGGCCGCTCGGGCATGGCGACCAAGGACGAGGATGCGGTGGTCCGCGTGTTCGTCGCCTCGACCCACGCCCCGATCCTGTTCTTCTCCTCCGAAGGCAAGGTCTACACCCTCAAGGTCTGGCGCCTGCCGATCGGCCTGCCCAATTCGCGCGGCAAGGCGTTCGTCAACCTGCTGCCGCTGGAGCCGGGCGAAACCATCACCTCGATCCTGACCGCGCCGGAAGACGAAGCCGCGTGGGACCGTCAGGACTTGATGTTCGCCACCCAGTCGGGCGGCGTACGCCGCAACAAGCTGTCGGACTTCCAGCGCATCAACCGCGCCGGCAAGATCGCCATGAAGCTCGACGAAGGCGACCACATCGTCGGCGTCTCGATCTGTAATGCCGATCAGGACGTGCTGCTGGCCACCGCGCTCGGACGTTGCATCCGCTTCTCGGTCGACGAGGTCCGGGTGTTCGCCGGCCGCGAGTCCACCGGGGTGCGCGGCGTGCGCCTGGCCGAGAGCGACAAGGTCATGTCCATGGCCATCCTGCGCCAAGTCGCCTCCACGCCCGAAGAGCGCCGCGCCTATATGAAGTATGCCGCGGCCCTGCGCCGGGCGACCGGCGAGGCGGTCGAAGACATCGCCGCGCCCGCCGATGACGAAGACGTCGCCGACGCCGCCGAAGCGACCCTATCCGAGGAGCGCCGCGCCGAACTAGGCGGCGCCGAGCAGTTCATCCTGACGGCGGATAGCGAAGGCTACGGCAAGCGCACCTCGGCCTACGACTACCGCCGCACCGGACGCGGCGGCCAGGGCCTGCTGGCCCACGACCTGGCCCGCGGCGGCCATGTGGTGGCGCTGTTCCCGGTCGAGCACGGCGACCAGCTGATGATGGTGTCCGACCAGGGCCAGATCATCCGCGCTCCAGTCGACGAAATCCGCATCGCCGGCCGCAATACCCGCGGCGTGATCCTGTTCCGCACCGCCGAGAACGAACACGTCGTCTCGGTCGAGCGGCTCGAGGGCGACGGCGAGGACGGCGATGTCGCGGTCGAAGACGACGGTGCCGTCGATGACACCGCGGCGGATGACGGCGGCCCGGCGGACGTCTAGAAGCTCTCCTGAAGCTAGACACCTGGGGCGACAAGCGATGATCAGGACCGGCCTCTATCCGGGCACCTTCGATCCGATCACCAACGGCCACATCGACATCGTCGAGCGGGCCTCCAAGTTGGTCGACCGGCTGGTGATCGGCGTGGCGATCAACCGCGATAAGAACCCGACCTTCTCGCTGGAAGAGCGGGTCGAGATCGTCAAGGCCGAGACCGCCCACCTCAGCGGTCGGGCCGAGATCATCGTTCAGCCGTTCGAGAACCTGCTGATGCACTTCGCCGAAGAGCTCGGCGCCTCGATGATCATCCGCGGCCTGCGCGCCGTGGCCGATTTCGAATACGAATTCCAGATGACGGCCATGAACCAGCAGCTCAATCGCGAGATCGAGATCGTGTTCCTGATGGCCGACCCGCGCCACAAGGCCGTCGCCGCCCGCCTGGTCAAGGAAATCGCACGCCTGGGCGGGGATATCTCGAGCTTCGTCACCCCTGGTGTCGCCGCCCGTCTGATGGCCAAGGTCGGCCGCGCGTAGACTGCTTCGGAAAAGGACTTTCTCGTGAAACGCTTCCCGGTTCTGCCCACTCTTCTGCTGGGCGCCGTATCGCTGACCGTCCTGGCCGCCCCCAGCTTCGCCCAGCGCCGGCCCGCGCCTGTGGCCGCGCCCGCCGCGCCGTCCGGCCCGCCGGCCTCCGACTACCGCGTGGTCGATCCCGAGAACGTGCTGGTGATCGACACGACCCAGGGCCGTGTCTACGTCGAGATGATCCCCGAGATCGCCCCCGCCACCGTGGCGCGGATCAAGGAGCTGGCCCGCGAGAAGTTCTATGACGGCCTGACCTTCCACCGCGTGGTCGACAAGTTCATGGCCCAGGGCGGTGATCCCAAGGGCGATGGCAGCGGCGGCTCGACCAAGCCCAACGTGCCCCCCGAATTCATTTATCGGCGCGGCCCGGAGACGCCGTTCGTCAGCGTCGCCGCCTTGGGCGGTCTTGAAGACGGCTTCGTCAAATCCCTGCCGATGCGCACCCAGAACAGCGGCCTGATGATCATGACCGCCGACGGCAAGGTGCAGAGCTGGCCGGTGTGGTGCAAGGGCGTGGCCGGGTTCGCCCGGGCCAATGCGCCGGACTCAGGCAACAGCCAGTTCTACCTGATGCGCGACTTCAACGAGGGGCTCGAGCACAACTACACCGCCTGGGGCCGGGTGCTGGCGGGGCAGAACGTGGTCAATGTGCTGAAGATCGGCGAGCCGGTTCCCGTGCCTGACAAGATGGTTACCGTGCGCGTCCTGGCCGACCTGCCGGCCGCCGCTCGCCCCAAGGTCAGCGTGATCGACGACAACAGCGCCACCTTCAAGGCCCTGGCCGCCAAGGCGCTGTCGGTGTGCGACATCGACCTGCCGGCCAAGGTCGAATAGCCTTTTAGAGGCAGACAGCCCGCTTTCGGACCGCTAGAACCTGCGCCCTGCACCAGAAGGGAGCCTCGCCATGGCCGATCCGGAAAACACGCTCATCCTCACTCTCGACACCGGGCCGGTGACCATCGCCCTGCGTCCCGACCTCGCTCCGGACCATGTCCAGCGGATCAAGGAGCTGGCGCGCGAAGGGTTCTACGACGGCGTCGTGTTCCACCGCGTCATCCCCGGCTTCATGGCCCAGGGCGGCGATCCGACCGGCAGCGGCATGGGCGGCTCCAAGAAGCCGAACCTGAAGGCGGAGTTCTCCAAGGAACCGCACATTCGCGGCGTCTGCTCGATGGCCCGCTCGTCCAATCCGAATTCGGCCAACAGCCAGTTCTTCATCGTTTTCGACGACGCCAACTTCCTGGACGGCCAGTACACCGTCTGGGGCCAGGTCACCGACGGCATGGACAACGTCGACGCCCTGCCCAAGGGCGAGCCCCCGCGCGCGCCCGGCAAGATCGTCACGGCGCGGATCGCGGCGGACGCCTGATCCACAACTGCGCGGAGATGAAGCTCTCCGACTTCGACTTCCACCTGCCGGAAGAGCGGATCGCCCTTCGCCCTGCGGAGCCGCGCGATTCCGCTCGACTGCTGGTCGTGTCCGGACAGGGCCTCGAGGACCGGCAGGTGCATGACCTGCCGGAATATCTGCGCGCCGGCGATATCGTCGTGTTCAACGACACCCGGGTGATCCCGGCGCGGCTGAACGGCGTGCGCACCCGCGAGGACAGCGTCGCGCGGGTCGAGGCCACCCTGCTGCGGCGGCTGTCGCCCAGCCGCTGGACCGCCTTCATGAAGCCCGGCAAGCGGCTGAAGCCCGGCGACCGCATTGCTTTCGGCGAGACACAAGACCGCGCCTGCCTGCTCGGCGCGCTCGACGCCACCGTGATCGAAAAGGCCGAGGACGGCGGCGAGATCACCCTCGGTTTCGACCTCGCCGGCCCGGACCTCGACGCCGCCATCGCCGAGCGGGGCATGATGCCCCTGCCGCCCTACATCGCCGCCAAACGGCCCGAGGACGAGCGCGACCGCGCCGACTACCAGACCGTCTACGCCCGCGAGGACGGCTCGGTCGCCGCCCCCACCGCCGGCCTGCATTTCACGCCGGCCCTACTCCAGGCGCTCAAGGACAAGGGCGTCGGCGCCGCCTTTGTCACCCTGCATGTGGGCGCCGGCACCTTCCTGCCGGTCAAGACCGACCACGTCTCAGAGCACCGCATGCATCCCGAATACGGCGAGGTCAGCCAGGCCACCGCCGACGCCCTGAACGCCACGCACGCCAAGGGCGGCCGCATCGTCTGCGTCGGCACCACCTCCCTGCGCCTGGTGGAGAGCGCGACCGGACAGGACGGCGGGGTCCGCCCGTTCGCCGCCGAGACCTCGATATTCATCACCCCCGGCTACCGTTTCCGCGCCGCCGACGCCCTGATGACCAACTTCCACCTGCCCAAATCAACCCTGTTCATGCTGGTCTGCGCCTTCGCCGGCGAAGCCGCGATGAAGGCGGCGTACAGGCACGCCATCGCCGATGGCTACCGCTTCTATTCCTACGGCGACGGCTCGCTGCTATGGCGGGCGGCATGAGCGCCCCGGCCTTCCAGATCAACGCCGTCGACGGCGCCGCCCGCACCGGCGTGCTGAAGACCGCCCGCGGCGACATCCGCACCCCCGCCTTCATGCCGGTCGGCACGGCGGCCACCGTGAAGGCCCTGACGGTCGATCAGGTCAAGTCGGCCGGCGCCGACATCATCCTCGGCAACACCTACCACCTGATGCTGCGCCCGGGCGCCGAGCGGGTGAAGCGACTGGGCGGGCTGCACAATTTCATGCGCTGGGACCGGCCGATCCTCACCGACAGCGGCGGCTTCCAGGTCATGTCCCTGGCCAAGATCGCCAAGGTCAAGGAAGAGGGCGTCACCTTCCAGAGCCACATCGACGGCTCCAAGCACAAGCTGACCCCCGAGCGCTCGATCGAGATCCAGGCCGACCTGCTCGGCTCCGACATCGTCATGCAGCTGGACGAATGCGTCTCCTGGCCGGCGGAGGAGGGCAGGGCGCGCCAGGCCATGGAGCTGTCGGCCCGATGGGGCCAGCGCTCCAAGGACGCCTTTGGGACGCGTCCCGCCCAGGCCCTGTTCGGCATCCAGCAGGGCTCGACCTTCAAGCACCTGCGCCAGGAATCGGCGGACCGCCTGATCGAGACCGGCTTCGACGGCTACGCCATCGGCGGCCTGGCGGTGGGCGAGGGGCATGAGGCGATGTGCGAGGTGCTCGACTACGCCCTCGCCATGCTGCCCGCCGACCGCCCGCGCTACCTGATGGGGGTCGGCAAGCCGATCGATCTGGTGGAGGCGGTGGCGCGCGGCGTCGACATGTTCGACTGCGTCCTGCCGACCCGCTCGGGCCGCCACGGCCAGGCCTGGACCTGGGCCGGCTCGGTCAATCTGAAGAACGCCCGCTTCGCCGAGGACGATTCCCCGCTCGATCCCTCAAGCGCCTGTCCGGCCTCCAGCGGCTACTCGAAGGCCTATCTGCATCATCTGACGAAGGCCGAGGAGATCCTTGGGCAGGTGCTGCTGTCCTGGCACAACATCGCCTTCTACCAGGACCTCACCGCCGCCATGCGCGCAGCCATCGCCGAGGGCCGGTTCGACGCCTGGCGCAAGGCGTTCCATGCGGGGTTGGAGAAGGCCGAGGCCTGATCCGCTACTGGTTGACGCTGGACGGCGTGTGCGGCGGGGCGGGGAACAGGTAGACCGGCTGGGCCGGGCCCAGGCTCGTGCAGCCTTCCGACTGGGCCAGGCCCTTCAGATAGGCGCGGCGCACATTGCCGGCGCTGATCGTCGAGGTCACCTGGCGCGAGTGCTGCTCGGCGCCGGTCATGTAGCGGACCCAGCTGCGCATCGGGATCCAGCCTTCGGTGATGTCCTTCATCGCCCGCGCGCCGGCGTTCAAGGTGAAGGTCTCGCCATCCTGGACGCGGGTCTTCTTCTGCTTGGGCGCGTCGATGTCGGGGCCGAGCGCGTCGTCCAGACGGGCCAGATCGACGCCGAGGGTTTCGCAATCGAGCGGCTGGGGACGTGTATAGGGGTCTTCCTGAGCTTCCAGCAGCACCGCGGGAATCTTGCTGCGGATCAGGTTGAAGTCCTCGAACGGGGCGTGGGCGGCGGCGTTCATGCCCTGCTTGGCCGTCGATTTAGCGGTCTGGAGATTCGACGACCACGATTCGGACGCGCACCCCGCGGCGAGCAGGAGCAGGACGAGCAGTAGGGGCAGGGTCAGGCGCATAGTCTTGTAACTCGTCAAGTCGATCATTGGGTCCACTCTCGCCTTTCCTGCTTGTCCGGTCCAGGGCCTACGCATATGGTCCGCGCCGCTTCGGCCCCCTGGGTTGCAGCGGGCCGGTAGCTCAGTGGTAGAGCATTCGACTTTTAATCGAATGGTCGTGGGTTCGACCCCCACCCGGCCTACCAAACTTTCCAACAGAATCGACATCGCGACATTCACTGTCGTTGATGTCCTTTTGTTGACGCCGCCGCCGCGCGCCCATACCCAACCGTGTATAGACTTTCCCGCTGACCGGGCTTTCGGTTCCTGAGTTCAAAGCCGCGTCCCCACGCTTGTTCGCCGGCGCGAAGCCGCCTACTTTCCCGCGCTCTGAGCCTAGAGCGCCGCCGAACCTGAGGGCATGACCGCAGCACCCCGCCATTACCTGGATTTCGAACGGCCGATCGCCGAGCTGGAAGCCAAGATCGACGAACTGTCCAAGCTGTCCGAAGCCGCCGGCGCCGGCGGCATGACGGGCGAGATGGACGCCATGCGCCTGCGCGCCGGTCAGCTGCGCCGCGAGGCCTATTCCAACCTCGACGCCTGGCAGAAGACCCAGGTCGCGCGCCATCCGCAGCGGCCGCACTTCGTCAACTACCTCGACGGCCTGATCGACGAGTTCGTCGAACTGCGCGGCGACCGCAAATTCGCCGACGACCAATCCATCGTCGGCGGCCTCGGCCGTTTCCGCGGCAATGCCGTGGTGGTCATGGGTCACGAGAAGGGCGCCGACACCGCCAGCCGCGTGCGCCACAACTTCGGCATGGCGCGGCCCGAGGGCTACCGCAAGGCGGTGCGCCTGATGGACATGGCCGAACAGTTCAACCTGCCGGTCCTGACCTTCGTCGACACCCCCGGCGCCTACCCCGGCGTCGGCGCCGAGGAACGCGGCCAGTCCGAAGCCATCGCCCGCTCCACCGAGCGCGGCCTGACTCTGGGCGTCCCCTCCATCGCCACGGTCACCGGCGAGGGCGGCTCCGGCGGGGCCATCGCCCTGGCCGCCGCCAACCGCGTGCTGATCCTGGAGCACTCGATCTATTCGGTGATCTCGCCCGAGGGCTGCGCCTCGATCCTGTGGCGCGACGGGGCCCGGGCCAAGGACGCCGCGGAGGCGATGAAGATCACCGCCGAGGACCTGATCGGACTCAAGATCGTCGACCGCATCGTGCTGGAGCCGCCGGGCGGCGCCCATTCCGATCCGCAAGGCGCCATCGAAGCCGTCGGCGACGCCATCGAGGACGAGCTGCGCAAGCTGTCCAATCTGTCGCCCGAGCAACTGCGCAGCCAGCGCGCCGACCGCTTCTACGCCATCGGCCGGGCGGGCCTTGCCTAGCAGCGGGATGAGCCCCCTCGATCGGCGGATGGTCCAGGCCTTCCACACCCAGATCGATATCTGCCAGAGCGCCGGAGCGCCGTTCACCGCCGACCTGATGCGCGCCCTGCTGCGCGACTTCGAGGCTGGCGGCCCCTGGCGCACCCTGTTCGGCGAATGGCCGGTCGATCCGGAGATGGACGTGGTGGTCCTGCGCGGGGTCGGCGCCATGCACCGCCTGTCGATGCAGGGGGTCGAGCCGTTCAAGGCCCTGTTCGACCGCTTCGACCGCAGCCCCGAGGCCCTCGACGCCGCCGTCCAGGCGGCTGGCTCGCGCCCCGACATCGCGCCCGAGGTCGCCGGCTGGCTAAGCAATCCGCCCCAGACTAACGAGGTGATGCGCTCGGCGGTGTTCCTCGGCGGCTTCTTCGAGATCGCCCGCCTATACGGTCGGCCCTTGCGGCTGCTGGAAATGGGCGCCAGCGGCGGTCTGAACCTCAACTGGCCGCTTTATCGCTACCGCCTGGGCGACACCATCTGGGGACCGCAGGACTCGCCGGTGGTGCTGGAGCCCCGCTGGGAAGGCCCGTCGCCTCGGCCCGCCGACATCCAGATCCATTCCCGCCGCGGCGCCGACCAGCTGCCGGTGGACCTCGGCGACGCGGATCAACGCGCGCGCCTGCTCTCCTACGTCTGGGCCGACCAGAAGGACCGCATCCAGCGCATCCGCGGCGCCCTGGAGCTGGCGCAAGCCCATCCGCCGACGGTGGACAAGGCCGACGCCGCCGACTGGGTCGAGGCGCAACTGGCCGACCTGCCGGCCGGTACCACCACCGTCCTCTACCATTCCTACATCTGGCTCTATCTGCCCGAGGCGATCCGCGAACGCATCCGCGCTGCCTTGGCCAAGGCGGGCGAGCAGGCCGGTCCCGATACCGGCCTGGCCTGGCTGTCCTATGAAAGCGCCGACGGCACCGAGAGCCCCGACCTCGTCCTCACCACCTGGCCGGGCGGCCACAAACGCACCCTCGCCAGCGGCCACCCGCACGGCCGCTGGGTGACATGGAACGGCTAACCCCGACCACCGCAAACCGGAGACCGCCGCCTTGACCACGCCCCAGCTTCTGACGCCCTTCAAGGTCCGCGATCTGACCCTGAAGAACCGCATCGTCATCTCGCCGATGTGCCAGTACAGCGCCGTCGACGGGGTGGTGAACGACTGGCACCTGGTCAACCTCGGCCGCTTTGCCATGGGCGGCGCCGGTCTGGTGTTCGTCGAGGCGTCGGGGGTCGAGCCGCGCGGCCGCATCAGTCCCGGCGACGTCGGCATCTGGAACGACGAGCAGGCCCGGGCCCTGGCCCGCATCGCCGACTTCCTCAAGGCCAACGGCGCGGCCGCCGGCATCCAGCTGGCCCACGCCGGCCGCAAGGGCTCCACCCGGCGTCCCTGGGACGGCGGCACGGAGCTCGACGCCGCCGACGCGGCCAATGGCGAGGCGGCCTGGGAAACCATCGCCCCCAGCCCCCTGCCGTTCGCCGAAAAATACCCGACCCCCAAGGCCATGAGCACCGCCGACATGGCCCAGGTCATCGTCGCCTTCCGCGAGGCGACCCTGCGCGCCGAGACCGCCGGCTTCGACGTGGTCGAGGTCCACGCCGCCCATGGCTATCTGCTGCACGAATTCCTCTCGCCCCTGTCCAACCACCGCACCGATGAGTACGGCTCGGGCCGCGCCGGGCGCATGCGCTTCCCGCTGGAGGTGATCGAGACCGTCCGCGCCGTCTGGCCGGCGCACAAGCCGCTGTTCCTGCGGGTCTCGGCGGTCGACTACCCCGAAGGCAGCGGCCTGACAGTGGAAGACACCATCGCCTTCACTCAAGCCGCCAAGGCCCTCGGCGTCGACGTGGTCGATTGCTCCTCAGGCGGCAACACCCCGACCCCGCCGGCCCTGTTCCCCGGCTACCAGGTCCAGTTCGCGCAGGCGGTGCGCAAGGAAGCCGGCCTGGCCACCATGGCGGTGGGCTTGATCCTGGATGCTAAGCTGGCCAACGAGATCGTCTCCAGCGGCCAGGCCGACCTCATCGCCCTGGCCAGACCCGCCCTGGACGACCCGAACTTCGCCATCCACGCCTCGGCGGAACTGACCGGCGAGCCCGACTATGCCCTGGCCCCGACCCCAGCAAAGAGCGGCCTGGATCGCCTGGCGCAGAGCCTGCGGCACATGAAGGTGGGCTAGCCCGCCACAGCCGCGCTTGTGAACCTGTGGGCTCCTGAATCGTTACCTCGCGCGTCGGGGGATTGAACAGGAGATCACCCCATGATCCGCACCCTAGCGAGCATCGCGGTTCTCGCCATCGCCACGCCCACGATCGCGAGCGCCCAGACCACCGTCATCACCACCACCGAGACCACCACGACCAGGATCCCCGAAATCGTGGTCCACGGTCACAGCAACGTCTACCGCATCGTGCTCAACACCGCCGGCAAGAGCCCGCAGCGGGTCAAGCACGAGATCGCCTACGCGGCCCGCAAGGCCTGCGAACGGGTCAACGACGACTGGGCTGGCGCCGGCGCCTCGTCCGGCGAGATGGATACCTGCATCACCAGCGCTCGCAGGGACGCGGAACGTCAGTACGACGAGAACCGCATCGAGATCTACGAAGCCGGCCTGGCGCCGCCTGAGCGGATCGTCATCCCGGAAGACGCCGTCTTTTGAAGCAAGGGCTCAAGGCTCCCCCGCGTGCGGGGGAGCGCCTGGCTAAACCAGCACCCCGTGGCAGTGCTTGAACTTCTTGCCTGACCCGCACGGGCACGGCCCGTTGCGGCTGGTCTGTTCCCAGCCGGCGGGCAGGGCGCTCAGCGGCAGGGCTTCGCGCTCTTCGGCGGGGATGTTGTCGCCGATCGGGCCTTGCGGATCCCAGCCGCGCTCGTTCAACCCGGTCTGCGGGTCCATGTGCGTCTCGACCAGCCCGCCTTGCGGCTCTGCGGGCGGCTCCTCGAACTGGAACTCCACCGTCATCAGCCAGCGGGTCACGTTCTGGCGCAGGTCCACCAGCAGGGTCTCGAACAGCGAGAAGGCCTCGGTCTTGTACTCGTTCAGAGGATCGCGCTGGCCGTAGCCGCGCAGGCCGATCACGTTACGCAGGTGGTCCAGGTGCATCAGGTGCTCGCGCCACTGCAGGTCGACCATCTGCAGCAGGAAGTTCTTCTCCACCTGCTTCATGTAGTCGGCGCCGATGGCGGCGATCCGTTCCTCGGCGCGGGCGTCCGACGCGGCGGTGATGCGCTCGACGAACTCCTCGTTGGCGATGCCGTCCTCGGCACCCCACTCGGCCAGGGGCAGTTCAAGGCCCAGCAGCGACTTGACCCGCTCGTCCAGGCCCTCGAGGTCCCATTGGTCGGCATAGGCCTTGGGCGGCAGGTAGCGGTCGACCAGGTCGATCACGGTGTCGCGGCGCATCTCGGTGACGATGTCCGACAGGTCCGTGGTGTCCATGAACTCCTGGCGCTGCTCGAACACGGCCTTGCGCTGGTCGTTGACCACGTCGTCGTACTTCAGCAGGTTCTTGCGGATCTCATAGTTGCGCTGCTCGACCTTGCGCTGGGCGGTGGCGATGGCGCTGTTCAGCCACTTATGGGTGATCGCCTCGCCCTCGGCGACGCCGAAGGTGCGCATGATCGAGTCCAGGCGCTCGCCGGCGAAGATGCGCAGCAGATCGTCTTCGCAGGACAGGAAGAACTTGGAATGGCCGGGGTCGCCCTGACGGCCGGTCCGGCCGCGTAGCTGGTTATCGATCCGGCGGCTCTCGTGGCGTTCGGTGCCCAGCACATAGAGGCCGCCGGCGTCCATGGCGGTCTTCTTGGCGTCGGCGATCTCGACTTCCAGCTCCTTCGTCCGGGCGATAGCCATCTCGGGCGTCACCTCGATGCCGAGGCCGCGCTGTTCCTGGCGCCAGCGCTGCACGCGCATCTCGATGTTGCCGCCCAGCTGGATGTCGGTGCCGCGGCCGGCCATGTTGGTGGCGATGGTCACCGCGCGCGGCACGCCCGCGTCGGCGACGATGTGGGCTTCCTGCTCGTGATAGCGGGCGTTCAGCACCTGGTGCGGCACGCCGGCCAGGGTCTTGCCTTCGAACTCGAAGCTGTGGGCCTTGAGCAGCTCCGACAGGGTTTCGGATTTCTCGATCGAGACGGTGCCGACCAGGATCGGCTGGCCGCGGCGATAGCAGTCCTCGATCTGCTTGATGATCGAGGCGTTCTTCTCGGCGGCGGTGCGATAGACCTCGTCGTCGTCGTCGATCCGCGCCACGGGACGGTTGGTGGGCATTTCCACCACTTCCATCTTGTAGATGTCGGAGAATTCCTGGGCTTCCGTGGCGGCGGTGCCGGTCATGCCCGACAGCTTGCCGTACAGGCGGAAGTAATTCTGGATGGTGACCGAGGCCAGGGTCTGGTTCTCGGGCTGGACCTCGACGCCTTCCTTGGCTTCCAGCGCCTGGTGCAGGCCTTCGGACAGGCGGCGGCCGGTCATCATGCGGCCAGTGAACTCGTCGATGAGCATCACCTCGCCGGACTTCACGATGTAGTCCTTGTCGAGCAGATACAGGGTGTTGGCCCGCAGCGCCTGGTTGACATGGTGCACCGTCGAGACGTTGGCGGCGTCGTACAGGCCCGTGGTGTCGACGGCGAGGTGGCCGCCGGACATCAGGATGTCCTCGATGACTTCCGCGCCGTGCTCGCTGAGCATGACCTGGCGCTGCTTCTCGTCCAGCTCGAAGGTGGCCGGGTCCTTGATCATCTCGCGCACGATGCCGTCGATGGTCCGGTAGAATTCCGAACGGTCCTCGGTCGGGCCGGAGATGATCAGCGGGGTGCGCGCTTCGTCCACCAGAATGGAGTCGACTTCGTCCACCACCGCGAAGTGGTGGCCGCGCTGAACCATCTCGCGCGCGTCATAGACCAGGTTGTCGCGCAGGTAGTCGAAGCCGAACTCGTTGTTGGTGCCGTAGGTGATGTCGGAATTGTAGGCGCGCTGGCGGTCGCCTTGGCTCAGGCCGTTGACGATGGTGCCGACGGTCAGCCCCAGGAAGCGGTAGACCTGACCCATCCACTCGGCGTCGCGGGTGGCCAGGTAGTCGTTGACGGTGATCAGGTGCACGCCCTTGCCGGCGAGCGCGTTCAGGTAGACCGGGGCGGTCGCCACCAGGGTCTTGCCTTCACCCGTGCGCATTTCGGCGATGCCGCCTTTGTGCAGCACCATGCCGCCGACCAGCTGCACGTCGTAGTGGCGTTGGCCCAGCGTCCGCTTGGCCGCTTCGCGCACCGCGGCGAAGGCGTCGGGCAGGATGTCGTCGAGCGTCTTGCCCGCGGCCAGCATCGCCTTGAACTCGTCGGTCTTGCCGCGCAGCTCGGCATCGGTGAGCGCGACGTACTTGGGCTCCAGCGCGGTGATGGCCGCGGCGCGGGCCATCATCCCCTTGACGGAGCGGTCGTTGGAAGAGCCGAAAATCTTTTTGGCGAAGCCGAGCATGTAAGGTCCAGAAGTCCGAGAAAAGGCGCGCGACACACACGGCGGGATACCGCTCGAACCGGTCGTAAAAACCGCTCGACTTGCACGCGCGCGAGACTTAAGCACCGGCCTTGGGCCTGTCAACGCGACGGCCTTTCCCTTCAAGGCTTTGACCGGCGCCGCGGGGCCTCCCAATATCGCTGCAAAGTGAGCGCATTGTGTCGTGGAGGGCGGGCATGAAACGAAAAATCCTGGCCGCCGGCGCGGCTATCGCGCTCTGCGCGGGCCTGATCGGCTGTTCCGCCCCTGATTCCGTATCCAAGCCGCTTGCGGGCGACGTCGCCGTGGCCAAGGTCGACGGCAAGCCGGTCTACAAATCCGAAGTGATCCGCGAGGCGGTGGCCCAGGGGCTGATCAGCGAAGGCGAGGCGCTGGAGGCGTCGTCGGACCTGTTCCGGCGGGTGCTGGACGAGGTGGTCGATCAGAAGCTGCTGGCGTCCGAGGCGATCCGGCGCGGCATCGACAGGAAGCCGGCCGCCCAGCGGCGGGTCGCGGCGGCGCGCGAGCGTATCCTCGGCGACATGGTGGTGGAGGGCGCGGTCGATAGCGCGGTCACCGAAAACGCCATCCAGGCGCTTTACCAGGAACAGATGAAGCTAGGCCGTCAGGGCGAGGAGTTCCACGCCCGCCAGATCGTGGTCGCCGCCGAGCTGGAGGCCGGGGCGATCAAGAAGCAGATTTCCAGCGGCGCTTCGTTCGAAGGCCTGGCCGCCAATCGTTCGATCGACGCCCAGACCCGGTCCAGCGGCGGCGACCTCGGCTATTTCACCCCGGACGTGATGCCGGCGGCCTATGGCGCGGTGCTGAAGAGCGCCCGCAAGGGCCAGATCGTCGGCCTGTTCAAGAGCGACAACGGCTGGGTGATCCTCAAGGTCGAGGACCGCCGCCAGCAGGCGCCGCCGACGATGGAGGCCTCGCGGCCGCAGATCGTGCGCTTCCTCACCTACGCCCAGGTCGGCGATCTGCTGAAAACCTTGCGCAGCAAGCAGCGTGTTGAGCTATTGACCCCTCTCGCCGGCGGCGGCGCCAAACTGAAGGGCCAGCTGTGACCAAGACCCCGCCCCAAACGCTTGCCCAGACTCCGGCCAAGGCCGCCGAGATCGTCGGGCAGACGATCGAACGCGCGCTCGATCCGCTGAACGCGGTGATCAAGCGCGCGGCCAAGAAGCTCGTCCCGTCGGACGCCGCCGCGCCGGGCAAGCCGGGCCTGATGGTCTCGCCCCTGGCCGTGCCGTTCCCCGCCATCCCGCCGATCGCCGGCGTGGAGATCGCTATCGGCCGCGCCGGTTTCTACAAGCACGACCGTCCCGACCTGCTGGTGATGAAGTTCGCCGAGGGCACCACCTGCGCCGGGGTGTTCACCCGCCACCGCGTCGGGTCGGCGCCCGTCGACTGGTGCAAGCGGCAGCTGGAGGCTTCCGGCGGCGAGGACGTGCGCGCCCTGGTGGTCAACGCCGGCTGCGCCAACGCCTTCACCGGCAAGCCCGGCGCCGACGCCGCGCGGCGGGTCGCCAGCGCGGCGGCCAAGCGGCTCGACTGCCGCCAGCGCGACGTGATGCAGGCCTCCACCGGCGTCATCGGCGTGCTGCTCGATGACGCTAAGATCGCGGCACAACTGCCTGATCTGGAAGGCAAACTTCACGCCGACGGTTGGGCCGAGGCCGGCCAGGCGATCATGACCACCGACACCTTTCCCAAGGGGTCCTACGCCACCGCGGTGATCGACGGCGTGCCGGTCAAGATCGCCGGGATCGCCAAGGGCTCGGGCATGATCGCGCCGGACATGGCCACCATGCTCGCCTTCGTCGCCACCGACGCCGCCATCGCGCCCGCCGCCCTGCAGGCCCTGGTCAGTCTCTACACCCGCGAGACCTTCAACTGCGTGACGGTGGACGGCGACACCTCGACCAACGACACCCTCCTATTGTTCGCCACCGGCGCGTCCGGCGCGGCGCGCATCGCCCGCCCGGGCGACCGCCGCCTGGCCGATTTCCGCGAGAAGCTCGAAGGCGTGCTGATGGATCTGGCCTGGCAGCTGGTCCGTGACGGGGAGGGTGCGACCAAGTTCGTCAAGATCGCCGTTTCCGGAGCCCAATCAGCGGCTTCCGCCAGAAAGATCGCTCGGAGCATCGCCGAATCTCCCCTGGTCAAGACCGCCTTCGCCGGCGAGGACGCCAACTGGGGCCGGATCGTCATGGCCGTGGGCCGGGCCGACGAGCCGATCAACCGTGAGCGCCTGTCGATCCGCTTCGGACCGCTCCAGGCCGCGCAGGACGGCGCCATCGCCCCCGGCTACGACGAGGCCAAGATGTCGGCCTACATGAAGAACCCCGAGCTCGAGGTCGGCGTCGACGTCGGCGTCGGCCGCGGCGAGGCGACCATGTGGACCTGCGACCTGACCAAGCGCTACGTCGAGATCAACGGCGACTACCGGTCCTGATGAGCCCGCGCTCAGGCAGCGAAGCGGTAGCGCAAAAAGGATCTAGCTTGCTGCTCGTGGCTGCGTGCGCCCTGGTCGACGGCGACGGCCGGGTGCTGATCTGCCAGCGGCCCGAAGGCAAACAGCTGGCCGGCCTGTGGGAATTCCCCGGCGGCAAGGTCGAGGCCGGCGAGACGCCCGAAATCGCCCTGATCCGCGAACTCAAGGAGGAGCTCGGCATCGAGGTGGCTCAGGCCTGCCTCGCGCCGTTCGTGTTCGCCTCGCACGCCTACGACGACTTCCACCTCTTGATGCCGCTGTTCCTGTGCCGCCGCTGGGAAGGCTTCGTGCGCCAGATCGAGCACCAGGCCCTGGCCTGGGTGAAGCCGGACCAGCTGCACGCCTATCCGATGCCGCCGGCCGACGAGCCCCTGGCAGCCTATCTGCGCGACTTCCTCTAAGGCCTACTTCTTCGGCGTCTTGTAGTCCTCGACCAGATAGGTCCAGGTCCAGGCCGCGCCCTTCTTGGCCCCGCCGGATTCCAGCAGGTAGAGGGTGATCGCCTCGCCGTCCTTCACCTCTTTAGGGAAGAACTCCGCCACCCCGTTCTGCACCGGCAGCCAGTGGTCCTGGCCATCGGCCTTGAACAGGAAGGCATGGGTGAACGCCTTGGCGTAGTTCGGCTTACCCATGCGCGAGGCGTATTTCTGGATGTAGTCGAGCTCGGCCGCGTCCAGCGGGCGCGACTGGGTCGTGAAGTTGGCCACCAGCCGTTTGCGGCTTTCCTGAGCGGTGTTGAAATAGGTCGGACCGGCCGCCCCCTGGGTGGCCTTGGCCAGGTCGGCGCTCATCTGGGCGAAGGTGGTCGGGGCGAAGAACAGGTCCTGGGTGTTGTTCAGCACCAGGGGTTGCTGGGCCACAGCCGCGCCGCCGATCGACGCCGCCATCACAAATCCCAGCCCTAACCTGCGCATGCTCGCGTCCTCGTTTTGCGTCTTTGAACCCACGCTAGCCGGTTTTTGACGGCAAGCCAAAAGCGGTCAGGTCAAGGTTTTGGGCCCGGCGGGGATAACCGGCTTGCGCGGCTTGGCGCCGGGCTTGGCGGGCCCCGTGGGTTTGGGCCCTTCGAACTCCTCCACCAGGAACACCCAATCCCAGGCCGTCGGTAACCGCAGGCCGCCGGCGTTGCGCAGGTAGAGGGTGACCGGCGTTCCAGAGGACAGCTCGTCGGCGAAATAGGACGCCACCTGGCTCTGCACCGGCAGCCAGAAGTCCTTACCGTTGGCGCTGAACAGATATTCGCGCTGGTAGAGCGAGGCGTAGTCGCGGTTGCCGGCGCTGGCCGAGGCGAAGGCGATGATGAAAGCCTGTTTGCGGTCGTCCACCGGGCGCGACTGGCCGGTATAGACGGCGCGGGCGCGGGCGTTGTTCTCGATGCCCGGATTGAAGAACAGGTCGCCCGCGTTCAGCTTGCGCTTCTGCTGGGCGATCAGGGACAGATCCGCCGCGATCATCTGGTCGAACGACTGAACCGGAAACGCCTGGGCGAAAGCCGGCGCCGCCAGCAGGGCGGCGATCAGTCCGATGACGAGGTTACGCAGCCGCATGGGGCACTCCTGCTTACCCGTGGAAGCTAGGGGCCCTCAGGGTAAAGCGCCAGCCTCAGGCGCCGGAAACCCAGGTGTAGCCGGGCGCGGCCGGGCCGGCGGGCTCGGACATGTGACGCTCGGCGAGCAGGCCCAGGCCGATGGCGGCGCCCAGCGCCAGGGCGCAGGCGAGGGCGATATGGCCGGCGGACACCGCGAACAGCTGCGCGCGCGCCCGGCGGTGGCGAAGGTGCGTGATCGGAAGGGGTGCGGAGCCGAAGTCTGCGTGCATGTCCGGGCGTCCGTTTGAAGCGTCAAGCTGGACAATGGCTGGCGCAGCCCTTTGTTCCCCGGCCAGGCCTCAGGCCGTCACCCGATCGATGGTGTAGTCGTACCACTCGCCGATCTTACCATCCTTGATCATGAACACGCCGACGCCGTGCCAGCGCTTCAGCCGCGGGCTGTCGAAATAGTCGATGCGCTCGTTGATCACCATCGGCCCGCGCGCCCAGCTCTCCAGCACCTCGAACTTGATCGCGACCTTGGTGCTGGCCGAGACCTTTTCAAGGACGGCCTGGCGGCCCACGGCTGGAGCCACCAGCTCGGTCTGGCGATAGGCGGGGGTGTCGGTGAAGAAGCCCATGATCTTGTCCGGGTCGCCATGGCCATAGGCGGCGCAGAAGTCGTTGACCAGCTTGACGTTGGCCTTCTCTGCATCGGTCATCGCTGCGGCCTGAGCGCCGCCGGCCAGCATGGCCCCCAGCGCCCCGATCCCCGCAGCGCCCGCCAGCAGGCCCCGGCGGCTATGTCCGCTCTCTTCGCTCATCGCATCCTCCCTGATGTCACTCGCCGGCTTTGTCTCCGGTCGGAATCTCGCGCGTATGCAGGGCGTCCGCCAGCCGCATCTTGGCCGAGCCGGGCCGCAGCGGCTGCTGCTGGTCGGGGTGGGGCGCCCAGCCGGTCATGCTGATGATGTCGAACGAGGCCTGGATCCGCCCGTCGGCCCCGGCGAAGCGCTCCTGATAGAGGGCCGCGGTCCGGGCAAGAACAGCCTTGCCGATCGGCTGGCGGGCGCGGTCGAACAGGACATTGCTCTCGCCCATGGCGCGTACATCGCGGATCAGCTCCAGGGCGTGGGCGTAGCGCACGGTCACCTTGTCCGTGTCGGCTACCGGCAGGGCGAAGCCGGCTCGCTGCAGCAGCCCCGCCGCATCCAGCACATCGGCGAACGGCGAGACCCGCAGCCCGGCGCCGTTGGACAGCTCCGACTCCGCCTGCACCAGGCATTGGCGCAGCTCGCTCAGGGTCGAACCGCCCAGCACCGCGCCGAGGAACAGGCCGTCGGGTTTCAAGGCGTTGCGAATCTGGATCAGCGCCCCGACCAGGTCGTTGGTCCAGTGCAGGGCCAGGGTCGAGACGATCAGGTCAACGCTCTCGTCCGCGAACGGCAGGCGCTCCTCGTCGGCCTGCACCCGCATGCCAGGCCGCCCGGCCAGCATCCGCCCGGACAGGTCGGTCTCGATCAGGGCTCCGACCTTGGCCGCAGCATCGCTTTGGGCCAGCGCCTTGGCGAACGCCCCATTGCGCGCGCCCAGATCGACGGCCAGCGGGAAGTCGCGCATGATGGTCTCGAGCCGCTCGACGGCGTCGCCCGCCGCACGGACCTTGAGGAAGTCGGCCGCCCCATAGCCGGGCGCGGCGCGGTCCAGGCGCTGGCGGTGCAGGGTGCGGTCGAACAGGCGGGGCGGGGCGGACATGGACCTGGCTGAACTGGCGGATACGGGACAACGGACGGGCGCGGCTCTGCTGCGAGGCGTGCAGGACCTGATCTTCCCTCACCACGACTTCGACGCCGGGTCCAGGGCGTCCTCGCCCGGCCTGTCGGCGCAGGGCTGGTCCAAGGTGACGTTCCTCGAGGCGCCGGTGTGCGATGGCTGCGGCCTGCCGTTCGACTACGACCTGGGGCCGGGGGTGCGCTGCGCCGCCTGCGAATCCAGGCCCCGCGCCCGCGCCCGCGCCGCCTGTCTCTACGATGAGCATTCGCGCGACCTGATCCTGCAGTTCAAGCACGCCGACCGGGTCGATCTGGCCCGTCTGTTCAGCCTGTGGCTGGGCCGCGCGGCCGCCGATCTGGTGGCCGAGGCCGACGCCGTAGTCCCCGTGCCGATGCATCCGCTGCGCCTGATCCGCCGCCGCTACAACCAGGCCGCCGAGATGGCGCGTCCCCTGGCTCGCCGCTGCGAGCTCGACTATTGGCCGGGCGCGCTTGTGCGCAAAAGCGCGGGGCAGAGCCAGGCGGGAAAGTCGGGCTCCGGACGGCGGCGGAATGTGGCTGGCGCGTTCGTCTCTCCACCGCGGTGGAGCGCAAGGCTCGCGGGCAAGCGCATTCTTTTGGTGGACGACGTGATGACCACCGGCGCGACGGCGGAGGCTTGCGCCAGGGCCCTGCTCAAGGCGGGCGCCGCGGCTGTGGACCTGGCGGTGATCGCGCGCGTTAGGGAAGCAGGGATGCAGGACGCCGGCTGAGTATCTATCTAGGCTTGCTAACTGTTACAGTTCGTCGATAGAGGCGCTTATGGCTCACGTCACCATCTACACCCGCCCCGGCTGCGGCTACTGCGCCCGGGCCCTGTCGGTCCTCAACCAAAAGGGTGCCGACTTCACCGAGATCGAGGCCGGCATGGATCCCGCCAAGCGCCAGGAAATGATCCAGCGCAGCGGCGGCGGCTCGACCTTCCCGCAGATCTTCGTCGGCGAAAAACACATCGGCGGCTGCGACGACATGATGGCGCTGGAGCGCCGCGGCGAACTGGACGCTCTGCTGACCGCATGAGCCCACTGCGCGTCGCCCTGATCCAGACCCGCACCCCGGCCTCGCAGGAGGCCGCGCTGGCGCAGGTCACGCCTCTGATCGAACAGGCGGTGGCGGACGGCGCGCAGCTGATCATCACGCCAGAAGGCTCCAACTTCCTGCAGCGCGACCGCGCCAAGCTGCTGGAGGTGCTCAAGACTCTGGACGAGGACCCCTATGTTCAGGGCGTGCTCGCCCTGGCGCAAAAGCATGGCGTCTGGATCCTGATCGGCTCGGCTCTGGTGGCTGTCGGGGCCGACAAGGCGGCCAACCGCGCCGTGCTGATCTCGGCTCAGGGCCAGGTGATCGAGACCTACGACAAGCTGCACATGTTCGACGTCGACCTGCCCAACGGCGACCGCTACCGCGAGTCCTCGCTCTATCAGCCGGGCTCCGAGGCCAAGATCGCCCAGACGCCATGGGGGCCGCTGGGCCTGACCATCTGCTACGACATGCGTTTTCCGCACCTTTACCGCGCCCTCAGCAAGTCCGGCGTCGGCGTCATCGCCGTGCCCGCCGCCTTCACCCGCCCGACCGGCGAGGCGCACTGGGAGGTGCTGCTGCGCGCCCGGGCGATCGAGAACGGCGCCTTTGTCCTCGCCGCGGCTCAGGGCGGCGTGCACGAAGATGGCCGGGCGACCTGGGGCCACTCCATGGCTATCGATCCTTGGGGCCGCATCATCGCCCAGGCGGACGGCGACGAGCCCTGCGTCGTGATAGCCGACCTCGATCTGCAGCAGGTCGACACCACCCGTCAGGCGATCCCCTCACTGAAGAACGAGCGGCCTTTCGCGGGCCCCACCGCATGATCCGCTATGCGCTCCTGTGCGATCACGAGCACGACTTCGAGGGCTGGTTCGGATCGTCGGGCGACTATGACGATCAGCAGGCGCGCGGCCTGCTTGCATGCCCCGTGTGCGCGTCCAGGGCCGTGCGCAAGGCGGTGATGGCGCCGTCGGTGGCGGGGACCAAGGCACAGGGCGCGGGTCCTGACGGCCCGCCCGCGCTGGTGCGCGAGATGATGATGCAGGCGGCGCAGGCGGTCCGGCAGCACGTCGAGGACAACTTCGACTACGTCGGCGACAGCTTCGCCCAGGAGGCCCGCGACATGCACGAGGGCAAGACCGAGGAGCGCGGCATCTATGGCGAGGCCTCGGGCGCCGAGGTCAGGAAGCTGGTGGAGGAGGGGGTTCCGATCGCGCCCCTCGCCCCCAAGCCGCCGCGCAAACAAGAGATCAATTGAAGATGATGACCGTGGCCGACCTCTGCCTTCTGGGAGCGGTCGCCCTCTACATCGGCACGATCGCCATCGCCAAGGCCAAGGGCCGCAAGCAGTTCGACAATGGCAATCCGCGCAACCCGGCCTTCTGGCGCGACCCGTTCCGCGCCCGGGCGCTCGGCGCGCACCAAAACGGCATCGAGAACTTCCCATTATTTGCGGCGGCGGTGATCCTGGCTGAGATGCGCCATGCCGGGCAGGCCATGGTGGACGTGCTGGCGGTGACCTACCTGCTGGTGCGCGCCGCTTATGTGGCCGCCTATCTCGGCGACAAGCCGAGCCTGCGCTCGGGCCTGTTCGCCCTGGGCCTCGCCGTGACGGTGGCCATATTTTGCGCACCGCTGTGGGCCAAGGGCTGATCCGGACTGCCCGCGATTGTCACTCGGGCGTTTTTTTGCTCACTTGTGACCAACAAAAAAATGGATCAGGGAAAAGCGCGATGAGTTCGGTTTTCAGAATAGCCGTGGGCGGCCTGCTACTGGCGGTCATGGCCATCCCGGCTTACGCCCACCATTCCGGCGCCATGTTCGACAACACCAGGACGGTGGTCTTTCAGGGCGTGATCAAGGAATTGAACTGGGCCAACCCGCACATCTCGATCGATGTAATGGAAGAGCCCAAGGCCGGCGGCCCGCCTCCGCGCCTTTGGACCATCGAGGCGTCGAGCACCGGGGTGATGACCCGCGCCGGCTGGACCAAGCGCAGCCTGACTCCCGGCGACAAGGTCACCATGTCGATCTTCCCCCTGCGCGATGGGGGCCCGCGGGGCAGCATCGACACCGTCACCTTCCCCGACGGCAAGAAGTTGACCTTCCTCGGCCGGCCCAACGGCGCCCCGGTCGGCGGCTTCAAACCCGCCACAACGCCGTAAGCGCCTAGACGTGCTCGCCGGCGGCGGCGCTCTTGTCGATCGTCATCATGTAGTTGACGTCGATGTCGCTCGACGGCGACCAGCGGCCGGTCAGGACGTCGTAGGACACCCCGAACGGCCCTGAAACCGACACCTGCTCATCCTTTAGAAACTCCAAGATTTCAGAGGGTTTCAGGAACTTCTTCCAGTCATGGGTGCCGGGCGGCAGCCAGCGCAGGATGTATTCCGCGCCCACCACCGCCAAGGCCAGGGCCTTGGGCGTGCGGTTCAGCGTCGCCACGATCATGAAGCCCGCCGGGGCGGTCAGGCTCACGCAGTCGCGGATGAAGCGGCCGGGATCGGCGACGTGCTCAATCACCTCCATGTTCAGCACCACGTCGAACGGTGCCTCGCCCGAGGCAAGCAAGGCTTCGGCCGTGTCGGCGCGGTAGTCGATTGCCAGGCCCTGCGCCTCGGCATGCAGCCGCGCGACGCCGATGTTGCGCTCCGACGCATCCACCCCCGTCACCTCGAACCCCAGCCGGGCCATCGGCTCGCATAGCAGCCCCCCGCCGCAGCCGATGTCCAGCAGGCGCAGGCCCTCGAACGGGCGGCGCTTTGCAATGTCGCGGCCGAAGCGGCGGGCGGCCTCATCCCGGATGAAGCCGAGCCTGACCGGGTTGAACAGGTGCAGGGGCTTGAACTTGCCGGTCGGATCCCACCATTCGGCGGCCATGGCCGAGAAACGCTCCACCTCGGCCGGATCGATGCTGGAGTGTGGCGCGATGTCCATATCGTCAGGGTCCGGTACGCATTGCGGCAAGTCTTCGGCGCCGCTAGAAGGGCGCCCTTCGATCTGGATGGCGGCTACAGCCCATCCTGGCAAGTGAAACAGTCTTGGATTTGGGGGGCGCGGGCGTGTCTCGGCTGGTGATGAAGTTCGGCGGGACCTCGGTCGCGGACCTGGAGCGGATCAGGCGCGTGGCGCGTCTGGTGGCCGCCGAGGTCGCCGACGGCAAGCAGGTGGCTGTGGTGGTCTCGGCTATGTCCGGCAAGACCAACGAACTGGTCGCCTGGACCGATGGCGCCGGCCGCGCCGCCGAAGGCCTTAGCGAATCCGATGCCGAATACGACGCAGTGGTCGCCTCGGGCGAACAGGTCACCGCCGGCCTGCTGGCCATGACCCTGCGCAACATGGGCCATGACGCGCGCTCGTGGATGGGCTGGCAGGTGCCGATCATCACCGACGAGGCCCATGGCCGCGCGCGCATCGACGAAATTCCCTCCGACAACCTGCTGGCCGCCTTCGACAAGGGCGAGATCGCCGTGATCGCCGGCTTCCAGGGCGTCACCCGCGAGGGCCGCATCGCCACCCTTGGCCGGGGCGGTTCGGACACCAGCGCCGTGGCCATCGCCGCGGCGGTGGGCGGATCGTGCGACATCTATACGGACGTGGACGGGGTCTACACCACCGATCCGCGGATCGAGAACAAGGCGCGCAAGCTGGCCAAGATCTCCTACGAGGAGATGCTGGAAATGGCGTCCCTGGGGGCCAAGGTGCTGCAGACCCGCTCGGTCGAGCTGGCCATGGCCCAGCGGGTGCCGGTGCGCGTACTATCGAGCTTTGTCGAGCCGGGCGAAGCCCCGGGGCAGGGCACCATCGTTTGTGACGAGGATGAGATCGTGGAAAAGCGCATCGTGAGCGGCGTGGCCTACAGCCGGGACGAAGCCAAGATCACCCTGCTGGGCCTGCCCGACCATCCGGGCGTGTCCTCGGCGATCTTCAGCCGCCTGGCCGACGCCAACGTCAACGTGGACATGATCGTCCAGTCGCGCGCGCGCGACACGGATTCGGCCAATATGGAATTCACCGTCGGCAAGCGCGACGCCGCGCGGGCGATGGAGATCGTCAACGGGGCCAAGGCCGAGATCGGCTTCGAGGACGCGGCGGTCAACGAGGACGTGGCCAAGGTCTCGGTGATCGGGGTCGGCATGCGCAGCCACACCGGCGTGGCCAAGACCATGTTCTGGGCCCTGGCCGAGAAGGGCGTCAACATCCAGGTGATCTCGACCTCCGAGATCAAGATCAGCGTCCTGATCGACGCTGCCTACACCGAACTGGCCGTCCGCGCCCTGCACGCCGCCTACGGCCTCGACAAGCTCTAGGCAGGGTCAGGCGATCCAGCCGCCGATCTTTTTCGCCAGCGCGTGATCACCGTGGCCCAGCTTCAAGGACGCGGCCTCCTGCACCGTATCGAACCAGCGCTGCACGCGCCGCAGTTCGTCGGTCGATAGGGCGTGGCTGCGCGGCTGCGGCGCCGCCGACGCCCCGAACAGGCGCGACAGGGCCAGTGGGCCGATGCCGATCCGGGACAGACCATCCCGGCCCAGCGCCCGCGCCTGTTCGGCCGACATGACCCCGGCTCGCCTCAAGGTGTTCTGCACGTGCGGGGGAAGGTCGCCGAAATCATCCATGGCTTTGACTTAGCCGATGACGCGCGGTTTTCAACGCGTTGCCGTCACCGCCTCAACCGCCTTCCCCAGATCGCTGATCTGGAACGGTTTCTTGAGGGTGACCGTATCCTGGAACGGCGCTTCCAGGCCCAGCGTCCCGTAGCCGGTGGCGAACAGGAACGGCACGCCGCGGTCGCGCAGCAGCTGGGCCACCGGGAACGAGCGTTCTCCGCCGCCAAGATTGATGTCCAGCACCGCCACGTCGATCTGCGCGCTGGCGGCCAGGGCCAGGGCCTGTTTGAGGTTGGGCGCCACGCCCACGACCTCGTGACCGAGGTCGGTCAGCATGTCCTCGACCATCATGGCGATCATCATCTCGTCCTCGACCACCAGGACGCGCCTGCAAATCGATCCGCTCATCCGCGGCGATGATCCAAATGGCGCACCGAGTGTAATCCCCAGGTCAAACGAAGCGGTCAGGATATTCGAGGCGCCGTTCGATGCAATCGTTGTTGTCTGAAAGCGTCTTTGCAGGCGCCTTGAGGCGTGCGATGCCAGTTATACAAGCGTCCCTCCCATGCGCCCCGCGCGCAGGATAGAAGGGGACAGCACAGGGAGTTACGATGGCGATCACGGGCTTGGCCGTGCGCGGACCGCGCAGTCTTCTGCGCCAGATCCGCGAAGCCCTGGCCGGCGGTGGTCCGGCCCAGGAGCGGCTGGACATGGTCGTACGGATCATCGCCCTGTCGATGGTCGCGGAAGTCTGCTCGCTCTACCTGCGCCGCGCGTCCAGCGACCTTGAGCTGTTCGCCACCGAAGGCCTGAACCCCAGCGCCGTGCACAATACCCAGCTGAAGCCCGGCGAAGGCCTGGTCGGCGAGATCATGCGCATGGGTCGGCCGCTGAACCTGTCGGACGCACCCAACCACCCGTCCTTCTCCTACCGCCCGGAAACCGGCGAAGATCCGTATCACGCCTTCCTCGGGGTGCCGCTGCTGCGCGGCGGCCGCACCATCGGGGTGATGGTCGTGCAGAACCGCACCACGCGCATCTACAGCGAGGAAGAGGTCGAGGACCTGCAGATCATCGCCATGGTCCTGGCCGAGATGGTGGCCGGGGGGGAGCTGTTCGGCCAGGCGGAGATGAAGGACGTCGAGCTGGCGCCCCACAAGCCCGAGCGGCTCAAGGGGACCAAGTTCGCCGACGGCCTGGCCTACGGCGTGGTGGTGCTGCACGAGGCGCCCGTTATCGCCGAACAACTTCTATCCGACGACGCGGTGCGCGAGGAGGCCCGGCTCAAGACCGCCGTGGAGGCTCTGCAGAGCCAGCTCGACACCATGCTCGACGGCCAGCACGGCATCGTCGGCCCCTCGTTCGAGGTGCTCGAGACCTATCGCATGTTCGCCCACGACCGCGGCTGGAACCGCTCGCTGGAGGAGGCGGTGCGTTCGGGCCTGACCGCCGAGGCGGCTGTGGAACGGGTGCGTTCGGAACACCGGGCGCGTCTGGGCCAGGCGCGCGATCCCTATCTGCGCGAGCGGCTGCACGATCTGGAAGATCTCAACGACCGCCTGCTGCGCCACCTGTCCGGCGATGTGTCCGCCGCCCGCCAGTTGCCCGACAACGCCATCCTGATCGCGCGGAACCTGGGGCCGGCGGACCTGCTGGAATACGACCGCACCAAGCTGCGCGGCCTCCTGCTCGAAGAGGGTTCCAGCGCCAGCCACGCGGCCATCGTCGCCCGGGCTTTGGAAATCCCCTGCGTCGGCCGCCTGCAGGGCCTGCGCGACCGGGTCTCGCAGGGCGACTCGGTGATCGTCGACGCGGAGTCCGGCGAGGCCTATCTGCGCCCGCGCCCGGATGTGATCGAGTCGGTGCAGGCGCGGATGGAGGTCCGCGCCCAGCTGCGCGCCGAGTTCGCCCGGCTTCGCGACACCCCCGCCTTCACCCGCGACGGGGCCAAGATCACCCTGCTCATGAACGCCGGCCTGGCCGTCGATCTCGACATCCTGCACGAGACCGGCGCGGAGGGCATCGGCCTGTTCCGCACCGAGTTCCAGTTCATGGTGGCCGAGGAGCTGCCGCGCCTGGAGGCGCAGACCGCGCTCTACGAGAAAGTCCTGGAGGGCGCCGGGGATCTGCCCGTCACCTTCCGCACCCTCGATCTGGGCGGCGACAAGGTGCTGCCTTATCTGGAGGCTGAGCGCGAGGAGAACCCGGCCCTGGGCTGGCGCGCGGTGCGGATGGGTCTGGACCGGCCGGCCCTGCTGCGCCTCCAACTGCGCGCCCTGATCTCGGCCTCGCGTGGCCGTGAGCTGCGGGTGATGTTCCCGCTGGTGGCCAGCGTCGAAGAATTCCGCGCCGCCCGCGCCCTGGTCGATCACGAGGTGGCCTGGGCCCTGCGCCGCGGCCGCCCGGCGCCCAGCTCCCTGCGCGTGGGGGCCATGATCGAGGCGCCGTCTCTGCTCTGGCACCTGGACGCCCTGCTGCCGATGACCGATTTCGTCTCGGTCGGCACCAATGACCTGATGCAATACCTTTTCGCCGCAGACCGCGGAAATCCCAGGGTTTCCGACCGTTACGACTTCCTGTCGCCGCCGGCCCTGCGGGTGATGAAGACCATCGCCGACGCCTGCGCGGAATCGGGCACCCCGGTTTCGGTGTGCGGCGAGATGGCGGGGCGGCCGCTGGAGGCCTTCACCCTGATGGCCCTGGGCTTCGATCGGCTGTCGATGCCGCCCTCCGGCATAGGGCCCGTGAAGCGCATGGTGCTGTCTTGCGACCGCGAGGCGGCGCGTCGCGGGGTGCTGAATCTGCTCAAGGGATCATCAGGCTCGATACGCAGCGAGATCGAGACTCTTGCGCGAAAGCTCTATGTCGCAGTTTAGTCGATTGAATTCCGGCAGATAGCTTGATATCCAAAACTCCTGGTTAACATTGATGTGCTAACTGGTTCGAGCGTCACCTCGGGGGCGGTTTGCGGGTTTCTGCGAGGGTTATACGGAGCCATGCCACTGGATTTCGGCGCGGGCGCCGACTCCAACATGGTCGCCAAGGGTTCGGATGCCTTGGGTGCGCATGACGGGGGGGGACAGGGTTTGGAGTCTCTGCTGCGGGCGGGGGCGAACATCGGGCAGGCGCTAAGGGCGCTGCGCGAAGCGAAGGGCTTGTCCCTGCAGAACATCGCCGACACCACCTGCATCCGCCGCGCCTATCTGCAGGCGCTCGAAGAGATGCAGATCGACCAGCTGCCGTCCCGTCCGTTCGCCATCGGCTATGTCCGCGCCTTCGCCCAGGCGGTGGGCGCCAACGCCAATGTCGCGGTCGCTCAATTCAAGCAGGACTCTCCCAGCCCGGATGAAGCGCTCAAGGCGCCGCTAGGCATGCGCAAGGAACGCGATCCGCGCCTGTCGTGGCTGGCGGGCGCCGGCGTCGTGCTGGTCACCGCCGTGGTGATCTGGAACGTCGCTCAGCACGCCGTGGCCCATGACGGCGAGCCGACGCCGCCGGTCCCGGTCACCAATGCTCCGGGCCCCGGCCCGCTTGGGGCCAAAGGGCCCGTAGCCCTGGGCGCCGCTCAGCCGGCCCCGGCCGATTCCGACGTGCCCACCCCCTATGTCACCCCCGGCATGATGAAGGGCGCCGACGGCAAGTCGATCCCTCTGACCGCCGTGACCAAGGCTGTCGCTCTCAATCCCCGCGCCGCGATCTACGGCGCCGCCGCCGACCAGGCAGTGCTGACGGTGCAGGCCATTCGCGCCGCCTCGCTGGTGATCCGCGGCGCCGACGGCTCGATCTATTTCGCGCGCCAACTGGCCGCGGGCGAATCCTACCGCGCCCCCGCGGGCGTGCAGGGCCTGACCATCGATGTGGCCGTGCCCGACGCCTTCAAGGTGATCATGAACGGCCAGGCGATGGGCCCGCTGCTGGCGCCGCAGACTCCGATCGCCAAGATCAAGGCTCCGGTTCCGGCCTCCGGGCTCGGCTGAGGACAAATCCTCTCCACGGCGCTATATAGACCGCAGTTCCACCAGGGCTTTTCGCGGCCATGCAAGATCACACCACCGTTCGTCCCTGGCGCATGATCCAGCGCCGTCCGTCGCGCAAGATTCGCGTGGGCTCGGTCGAGGTTGGGGGCGACGCGCCGATCACGGTGCAGTCGATGACCAACACCCTGACGGCGGACGCCGACGCGACCATCG